>DAINOM010000106.1:0-11771 GCA_036735445.1 Propionicimonas sp.
GCCTATCGTGCTCGCCGGGATGGTCCCGCTTCAGCCGGCCAGCGATCTGTTCAGGGGATTGCTTGTTGTTCAGCCCCGCCACGACCTCGGCCCGCAACCGGCTGCCCGGGGCCAGCTTCCCCGGCTTGGGCCGAGCCCGCGCCGCCAACGCCGCCCGATGTGCCGGCTTGGCCCGATACGACCCGCCAACGGCGTGCGCGGCGACCTCCCGAGACACCGTCGAGACCACCACACCGATCTCGGCCGCGATCCGCCGAAAGGACCGCTGCTCGCCCAACCGGACCTGGATCACCGTCCGGCCGGTCAGGTCCAAGCGACCGTTCTCATCGACATACGGGCCACCGGGCACCGGCCTCGGTCCCGGATGAGACGGACGCGTTGCCGGCCGCAACTCCGCCAGCCCGCCCCGTCGTCCTGACTGCAATGTCATGCCGGCGAGCTTCGCCCACCGACACACCGACATCCGGCCGACACCCAACACCCGAGCCGCCTCCCCAGCCGACCGACCCGCCGCAACAAGCGCCAACGCCTCCCGACGCACCCCCACCGGCACCGACACAACACCCTCCAACCATCCGGTGTTGCGCTGACCAGTAGAAACCGCCCGCGTACTGGCCGCGCGGTTCGCGCATCGCGCGTCAGGTTTGTCCCGTTTCGGACTGGCGATCCGCCGTCGTCGCGGTCCGCGGTTGTACCCGTGAGCCGGTTGGTGAGCGTGGCGGGCCGGCTGGTTAGGGTGGGCGCATGCCGAAGTGCCGGGTGATCACCGTGTCCGACCGTTGCGCGGCCGGCGTGCGCACCGATGTCTCCGGACCGGCCGTGGCCGAGGCTCTGGCCGCTGCCGGCCACGACGCGGACAACGTCGTCGTGCCGGACGGCGCCGAGGCCGTGCAGGCGGCGCTGCTGGCGGCCCTCGATGCCGGTGCGCGGCTGATCGTGACCACCGGGGGAACCGGCGTCGGCCCGCGCGATCGCACCCCGGAGGGCACCCGGATGGTCGTGGACCGGGAGTTGCCGGGGGTCGCGGAACTGCTCCGGTCGGCAGGCGCGGAGAAATCCGTCCATGCCGCGCTGACCAGGGGAATCGCCGGCGTGGTCGACGCGGTGGACGGCGTGGGGGGTGCTCTGGTGGTGAACCTGCCCGGCAGCCCGCGGGCCGCGCTCGAGGGTGTCGAGGTGGTGTTGCCGCTGGTGGCGCACGTGCTCGACCAGCTGACGGGAGGAGATCACTGATGGGCGTGGTGCTCGCCGAGGTGCGGGACGCCTCGATCGACCCGGTCGACCTGCTCGCCCGGGTCTCGCGGCCCGACGCCGGCGCGGTGGCGCTGTTCGTCGGGGTGGTCCGCGACCACGATCCGCAGGCTGCGGGGACGGTCGTGTCCCTCGACTACACCGCCCACCCCTCGGCGACCGAGCGGATCGGCCAACTCGCCGCGGCGGTCCTGGCCGCCGCCGACCCGGACGGCGAGGCCGCCGTGGCCACCGTCCATCGGATCGGGCACCTGACCGTCGGCGAGAACGCCTTCGTCGTCGCCGTGTCCGCACCCCACCGCCGGCTGGCGTTCGCCGTCTGCGAGCAGGTGGTCGAACGGGTGAAGGCCGAACTCCCGATCTGGAAGCAGCAGTTCGAGGCCGACGGCAGCTACCGCTGGTCCGGCCTCTGAGCCGTCGCCCACGCGGCCCGATCGACACCACCGTCCCCACCGCGCCGGGCGCGGCGCGCTCGCAGTCGGCGGGCGAACGGGATGGCTGAAAAGGGGTCTGTCCCCATTTTCCGCCGGATGGACGAAAAGGGGTCTGTCCCCATTTTCCGCCAGCACCGGGACGGCTGCTCCGGACAGCAGGCTGGTGGCTGGGACTCAGCGGCGCCAGTCGCCGGAGCGGCCTCCGGACTTGGCGACCAGGCGGACGGACTGGATCTCCACCGCGCGGTCGAGACCCTTCACCATGTCCACGACGGCGAGGGCGGCGACGGAGACGGCGGTGAGGGCTTCCATCTCGACGCCGGTGCGGTCGGCGGTGCGGACGGTGGCGCTCAGCGCGACGCCGGCGTCCACCACGTCGACGTCGACCTCGACGCCGTGCACCCCGATGACATGGGCGAGGGGCAGCAGCTCGGGCGTCCGCTTCGCCGCGGCGATGCCGGCGATCCTGGCCACGGCGAGCACGTCGCCCTTCGGCACGTCGCCGGACCGCAGCCGGGCCACCACGTCCGCCGAGCACGCGACGAAACCCTCCGCGGTCGCGCTGCGGACCGTCACCTGCTTGGCGGTGACGTCGACCATCCGCGCCTGGCCGGCGTCGTCCAGATGGGTGAACCCCGAGCCGGTCACACCGGGCTCCCGGGACTGATCGGCACCTCTGCAACGGTCGCGGCCATGGTGTCAAGGTAGAGCAAGCGGCCGAACAGCGGGTCGCCGGCGCCGGTGACCAGCTTGATCGCCTCGTTCGCCATCAGCGCACCCACCTGGCCGCACATCGCGCCCAGCACGCCCACCTGCGCGGCGGTCACCCACCTCTCCCGCGGCGGCGGTTCCGGGTGCAGGTCGCGCAGGGTGATCCCCGGCACCGGGCCGGACGGCGTCTCCGGCCGGCTCCAGAACACCGACACCTGCGCGCGGGTCACCAGCACCGCGCCCCACACCACGGGGATGCCCAGCTCGGCGCAGGTGTCGCTGATCAGGTAGCGGGTCGGGAAGTTGTCCACGGCGTCCAGGACGAGGTCGTAGCCGCCGAGGATCCGCGCGGCGTTGCCTTCATCGAGCCGCTCCGCGTGCGGCACCACCGTCACCGCCGGGTCGAGGCCGGTCAGCCGGGTGGCGGCGCTGTCGGCCTTCAGCACGCCGATGCCGGGGGTGTCGTGCAGCACCTGGCGCTGCAGGTTCACCAGTTCGACGGCGTCGGAGTCCACCACGCCGAGGGTGCCGATGCCGGCCGCCGCGAGGTACAGCAGGGCCGGGCTGCCCAGGCCGCCCGCGCCGACGACGCAGATCCGGGCCGCGCGCAGCCGCCGTTGGGCGACCTCCCCCAGCTCGGGAATAGGCAGGTGCCGCGCGAACCGTTCCCGGTCGGACTCGGTGAGTTCCGGGCCGGGCTCGACCAGGGGCTTCAGCTTCACGGGGTACTCCTGTCGGTCCAGGCGGCGACGTCCTCCGGCGTGTCGAGGTCGGTGGTGCGGGCCGGGCCGGGCGCGACGCCGAGCAGGTCCAGCGGCTCCAGCAGCCGGTACATCGCGGTGATCCCGCCCCGCGCGGCCAGCCGGTCGGACAGCACGTCGGTGCGGTAGCAGCCCAGCAGCCACTGCAGCCGGTCGTCCGCGTCGAGCAGGCAGGCGCCGTCGTGGCCGCCCGGGTCGGCCGCGAGCAGGACGGCGACCGCGGCCTCCGCGTCCGGCAGGTCGCTGGCCAGTACCAGCGTCCACGGCGCGCGATCGGGGCCACTCATCCGGTCGAGCAGCGCACAGCCGGCCTCCAGCCCCGCCACCGGACCGCCGAACGGCGGGTCCTCGCGGGTGCGGAGCACGCTGTCGGGGACGTCGACGTCGCCCACCACCACCGTGCGGACGGCGCCCGCGGCAGCGGCGAGAGCCGTGTCGAGCAGGCGGCGTCCGTCCACCTCGAGGTCGGGCTTGCTCACCCCGCCCAGCCGGGACCCGCGGCCACCGGCGAGGACGACCGCGTCGTACCTCACCGCAGCCAGCTCACGGCCAGGAGGTCACCAACCCCCACTTCGGTCACGTCCTCGCCGACGACCGCGAAGCCGTCCGCCGCAGCCAGCGAGGTGACCATGTGGGACGCCGAGCCGCGCGCGTGGGCCGGTTCCGCGACCAGCCGGCCGTCCGGTGCGGACGCGAGCCGGACGGGGACCAGCTGGCGGCGGCCCGCCGGCGACGACCACCCCGACCCGGCAACGGCCGTGGCGCCGGCCGGTGGGCGACGGCCGAGGACCCGGTCCAGCATCGGGCGGACGAAGACCTCGTAGCTCAGGGCTGCCGACAGCGGGTTGCCCGGGAGCGAGACCACCGGCGTGCCCTGCCAGGTGGCCCAGCCCTGCGGCTTGCCGGGCTGCATCCGGACGTGCCGGAACACCCCGCCCGCGCCCTCGAGGACGTCCCGGACCACGTCGTACGCGCCCACGCTGGCCCCTCCGGTGAGGACGATCAGGTCGGCGGTGGGCGCGGTGGAGTCCAGCCACGTGGCCAGGGCGGCGGGATCGTCGCCCACGGGGGCGGCGCGGAGCACGTCCGCGCCGTCACGGGCCAGCAGCGCGCCCAGAACCAGCGAGTTCGACTCGTAGATCTGGCCGCGGCGCAGCGGCGAGCCGTCGCTGACCAGTTCGTCGCCGGTCGCGCACACCGCGACCACCGGGCGCGGCCGCACGGCCACCCGGGTCACCCCGACCGCGGCCAGCGCCCCGACCAGCGCGGGGGTCAGCTCGTCCCCCGGCTCGGCGAGCGGCGCTCCGGCGGTGATGTCCTCGCCCGCGCGGCGGACGTGGGCGCCGGGACGGGGGGCATGGCGGACCAGGACCGACTGCTGGTCGGGTGCGGGGATCCCGGCGTTCGCCGGGATGACGGAAGCGAGAGCGTCCGGCGGGACGGAAGCGAGAGCGTCCGGCGGGACGGAAGCGAGAGCGGCCGGCGGGATGATGGAAGCGAGAGCGTCCGGCGGGACGGAAGCGAGGGACGGGCTGCCGGAAGGCGGGACCGGGGCACCGGATGCAGGGACCGGGGTGGCGGACGGAAGGGGCGCATCGGTGTCCTCGACGGGAACCACCGTGTCCGCGAAGGACGGCAGCGGTGCTCCCGTCATGATCCGGACGCACTCCCCTGGTCCGGCGGCCGGGTCGGCGGAACTGCCGGCCGGCACGTCGCCGACCACCTGCAGGCGGGCCGGCACGGCGGCCACGTCCGCGTACCGCACGGCGTAGCCGTCCATCGCCGAGTTGTCGAACACCGGGATGCTGACCGGGCTGGTCACGGCCTGCGCGAGCACCCGTCCCCACGCGTCGCCGAGCGGCACGTCGTCGCAGCGGGAGTCGGCCTCGACGAGGGCGAGCAGCTCCGCGACGTACTGCTCCACCGTGAGCAGCTCACGCATGGGCGGCGTCCTCGCCGGACACGATGTCGCCCGGCACGGTGTCGCCTCGCAGGGTGCCGTCGAGGTAGAGGTCGACCTCGCAGCGGGTCTCGCTCACCCACGGACGGATCTCGCGCACCCGCAGCGGCTGGTCGGTGCCGAGCAGGCCCCGGATCAGACCGAGGTGCAGCTGGCAGACCACCTCCGGGTCCTCGCCGGCGACCTCGGCGAACGGGCACGGCCGCAGCACGACCATGCTGTCGCCCTCCATTTCAGGGTCGTAGCCCAGCCCGGCCATGCACGCCATCACCCGTCCGATGGCCGTCTGGGTCGGGTCCGCCCGGACGGCCTCCGCGCGCAGCTCGTCGCCCCACGCCCGGCCGGCCTGCCGTGCCAGCGTCGCGCGGCCGTCCATCGGCCCGGCGAAGTGGCGGACCATGGCCGCGGCCAGGTCCTGGTAGCGGTCGGGGCGGTGACCGTCCCTCGCCCGATACAGCACGCGCGGGCGTCCGGGGGTACTGCGCTGCTCGGTTTCGCGCAGGACCAGGCCCTGCGCGGTGAGCGCGTCCAGGTGGAACCGGGTGGTGTTCGCGTGCAGCCCGAGCGCCTCGGCCACCGCGGCGGCCGACTCGCCGTCCCCGCTCTCGCGCAGATGGTGGAGCACTTCGGCGCGCGTGGGACCAAGGCGTCCCTGTGCGGCCCGGCTCATCCCACCTCCGGTCTCGGTCCGATCGACGCTGCGACGCAGCGGCTTCATCCTCCCCCACAGCGTAGGTGGTTTGCACTAGAAACTTGGAACTATTCCGGTTACGGTGGCCATCCAGACCCGGAAATCGTTGGGAGCCGAGGTGACCACCGCTGTCGTGCCGGCCGGTGTGCTCGGCGACGCCTTCGGTCGCGTCGCCCGCGACCTGAGGGTCTCCCTCACCGACCGGTGCAACCTCCGCTGCAGCTACTGCATGCCTGCGGACGGCCTCGACTGGCTGCCCACCGACGAGGTGCTCACCGACACGGAGATCGTCCGCCTGATCGACGTCGCGGTGACCCAGCTGGGCGTGCGGAAGGTGCGGTTCACCGGCGGCGAGCCGCTGCTGCGCCGCGGGCTGGCCGGGATCGTCGCCGGGGCCGCAGGACTGCGGACGGACGAGGGGGTCGCGCCCGAGCTGTCGCTGACCACCAACGGCGTCAGCCTGGACCGCCGGATCGGTGAGCTGGCCGCGGCCGGCCTCGACCGGGTGAACATCTCCCTGGACTCCCTCGACCGGCAGCGCTACGCGGCCCTCGCCCGGCGCGACCGGCTGCCGGACGTGCTCCGCGGCCTGGCTGCGGCGGCTGCGGCCGGCCTGCGTCCGGTGAAGGTGAACACCGTGGTGATGCGCGGGGTGAATGAGGCGGACGTGGTGCCGCTGCTCGAGTTCTGCCTTCGCGAGGGCTACCGGCTGCGGTTCATCGAGCAGATGCCGCTGGGGCCGAAGCACGGCTGGGACCGCTCCGCGATGGTGCCGGCCGCCGAGATCCTCGCCCTGCTCGGCGCGCATTTCGACCTCACCCCGGCCGGGCAGCGCGGGTCGGCGCCGGCCGAGGAGTGGCTGGTGGCGGCAGCGGACTGCCACCCGGCCGGCCGCGTGGGCGTGATCGCGTCCGTGACCGCGCCGTTCTGCGCGGCCTGCGACCGCACCCGGCTGACCGCGGACGGCCAGCTGCGCACCTGCCTGTTCGCGCACACCGAGACCGACCTGCGCGGCCCGCTGCGGGCCGGGGCGAGTGACACCGAACTGGCCGAGCTGTGGCGCGGCGCCCACCTGGCGAAGGCCGCCGGGCACGGCATCGGCACGGCGGGATTCCGCCAACCCATCCGCACGATGAGTTCGATCGGAGGCTGACCCATGCTGATCACGTTCTATGCCGGGGCCGCGGACGCCGCCGGCTCCACCACGTCGGAACTGGAGTCCGGCGAGCTGACGGCCGCCGAGCTGCTGGACCGGCTCGGCGGCGCCAACCCGCGCCTGGCCGATGTGCTGCAGCAGTGCTCGCTGCTGGTGGACGGCCGCCCCGTCCGGGACGCCGCGGAGGTCATCCCGAACACGGCCCGCGTGGACGTCCTGCCGCCCTTCGCCGGCGGCTGACCCCGGGACTGAACGGGAATGGGACCTGTCCCCAGGGCGCGGCTGACCCTCCCCTTGCCGCCGAACACCTCCCGCAAAGTGGACTCAAACCGTCGTCGTCGGCGGTTTCGGTCCACTCTGCGCAAGGGGTGAGGTGACCGCCGGCGGCACCGGCAGCCATTTTTCCAAAAGTTTCGTACAAACGCCGGGTTTCTGGTTACGGTAAGCGCATGACCACCGAGCGCGTGCATGTCGACGGTCCTGCGGCCGATGCCCTGCTGAAACTCGGCAGGTACTTCACGAAGTGGGACGAGACCGAGGACGGCCGGGCGGTCTTCCGCGAGGGCGGACGGGCCGGCGACGTCTTCTACCGCGACCGCTGGAGCCACGACAAGGTCGTCCGCTCCACGCACGGCGTGAACTGCACGGGTTCCTGTTCCTGGAAGGTCTACGTCAAGGACGGGATCATCACCTGGGAGTCCCAGCAGACCGACTACCCCACCACCGGCCCCGACCGGCCCGAGTACGAGCCGCGCGGCTGCCCCCGCGGCGCCGCGTTCTCCTGGTACACCTACTCGCCCACCCGCGTCCGCTACCCGTACGGACGCGGTGTGCTGGTCGAGGCGTACCGCGAGGCCAAGGCCCGCCTCGGCGGCGACCCGGTGGCCGCCTTCGCCGAGATCTCCGGCAACCCCGAGACCCGCAAGCGCTACCAGCAGGCCCGCGGCAAGGGCGGACTGGTGCGGATCTCGTGGAACGAGGCCATCGAGATCGCCGCGGCGTCCTACGTGCACACGATCAAGACCTACGGCCCCGACCGCTGCGTGTCGTTCTCGCCGATCCCGGCGATGTCGATGGTGTCCCACGCCATCGGCACCCGGTTCAACCACCTCATCGGCGGCGCGATGACGTCGTTCTACGACTGGTACGCCGACCTGCCGGTCGCCAGCCCGCAGGTGTTCGGCGACCAGACCGACGTGCCCGAGTCCGGCGACTGGTGGGACTCCACCTACCTGATGATGTGGGGCTCGAACGTCCCGGTCACCCGCACCCCGGACGCCCACTGGATGGCCGAGGTGCGCTACCGCGGCACCAAGGTGGTCACGGTCTCCCCCGACTACGCCGACAACGTGAAGTTCGCGGACGAGTGGCTGCCCGCCCAGGCCGGGACGGACGCCGCGCTGGCCATGGCGATGGGCCACGTCGTCCTCAAGGAGAACTACGTCGAGAAGCAGGTCCCCTACTTCACCGACTACGTCAGCCACTACACCGACCTGCCGATGCTGGTCACCCTCGTCGAGCACCCGGACGGCCACGGCCTGACCGCGGCCAAGTTCCTGACGGCCGCCGACCTCGACCCGGCCACGCTGCGCCGCGCCCAGCGCACAGCGGACGACGGCAAGGTCGACCCGGGCTTCCGCACGGTGCTCTGGGACTCGGCCACCAACCACCCGGCGATCCCGAACGGCACCATGGGCGACCGCTACAACGAGGCCGGCAAGGGCAGCTGGAACCTCGACCTGGGCGACCTCAAGCCGGCGCTCAGCCTGCTCGAGGTCGAGGGGGCCGAAAAGGTCGAGATCGCCCTGCCGTGCTTCGAGGACCCCCGCGGCGAGGGCACGATCATCCGCCGCGGCGTGCCTGCGGTGAGGGTGGGCGACCACCTCGTCACCAGCGTGCTCGACCTGATGCTGGCCCAGTACGGGGTCGGCCGGGACGGGCTGCCCGGGCAGTGGCCGTCCGGCTACGACGACGTCGAGGTCCCGTACACCCCGGCATGGCAGGCCGAGATCACGTCGGTTCCCGCGGAGGCGTGCATCCGGATCGCCCGCGAGTTCGCGCAGAACTCGGCCGACTCCAAGGGCCGCACGATGATCATCATCGGCGCCGGCATCTGCCACTGGTTCCACGCCGACGTCACCTACCGGGCGATCATGTCGCTGCTCATGCTGACCGGCTGCATCGGACGCAACGGCGGCGGCTGGGCGCACTACGTCGGCCAGGAGAAGTGTCGGCCGATGACCGGCTGGTTCAACCTCGCCAACGCGCTGGACTGGTCGCGTCCGCCGCGGACGATGATCGGCACCGGCTACTGGTACATGCACACCGACCAGTGGCGCACCGACGGCTACTCCGCCGACCGGGTGAAATCGCCGCTGAGCACCGGACACCTGGACGGGCTGCACACCGCGGACGCGATGGCCCTGTCGCACCGGCTGGGCTGGATGCCGTTCTACCCGCAGTTCGACCGCAACCCGCTCGACCTCGCCGACGAGGCCACGGCCGCGGTCGAACGGGGCGAGGCGGCCTCGGTCGGCGAGTGGGTCGCCGCCCGGCTCAAGGACGGCTCCCTCACCACCGCCCTGGAGGACATCGACGCCCCGGCGAACTGGCCCCGCACGATGGTGGTCTGGCGCTCCAACCTGTTCGGCTCGTCGGCGAAGGGCAACGAGTACTTCCTGAAGCACCTGCTCGGCACCGGATCGAACCTGATGCCCAACCAGCACGCCGCCGAGGCGAAGCCCACGATCGTACGCATGCCGGACGAGGCGCCCGAGGGCAAGCTCGACCTGCTGATCAGCGCCGACTTCCGGATGACCTCCACCACCCTGCTGTCGGACATCGTCTTCCCCGCCGCCACCTGGTACGAGAAGTACGACCTGTCCAGCACGGACATGCACCCGTACGTGCACGCCTTCACCCCGGCGATCGACCCGCCGTGGGAGGCGAAGAGCGACTTCGAGTTCTTCACGCTGCTGTCCCGGGCGATCTCGAACCTCGCGAAGGGCCGGCTGGACACCCGCAGCGACATCGTCGCCGTCCCGATGCAGCACGACACCCCCGGCCAGATCAGCCAGCCCGGCGGGCACGTCCCCGACTGGCGCGGCACCGACCTGCCGGCCGTCCCCGGCAAGAACCTGCCGGCGCTCATGGTGGTGGAGCGCGACTACACCGCGCTCGCCGACAAGCTGGCCACGGTCGGACCGCTGGCCGACCGACTCGGCTTCACGGTGAAGAACATCACCTACGACATGAAGGACGCGGTCGCCCGGCTCGGCGGGCTGCACGGCGTGATGCCCAGCGGCGCCGGCGCCGGCCGTCCGGCCATCGACACCGACGCCCGGCTGGCGGAGGCGATCCTCACCTTCTCGGGCACCACCAACGGCGCGCTGGCCACCCAGGGCTTCCACGACCTGGAGGGCAAGACCGGGCGCAAGCTGGCCGACCTGTCCGAGGGGCAGGAGGAGCGCCAGATCACGTTCGCCCAGACCCAGGCGGCGCCGCAGCCGGTGATCACCTCACCGGAGTGGTCCGGCTCGGAGACCGGCGGACGGCGCTACGCGGCGTTCACCATCAACACCGAGCGGCTCAAGCCGTGGCACACCCTGTCGGGCCGGATGCACTTCTTCCTCGACCACGACTGGATCATCGACGCCGGCGAGCAGCTGCCGACCTTCCGGCCGCCACTGGACATGACCCACGCCTTCGGCGAGCCCGAACTCGGCCCGACCGGCGCGAAGGCGATCACGCTGCGCTACCTGACCGTGCACAACAAGTGGTCGATCCACTCGGAGTACCAGGACAACCTGTTCATGTTGAGCCTGGGCCGCGGCGGGCCGCAGGCGTGGCTGAGCGTGGCCGACGCCGCGTCCATCGGGGTGGCCGACAACGACTGGATCGAGCTCACCAACGCCAACGGCGTGTTCGTGGCGCGGGCTGTGGTGACCCACAAGCTGCCGGACGGGATCTGCTACGTCCAGCACGCCCAGGAGCGGACGATCGACGTGCCCAAGTCGGAGGCGACCGGCAAGCGCGGCGGCATCCACAACTCGGTCACCCGGATCCTGGTCAAGCCCACTCACCTGATCGGCGCGTACGCCCAGCTGGCCTACGCGTTCAACTACCTCGGCCCGACGGGAGTGCAGCGCGACATCGTCTCCACCGTCCGCCGCCGTTCCCAGGAGGTGCAGTACTGATGGCCGGAAGGGAACCGATGGTCGAGCCTGTCGAGACCCGAAGCGCCCGCCGCAAGCCCAAGCGCGTCATGGCCCATGTCGGCATGGTGATGAACCTCGACAAGTGCATCGGCTGCCACACCTGCTCGGTCACCTGCAAGCAGGCGTGGACGAACCGGGCCGGCACCGAGTACGTCTGGTTCAACAACGTGGAGACCCGGCCCGGACTCGGCTACCCGCGCCGCTACGAGGACCAGGAGAAGTGGCGTGGCGGCTGGGTGCGGACGCCGTCCGGTGGCATCAAACTGCGTAGTGGCGGACGGTTCCAGAAGCTGCTCAGCATCTTCGCCTCGCCCGTCCAGCCGGAACTCGGCGACTACTACGAGCCGTGGACCTACGACTATGCGAACCTGATCAGCGCCCCGCTCGGCGACGACTTCCCGGTCGCCCGGCCGAAGTCGCTGATCACCGGCGAGGACACGAAGATCACCTGGTCGGCCAACTGGGACGACTCGCTCGGCGGCGTGCACGCGACCGGGGACACCGACCCGATCGTGGCCAAGCTGCGCGAGCAGGCGAACGAGCAGATCCGGTTCGAGTACGAGAAGAGCTTCATGTTCTTCCTGCCCCGG
>DAINOM010000107.1:0-11678 GCA_036735445.1 Propionicimonas sp.
CACCTCGAGGATGATCTGCTCGGCCTCCTGCAGGTAGGTCTTGTTGTTGCCCACCGACGAGGACGGGACGAGTTCGCCGTCCTCGGCGACCGCGGTGACCTCGACGACGGCCATGTCGAGCTTGCCGAGGAAGCCCTCCCACACCATCGGCGCGAGGTGGGACAGGTGGATGTCGGAGTACTCGGAGATCCCGGCGTTGATCTTGTTCCGCATGATCGGGTCGGACTGGTACGGCGTGCGGAACGCGACCCCGTCCACCTCGGCGAGGGCGCCGTCCAACTCGGGAGCCGTGGACGCGCCCGTCCACATGCCGATCATGAACTCCTCGCCCCGGTCGTGCGCCTCCTTGATCTGCGCGGCCAGCGCGATCGGCACCTCCTTGGGATAACCGGCGCCGGTGAAGCCGGAGAAGCCGACGTTCATGCCGTGCGTGATCAGCTTGGCCGCCTCCTCGGCGGTGGTGACCTTCTTGCGGAACTCGGCGTTCTCGATGCGGGATCCCATGACTACTCCTCGACGCTGGGTGGCTCGAGAATCAGGCTATCGACTCCGCGGCCGTCCCGTGACCAGTCGGCCGGTGCCGAACACGGTCAGGAGAGGCGGACGGCCTGCGTCATGCTGTGCTGATCGCCGGGGGCGAGCTCGATCGCCGCGTCCCGGACGTTGCCGGACTCCACGCAGACGAAGCCCGCCCAGTTCGGGCCGACGTCGGCGAGCGCAGCGCCCTTGGTCGCGCCCGGGTTCCAGACCACGGTGTTGGCCGATCCGGTCTTGCCCACCCGGATCTCGCGGCCCCAGCCGGGATCGCTGATCACCGCCTCACCGTCGTGGCGGTAGACCCGGTCGACCTCCCCGGCGAACCGGACGGACCCGGCCTGCACGATCTCGTCCGGGCCGCCGTCGACCTTGTCGAGGTATCGGCAGCCGTCCAGGCCGTCGACACTGACCGCGGCCACGTCGTCGACCGCGAAGTAGGTGTGCAGCGCCTCCTCGTAGCGGAACGGCTCGTCGCCGGGATTGGTGACGGTGAGCGTCACCTCCAGGAGCTCCGGCGTGAACCGGGACGTGAGTTCCGCGACGAACGGCGTCGAGTCGCGACCGGCGGCGTCCAGCCGGTGCCGCACCAGGAGGCCTCCGGACGTGGCCAGCTCGTTCGCCACCTCGACCCGCTGCCAGGCGGCGGTGCGCGCGAAGCCGTGGGACGGCCTGCGGTCGCCACTCTCGCCGGCGCCGAACCACGGGAACACCACGGGCACGCCACCGCGGACGGCCACGCCGGGCTCGAACGACGCCAGCGGGCTCAGCCACAGGACGGGGTTCTGGCCCGGCGGCGTCCATGCCAGCACCTGGGCTCCGGAGTCGACGACGGCGTAGTGAGCGCCACGGTGGTGGACCTCAACGCCTGGAAACGCTGCTTCGGGCATTCCTGCACCGTAGCGCGACAGGCGACGTCGTGCACGCCTGTCGGCGCTCGCTAGGCTCGGCACAGCGAGTCAGGGGGACAGGTGCGGATCGACCGGCGGGCACTGCCGATGGTCGCTGCCGTGCTCGCGCTCGCGGCGCTGAGCTTCGCGATCCGCGTCCCCTGCATGATCGATCCGGCGGCGTCCGGCCTGGCGCTCGCCGTCCCCGGCTGCCATGCCGACCTTGAAGCGATGTGGCTCTACCGCGGGCTGGCGGCCGGGCACGTTCCGTACCTGCAACCGTTCCTCGATCCGCGCAGCGGCCAGATGGTCACGATCGAGTACCCGGTGCTGACCGGCATGCTGATGTGGCTGGCCGCAATGCCGGGTTCGTTCATCGCCTTTGTCGCGCTGAGCACGCTGTTCAGCGCCGCGGCCGCGGTCGGGATCGCGCTCGTGCTGTACCGCCTCTGCGGTCGCCGCGCCTGGCTGTGGGCCGCGGCGCCGGCACTGCTGTTCTACCTGGCCTACAACTACGACGCGCTGCCGGCGTTCACCGTCGTCCTCGCCCTCGCGCTCGTGGCCGGACGGGATCCGCTCGCCCCCGGCCGGACGCACCTCGCCGCCGCGGCCGTCCTCGGTGTCGGTGGCGCGCTCAAGCTGTATCCGCTGGTGTTCGTCCTGCCCCTGGCGCTGTGGCTGCTGTTCGGCACGCCCGGGCCGGACCAGCCGTCGCTTCCGTCTCGACTGGGCAGGGCAGCCGCGGCCGTCGGGGTGGCTGCGGGGGTGTTCGCCGCGATCAACGTGCCGTTCCTCCTCGCCAATCCCCAGGGCTGGTGGCTGCCGTTCACTTTCCAGGCGACCCGCCCGATCGACGAGTCCACGCTGTCGGTCTGGTACCTCGCCAGCGGCTTCCTGCCCGCGGTTACCCCGACCCAGTGGCTGCAGGTCGCCGCCGTCGCCACCGCGGTCGGGGTGCTGGCCGCGGCCGGAGTCGGCTGGCTGATCGGCAGGCGCCGGGGCGGCTACCCGCTGCCGGGCTCGATCGTGACCATCTTCGTGGCCTACCTGCTGCTCAACAAGGTGCATTCGCCGCAGTACATCCTGTGGGTGCTGCCGCTGCTCGTCCTCGTCGGGTTGGGCACGAGGGCGGTCGTGACCTACCTGGCTATCGACGTCGTGATGTTCGTCACGTTGGGTCTGGCAGTCGCTTCGAGCTCGGCAGCGATGTTCTTCGCGCTGCTCGCAGCCACCGTGGTCCGGGCAGGCTTCCTGGTCTGGGCGGCCGTGCGCACGGCCACGGCCGACAGGCTGGTGCCGTCGACCGGCTGAGGATCAGCCCAGCGGTGCCGTGGGCCGGATCACCAGGCCGGTGCGCAGCTTCGGGGTGAAGAAGGTCGACTTCGGCGGCATCAGCAGGCCCTCGCGGGCCGTCCGCTGGATCTCGGCGAGGGAGGTCGGCCGGATCAGGATGCCGGCGGCGACCCCGGCCGAGCCTGACGAAGTCCCGGAACCGACCAGCGCGAGCATCTCGTCCAGCCCGTGCTGGTAGCCGACCTCGGCGGACGATCCGGCGAGCGCGTGCTCGAGGTAGGCCCCGTCCAGCTCCCGGACCCCGTCGAAGGCGCCGGCCTTCGGCACCAGCCACTCGGCGGTGCCGTCGGGGGCGAGCAGCACGAGCCGGCCACGTGCCACCATCTCCGCCAGCATCGCCGGGGTCGGCGCGGGCGCCGGTTCGAGGTCGAAGCAGCCGGACAGGTCCGCGCGCAGCTGCTCGATGGTCGTGCCGGTGTAGACCCGGTGGATGGCCTCGATGCTGAGCTGGTCGGCGACGAGCTCGTTGACGAAGGTGAGCGTGAACTCGGCCTCGGTGTCGTCCCGGCCGGTGGCCGCGCGGACCTCGTCCCGGTAGCTGCGCGAGATCGAGTAGCGGTGATGGCCGTCCGCGATCAGCACGTCGTCGGCGGCGAGGATGGCGGTGATCGCCGCGATCCGGGCCGGGTCGGTGATCCGCTCGACGGTGTGCACGACACCCTCCGCGACCATCTTGCCGACGGGTTCGCCGGGCTCGGCGAGCGCGGCGGTCAGCCCGGACGCCAGCGACAGCCCCCAGACCGGCGACAGGTTGGTGGCGGTCGCCCGGGTCAGGTCGAGCCGGTCGGTGACGGCCTTCGGGGTGGTCCGCTCGTGCGGCAGGACGCCGCCGGCGTCGAGGTCGACGACCTCCAGGCCGCAGAGCACGCCGACGATCGTCCGCGCCGTCCCCGTGGCGTCGGTGAACGCCATCCGGTAGATGGTCAGGGACGGGTCGTCGTCCCGCACCAGCACGCCCGCGTCCAGCCATTCGGCGAGCGTCCGGGCGGCCACCTCGTAGCGATCATCGCCGCCGGCCGGCACGTCGATGTGGACGATGTTGTGCTCGTCCAGCGCCGCGAGCTCGGCCACGTCGGCGGGCGACAACACGTCGTACGGCGGGGCGATCACCCGCTGCAGGTCGGCGCCGGGGGCATAGCGGATGGCCGGGAACGGTGCGATGCGGGGCATGGGGCAACGCTACCGAGCATCGGTGCCGCCGATTGGGGCGTCCCGATATCGTGGGCGCCGTGAAGCGCAGGGGGGTGTGGATCGGCGTCGCGGTGGTGCTGGTGGCCATCGCCGCACTGGGTTGGTGGGGCTACAGCCAGGCGAAGCAGTTCGAGTCGCTGGCTCGTGCCGGATGCTCGGACGCCGCCGCCGCGCTGAAGAGTCTGGAGGCGGAGCAGGCGCCCGCCGCCCTGGCGTCCTTCGAGAAGGCCGGCGACGAGTTCGCGCGGGCCCGCGACCTCCTCGGACCCGGCTGGCTGCGCGGGGTCCCGTGGCTGGGCCGGCAACTGGACGCGGCGGAGGACCTGGCCACGATCGGCGTGGAGGGTTCCCGCGCCGGCGCGGCGGCCTCCCGCCTGCTGGTCGAGTCGAACTCGGTCTCCGGGGAGGAGCGGCTCGGGAAGCTGCTCGAGGTGGCGCGTCCGCACCTGGACGAGGCCCTGGTCGCCCTGGTCGCGGTGCGCGACGGGGCCGCGGAGCTCAACCCGGACGGGCTGGTCGGGCCGCTGGCCGAGGCTGTGTCCGCCGCGAAGGAGCAGCTGCAGCCGATGGAGCTCGTGCTCAGCCGCAGCGAGGCGCTGCTGGAACTGGAGCGGTACATGTTCTCGCGCCAGCACCGGTTCGTCGTGCTCGCCCAGAACAGCGCGCAGCTGCGTCCGACGGGTGGGTTCATCGGCACCTTCGGGCTGGTCGAGCTGGGCCCGGACGGGTTCGACCTGACGGACTTCGCCGACGTCTACACGCTGCCGCCGTCGCGGGTGAAGGTGCCGGCGCCGGACGGGTGGGTGATGACGACCCAGTGGCTGCGGTTCCGCACGGCGAACTGGTGGCTCGACTTCCCGACCAGCGCGAAGACGCTGATGAGCCTGTGGGAGGGCACGAAGTCGCAGCCGGAGATCGACGGCGTGATCGCGATCGACCTGCCGACGATCCGGGACCTGCTGAAGGTGTTCGGGCCGATCCGGGTGCCTGAGTCGGACGTGGCGCTGACCGCGAAGAACGTCGTCGAGCAGCTCAGCTACACCGTCGAGATCGAGAACAGCGGCAAGACCGTGGACAAGCGGAAGGACGCGGTGATCTCGCTGGCGAAGGCGGTGATGGAGCGGCTCACCCACCTGAAGCAGGACGAGTTCAGCCCGGTGCTCTCCTCCCTGGCGACGTCGGCGAACGAGAAGCACGTGCAGCTGTACCTGACCGATGCGGACGCGCAGGCCGACGTGGTCGCGTCCGGCTGGTCGGGAGCGTTCGCGCCGCCGGAGGGGACGACCGACCTGCTGGCGGTGAGCAACGCCGTCATCGCCCGCCCCGCGAAGGGCAACCTGGGTGTGGACAAGAGCCTCGCCTACCAGGTCGAGCTGGCCGCGGACGGCAGCGCCGCCACGACCCTGCAGCTGGGGTACCGGAAGGACAAGAGCAATCCGCTGGGCATGCACCAGGACGCGTTCCCGAACCAGGTGCGGGTCAACCGCGGGACGGGAACCACGCTGACCGGCGGCAAGCAGGTCAGCCAGATCGAGGACGCCACCGGGTTGCCCACCTTCTCCCACGTGTTCGAATTGCCGCTGGGCAGGTCGAGGACGGTGCAGATGACGACCCGGGTGCCCACCGCGCTGCAGCCGGGTGTGGCGACGGCCGTGCCGGGTGCACCGGCAGCGTCCGCACCGGCGGACGGGGAGGTCTGGCACTACCGACTGCTGCTGGCCAAGCAGGCCGACCTGGTGAACACGGACGCCGAGATCACCGTGAAGGCGCCGGCGGGTTTCCGGATCGCGGACGCCACATCATGGTTCCGCACCAGCGGAAAGACGGTCGAGGTGAAGGCCGACGGCGACCTGGCCGTAGTGGCCACACCGCTGCGGCAGGACCTGCTGGTGGACGTCCTGCTCGTCCGCTCCTGACTTGCATTCAGTACGCAGACCTGTGCAATCCATGGACCACCGGAGTTCAACCTGACTCACCGGGGAGTCTCGGGTCAGCGTGCCCGCGGTACCTGATGTTGACGGTCGGGGTGCAGGTGGCGCCGGAAGGAGGGGAGACCGACGCCACCTGACCGCTCAGTAGGCTCCGGCGGAGCCGACGACGGCCTTTGCCGTCCGGGCCAGGATCATGAGGTCCTGAACCATGGACCAGTTGTCGACGTAGTACAGGTCGAGGCGGACCGTGTCGTCCCAGGAGAGGTTGGAGCGTCCTGAGACCTGCCACAGGCCGGTCAGACCCGGGCGCACGTCGAGCCGGCGTCGGGTATCGGAATCGTACTGAGCGACCTCCGTGGGCAGCGCCGGGCGGGGTCCGACCAGGCTCATGTCTCCACGTAGGGCGTTCCAGAGTTGCGGGAGCTCGTCGAGGGAGAACCGCCGGATGAACCGGCCAACCCTCGTGATCCGCGGGTCATGCGTCAGCTTGAACAGTGGCCCGGCGCCCTCGTTCTGCGCTGCCAGCGCAGCCAGCCGGGCTTCGGCGTCGATGCACATGCTACGGAACTTCAGGCAGTCGAACTCCTCCCCCTTGAGTCCCACCCGGCGCTGGCGGAAGATCACCGGCCCGCCGTCCTCCAGCTTGATCGCCAAGGCGGTCAAGCCCATGACCGGGGCGGCGAGCAGGAGCAGGATCGCCGAGCCGAGGATGTCGTAGGTCCGCTTGACCCAGCGCGCTGCTTCGATCGCCTGGGGCCGATCCACGTCGACCAGCGGCAGTCCGGCCACGGGGCGCACATCCAGTCGTTGAGCACTGACCTCGGTGAGAGCGGGCACGACGATCATGTGAATGTCCTGCTCCTCGAGTTCCCAGGCCATCCTCCGGAAGTCACCCGGCTTGGCGAAGGAGCCCTCCGCGAAGATCACTGTGGCGATGCCGTGCTCCTGGATCACATCGAGGGTGTCGGCGACCGATCCCAGGACCGGTAGACCACCGGGGGTTTGGTCGACCCGATCGCGGGTGACCGCCCCCACCACCCGGTACCCGAGCCACGTCTCTCGACGGAGCACCTTCGCGATCGCGTCCACATGTCCGCTGTCCCCTGCGACGACGATCGGGGTGAGCAGCATCCCTTGTCGATGGATCCTGTGCATCACCTTGCGGCGCACCAGCCGGGCGGAGACGAGCCCGGCCGTACCGACGCCGAAGAGCAGCACGTACAGGCCCCTCGGGAACTCCGCCTTCAGCAGGTAGCTGGCGATACCGACGACACCGGCGGTCATGAAAGACGCCATGAGCACGCGCTTGTACTCGGTGGCGCCGGCGCGCTGCTGACGCAGCTGATAGCTGCCGACGGCTTGCAGCAGGCATAGCCAGACCACCACGACCAACGGTGACGCGACCCCGATCATGCGTCCGTAGTCGCCGCCGTCGAACGCCGACAGTCCGTTGATCCAAAGCCCGGTCACGAGCACGGTCGTGATCATCGCCAGATCCGCGGCGATGAGCAGGGTGTGCTGAGCCAGCTTCGACAGTAACCAAGGGCGGCGCGTCTGTGTCCGGCTGGTGGTCTGCTGAGCGAGCGCATCAAGGTACGCGCTGAATGTGGTCATGATCCCCCCGGCTCAGACCAAAAATCCCCCTCGGCCAACCCCCCCGGAAGGCCGGATCGACTCCTACTCCCCCAAGCGGTGGTCAACCAGGAGTCATCGTGCCAGACCCTTTAGCCATTGCCAAGATGGAAACCTACGAATGGACGCCCCGATTCGCGCGGAAGTCACGCTAGGGCCCGACCAGTCCAGTCGGGCCAGGGACGTGCATTCACCTCAGCTGGCTTCGGCGACGTACGTCCGGAGACGCTGCGCGGCCGGCGCCGGGGTGAAGCCGGCGGCACGGATCCGAGCGAGGTCGAGCGTGCTGTGCCGGGGGCGCGGGGCGGGTGACTTGCCCGCGGAGTACTCCTCGGTCGAGACCCCGGTGACGTCCTCCGGTGAGCGCCCGCACAGCGCGAACACCTCCCGGGCGATGTCGCACCACGACTGGACGGGCCCGTCGTTGCTGAGGTTGTAGGTGCCGAACGGCGCCCCGCCGGCCAGCAGGTGGACGATGCCGGCGGCGAGGTCGGCGGTGAACGTCAGCCGGCCGAACTGGTCGTCGACGACGCCGGGCGACACCCCCTTGGCGGCCAGGTCGGCCATGGTGCGGACGAAGTTCCTGCCGTCGCCGATCACCCAGCTGGTGCGGACGACGTAGTGCCTGGCCAGCTGGCCGACCAACGCGTCGCCGGCCGCCTTGGTCTGCGCGTACACGCCAAGTGGACTGAACGGCTCGTCCTCGGTGTGGACCTCGGCGGTGCCGTCGAAGACATAATCGCTCGAGATGTGCACCAGGGTGCTGCGATGCGCTGTCGCGGCGCGGCACAGGTTGGCCACCCCGGCCACGTTGGCCGCCCAGCAGGCGCGGCGGCCCTCGGGGGTCTCCGCCGCGTCCACGGCGGTGTAGGCGGCCGCGTTGATGATCGTGCCGACACCTCGCCAGGGGTAGGCGTCGACGGTCGCCGCGTCCGTGCAGTCGAAGTCGGGCAGGTCGAGCAGTTCGGCGCCGGGGAGCAGCGCCTGCAGCGCCCGGCCGAGCTGGCCGTTGGCGCCGACGATCACCGTGCGCAGCGGCGGCATCGGCCGCACGTCCTGCAGCTGCGGGTGGGCGGCGTCCGCCGCGGAGATCGTCGCCTCGGCCAGTGGGATCGGCCAGGGGACGGCGACGGTCGGGTCGGCGAGGTTGAGGTAGGTGTACTCGGCCAGGGAGTCCCGGCTCCAGTGCTCGTTGACCAGGTAGGAGTAGACCGTGCCGTGGTCGAGCGTCTGGTAGCTGTTCGCGACCCCGCGTGGCACGAACACCGCCGTCTCGGGGCCGAGCTCGACGGTCACCAGCCGGCCGAAGCCCTCGCCCGCGCGCAGATCGACCCAGGCGCCGAAGACCCTTCCGGCGGCGATGGAGACCAGCTTGTCCCAGGGCTCGGCGTGGAACCCGCGGGTGACGCCCGCGTTCGTGTTGTGCGCGACGCTGTGCTGGACCGGGCCGAAGTCGGGCAGGCCGAGCGCGGTCATCTTCGCGCGCTGCCAGTTCTCCTTGAACCAGCCACGGTCGTCGCCGTGCAACGGCAGGTCGAGGACCAGCAGGCCGGGGATCGCGGTGGTGCGGACGGCGAGTTCGGGCATGGCGGCAGGCTATCGCCCGAGAGCGATGCGAGGGTGAACAGCGCGATCTGTCGACGCATCCCTGCGCGATCTGTCGACTAAACCTGCGCGACCTGCTCAAGCGGCTCGCGACTTCTCCGCGGCATTTCCTCGCCGATCCCGCACTGGTGACTCGCCTTCTGGACCTCGAGCGCAGTGCGGTCCTGACCGGGACTGACCGATCGACGATCGGCGCCGCTGGGGGCTCGATGCTCGGCCAGCTGTTCGAACACTTGGTTGCGCAGTCTGTTCTGGTCTATGCCCAAGCGGCGGGTGCACATGTTAGGCACCTGCGTCAGCGCGATGGGCGGCAGGAGATCGACCTCATCGTCGAGCGGGGCCGCAGCGTTGTCGCGATCGAGGTGAAGCTCGCTACAACGGTCAGACCCGACGACGTCAAGCATCTGCTGTGGCTGCAGGCACGGCTGGGCGACTCGCTCGCGGACGCGGTCGTGGTGACAACCGAGCAGCAGGCGTATCGGCGTCCAGACGGCGTCGCCGTGGTGCCGGCAGCCCTGCTCGGTCTCTGATCCCGACGTGGCAGGGAGCGGCGCGGCTGACTACTGGCCGACCGCCGCGTACCTGGCCTCGGTCGCCTGCTTCATCGGACGCCACCAGGCTTCGTTCTCGCGGTACCAGTCGATGGTGGCCGCCAGGCCCGACTCGAAGTCATCGAAGGTGGGCGACCAGCCCAGTTCGGTGCGCAGCTTGGTCGAGTCGATGGCGTACCGCAGGTCGTGGCCGGCCCGGTCGGTGACGTGGTCGTAGGCGTCCGCCGGCTGGCCCATCAGCTGCAGGACCAGCTCGATGACGCTCTTGTTGTCCTTCTCGCCGTCCGCGCCGATCAGGTAGGTCTCACCGATCCGGCCGGCCTCGAGGATCCGCAGCACGGCCAGGTTGTGGTCGCGGACGTGGATCCAGTCGCGGACGTTGGCGCCGGCGCCGTACAGCTTGGGCCGGATGCCGTCGATCACGTTGGTGATCTGCCGGGGGATGAACTTCTCCACGTGCTGGTACGGCCCGTAGTTGTTGGAGCAGTTGCTGATCGTCGCCTGCACGCCGAACGAGCGCACCCAGGCCCGCACCAGCAGGTCGGAGCCGGCCTTGGTGGAGGAGTAGGGGCTGGACGGGTTGTACGGCGTGGTCTCGGTGAACCGTTCGGGGTCGTCCAGTTCGAGGTCCCCGTACACCTCGTCGGTGGAGATGTGGTGGTACCGCGTGCCGTGCCGCCGGACGGCCTCCAGCAGCGTGTACGTGCCGACCAGGTTCGTCTGGACGAACGGGGACGGGTCCCGCAGCGAGTTGTCATTGTGGGATTCGGCGGCGAAGTGCACCACGACGTCATGGTCCGCGACCAGCCGGTCGACCAGGTCGGCGTCGCACACCGAGCCCTCCACCAGGCTCAACCGGGACTCCTCCAGCCCGGCCAGCGACGCGCGGCTGCCCGCATAGGTCAGCGCGTCCAGCACGGTGACGCGGTCAGCGCCGGTCTCCAGCGCCAGTCTCACGAAGTTCGTCCCGATGAATCCGGCGCCGCCGGTGACCAGTAGTCCACCCATGGTCAGCGATCCTACTGATGGACGGGAGCGGTCGTGGGAGACTGCGGGCATGCGCGGGATCATCCTTGCCGGCGGCTCCGGCACCAGACTCCACCCGATCACCATGGCGACCAGCAAGCAGCTGGTGCCGGTGTACGACAAGCCGATGGTCTACTACCCGCTGTCGACGCTGATCCTGGCCGGGATCCGCGAGATCCTGGTGATCACGACTCCGCACGAGCAGGACGCGTTCCAGCGGCTGCTCGGGGACGGCAGCCAGTTCGGCCTGCGGCTCGAGTACGCCGCCCAGCCCGAGCCGAAGGGGCTGGCGCAGGCGTTCACGATCGGCGCCGACTTCGTGGCCGGCGAGAAGTCCTGCCTGGTGCTCGGGGACAACATCTTCTACGGCCAGGGCCTCGGCTCGCGGCTGCGCGACCTCACCGGAGTCGACGGCGCCGCGGTGTTCGGCTACTGGGTGGCCGACCCGACCGCCTACGGCGTGGTCGAGGTCGACGGCAACGGCATGGCGGTGTCGATCGAGGAGAAGCCCGCGCGCCCGAAGTCGCACTACGCCGTGCCCGGGCTCTACTTCTACGACGAGCAGGTCTGCGAGATCGCCGCCGGGCTCGCCCCGTCCGCCCGCGGCGAGTACGAGATCACGGACGTGAACCGGGTCTACCTCGAGCAGGGCCGGCTGCAGGTCTCGGTGCTGCCCCGGGGGACGGCGTGGCTGGACACCGGCACGTTCGACTCGCTGAACGACGCCAGCAACTTCGTCCGGACGATCCAGGCGCGGCAGGGGCTGCAGGTGGGTTGCCCGGAGGAGGCTTCGTGGCGGCGGGGGTTCCTCACCGACGACGAGCTGCTGGCGAGAGCGGACGTGCTCGCCAAGTCGGGCTACGGGACGTACCTGCGGCAGTTGGTCGAGTCGCGGGCGTGAGGCGTGCTTAGCTAGCTGTGATGTCCAGCCAGGTTGTCCAGCCTGCTGATGGGGGCGGCTTTCC
>DAINOM010000108.1:0-11591 GCA_036735445.1 Propionicimonas sp.
TCTCCTCGAACAGGTCGAAGATGGACGTGATCCAGCGCTCCCCGAAGAACACCCGCGGCCGCACGCCCTGGTTCTTCAGCTCCACCGGACGGGTGTCCGCGGCCTGCGTGAACAGCTCGATCCGGGTCTCGGCCCACAGCTCCTTGCCCAGGAAGTACGGGCTGTTCGCGCCGAGCGCCAGCTGGGGTCCGGCCAGCACCTGTGCAGCGTTCCAGTGGGCGGCGAACTCGCTCGGACGCACCTGCAGGTGCAGCTGCATCGACGTGCAGGCCGACTCCGGCGCGAGCGAGTCGGCCCAGGCCTGCAGCCGCTCCCCGGTCGGACCGGCGATGTCCAGCAGGATGTCCTCCCCCCGCGCGGCCAGCACGGCGTCGTTGAGCGCCTGGTAGCGGGCGTTGGCGCTCATCCAGTCGCCCTCGAAGTGCTCGGCCATGATCGTGGGCAGGATGCCGATCATCAGGATGTGCGCCCCGAGTTCCGCGCACCGCCGCTCGGCCTGGTTCAGCGAGGCGCGCAGGTCACGCTCCAGGGTCACCGCACTGTCGCCGCCCAGCGGGTGCGGGGCGACGTTGAACTCGATGTTGAACCGGGCCAGTTCGGTCTGGTACTCGGGGTCGGCGATTGCGGCGAGCACCTCCGCGTTGTCCGGTTTGGGCCGGTAGTCGGGGTCGACGAGGTTCAGCTCGATCTCCATGCCGGCGAGCGGCCGTTCGAACTCGAACGACCTGGTGGCGAGCATCTGCTCGAACACGTCGAGGCACGTCTTCACCTTGTCGCGGTAGCGAAGCCGCTGCTCCCGCGTGAAGGTCGCGGATTCCAGGTCCCGGCCCATGCCGCGAGTATGCCGTCCCGCCGCGGCCGGGGATAGGCCCCGCCGGGTATCAGTCAGCGATCTCCGTCCCGGCGAAGTGCCGCAGGTAGCTGTCGAAGTCGAGCGCGACGGCCCCGTCCAGTTCCGCGGGACCTGGGGCGAACCACAGGTCGACGTCCAGCGCCGAGATGGCGCCGCTGAGCTCCGCCGGCCACTCGTTGCCGAACCCGTAGCGGCTGCGCAGCACGACGTAGTCGAGGCGAGCCTGTTCGAGCCGTTCGATCTCGGGCTGCTCGAGCAGCCGGAAGGCCGCCACCGGGTTGAGCGCGTGCAGCCGCTGCGACAGCGTCGACCGCAGCACGCCGGCGCTGGTCCAGCCGAGAACGGTGTAGGCGTCCTCCGTGACGAGACCCTGGTCGCCGAACACCGTCGACTCGTGCGCCCACGCGGTCACGTGATCGACGCACCGCTGGTCGACCGAGTGGTCGCGGATGATCCGGGCGAGGGACGCCGCCGTGTGCCCGGCGTGGCGGACGTAGCGGGAGGGCGTGGTGACAGCCCCCGTGTGCGCGTGGGGAGCCGCCGGCTCCCAGGTCTCCATCCTCAGCATCGCCCCTCCTCAGGCCCTGCATCTCGGAGGTGGGCGCCGCCTGCGCTGATACCTCCGATCCACGATGGAACCTCATCGGGACGGGCGCCGGTAAGACCCCCCGCGGGCGACGCCCGTCCGGGGGACGAACAGCCCGGGGACGGTTCCTCTCTCGGTCCACCCCGAACAAGGACGGGGACGGGTCCCTTTCCGTTCAGGTGGACCGAGTAAGGAACCGTCCCCGGTTTCGAGGCCGGCGATGGGGCGGGTGGGGACGGAGGGGGTGCTGAGCAGGTCGCGGAGGAGGGCCTTGAAGGCGGCGGAATCGACGGCCTCGACCACCTGGGCGTTCGGGGCGAGACCGAACTTCGCCCACGCCATCGTGGACATCCCCCGGGTCAGGTCCGACGCGGTCTCCACGTCCACCCGGTAGGGCGCCTCCTCCCGCACCAGTTCGGGGTGCAGCAGGACGGCGAGGGTCAGCGAGTCGGGGTGGGTGGAACCGTCCACGCCGACGGACTCGTCGTAGTCGATCGTGGCGTCGCAGATCCGCTGGAAGAACCTGGCCAGCGGCGTCCCGAGCGCACAGAGCTGCTCGTAGTCGGCCCGGGCGATCGTCGCGTCGCGCAGGGTGAGCGGTGCCCACGGCACGATGTGGACGTCGGCGAAGCCCGCGTCCAGCACGATCTGGGCGGCTTCGGGGTCGACGTAGAAGTTGAACTCGGCGCTCGGGGTGATGTTGCCGCGGCCGTTGTTGGAGCCGCCCATGATGTAGAGGCTCTTCACCCGGCCGGCGAAGCCCCGGTCCATCACCACGGCGGTGGCGAGGTTGGTGAGCGGACCGATCGCGATGATGCTCAGCTCGCCCGGCTCCTCCGCGGTGAGCCGGAGCAGCGCGTTCACGGCGTGCTCGTCGGGCGCCTCGACGTCGGCGAGGTCCATGGACAGCCCGCCCGAGCCATCCCCGTGCACGTCCTGCGCCGACGCCCACTCCCGCAGGATCGGCTGCCGGCAGCCGGTGAAGACCGGCACCTGGCCGAGTCGACCGGCCACGTTCAGCGTGAGGTGGGCGTTCGCCACCTGCTGCTCGAACCCCACGTTCCCGGCGACCATGGTGATCGCCCGCAGGTCGGCCGTCGGGTCCAGCAGGCCCAGCAGGATCGTCACGCAGTCGTCCTGCGCTGTGTCGGTGTCGATGATGATCGGGATCCTCGCCATGTTCTCCTCCTCGCTGCGGACACCCTAGCCACAGCCGCCGCCACCGCCGAGACCCGAGCTCTCACACCACACTGTGCGGGGTTTCCCGGCGTCTCGGCGGGTTTCCCTCCACGACGTGGTGTGACCCGCGGTGATCGGGCGAGGGCCTCAGTCGCTCACCTGGACGAAGCCGTGGGCGCCTCGCTCGGCGTCGGCCATCACGTGGGTCACCATCGGATAGCGGCCCGGCTCGGGGAAGACCGTTTCGACGAAGCCGCCCTGCGCGGGGTGCAGGCCGAGCGCCTGCGAGCCGCCACCGGTGTCGCCGAACGCGTCCCGGCCGCGCTTGAGCGAGTAGGCGCCCTCGCTGAACACCGTGTCGAACTGCGCGCCGACGATGTGGAAGCTGGACGGACGGTTCGGCCCGGCGTCCAGGACCCAGAACCGCACCCGCTCCCCCACCTTCGCGGCCAGTTTCGCCTGGTCGTAGCCGCCCGCGACGCCGTTGAACACCACGTAGGACGGCTGGCCGGCGGCCGCCGCGGCGTCCGCGTCCACCTCGGTCGCGGACGCGGCGTCCGTCGCGGCGGTCTGCAGGTACACCTCGGACTGCACCAGCACGTACGAGCGGTCCACCGCAGGCAGACCGTCCGGCTCGATCACCACGGCGCCGGTCATGCCGGCCGCGATGTGGGCGGTCATCGGCATCGTCGAGCAGTGGTACATCCACACCCCCGCCCTGGTGGCGGTGAACCGGTAGGTCAGCCGCTCCCCCGGCTCGATGGTGCGCATCGGCCTGTCCGGGGCCAGCGCGCCGGCATGGAAGTCGATGGAGTGGCCCATCGAGCCGTCGTTCACCAGCGTGATCACGAAAACATCGCCGATCCGCCCGTGCAGGGTGGGTCCGACCGGACCACCGTTGTACGTCCATCGCCGCTGCCACACCCCGGGCGCCACCTCGAGCGGCACCTCCTGCACGGTGAGGGTGAGCGTGTGCACCCGCTCGTCGCCCAGCGGCGGCAGCACGGGGTCGACGACGTCGGCCGCCGTCGCCTCGGCGGACGGCTGCATGGAATGGTCGTGCCCGGTGGGCGCGGCGGTGGGTGCGGCCGTGGTGGCAGGCACGGCTGCGGCTCCGGCCACCACCACGTCGAAGACCATGCCCATCTGCCGGTGCCCGGCGACGGAGCAGTAGCCCTGCGTGGACGCGCCGATCACGCCGGCGTCGAGTTCGGTGGTCGCACCCGGTCCGATCCGCGCACTGCGGGCGGAGCCGACGATGAGGTCGTGGGTGGTGGTGTCGTGGTTGGTCAGTGCGATCACCAGCCGGTCGCCCGCGTTCACCTCGACCGAGGACGGGCTGTACCGCATGCCGTGCATCATCACCTCGACGCGGACGACCCGTCCGGTGGCTGCCACCTCGGCGGTGGAGGCGGCCGGCACCGCGCCGGCGGCGGCGGGATCGACGCCGACACCGACCACGACGGCCGTGGCCAGCGCGGTCAACCCGGCGATCAGCTGGCCGGCGGTGAAGATCGTCGGACGCTGGTCGGGCTCAGGGGCTGGCGGGGCGGGCGGCACGCCGTCCGACCCCCTGCGGGCGAGCAGTTCCCTGCGGGCGGCGATGCTGGCCTTCAGCCCGAGCACCATCAGCGGCAGGAAGCTCGCCGCGGCGCCCAGCGCGAGCAGCGAACCGGTCACCTTCACCCAGCTCGGGGTGGGCAGCAGCCACAGCAGCAGGCCGCCGTTGATCGCGATCAACCGGAACGACCCGGCCTTGTTGAACCACTGCTGGCCGGCCCGCACCACGCTCGGCCCGCCGCCCAGCACGGACGGCAGCAGGTACGACAGCGCGCCGGTGAGCACCTGGACGCCGAAGCCCGCGCCCAGCACGGCCGCCGGCCAGATGAAGCCCTCGCGCACCGTGGCCCAGTCGGGCGCGGTCGCGAGCAGCCAGCCGGCCCAGCCGAGACCGGCCACCAGCCAGAGCAGCGCCACCGTCACCGAGGCGGGACCGAACTCCCGCGGCGGACTCTGCCGCAACGGCCGCCACAGGCCGCGGCCCCACAGCGCCAGCCCGGCCAGGTAGCCGACCACGCCCGCCGCGGCCAGCCAGCCGAGCCCGGCGAGCGCCCCGCCGGCCGCCACCACGATGGCGGCCCCCAGCACGGGCAGGGCCTGTCGCGTCCAGCGCTCGGCCGCCGGATCGAGCCGGGTGCGGAGCATGGTGGGCCACAGCGTCAGGAGGGTGCCGGTGACGGTGAGCCCGACCCAGCCGAGGAGGTTGGTGAGGGCGTGGGCGACCAGCAGCCGGCCGTGCCAAGGATCGGGCCACTCCCAGGCGAGCGTGACGCCGAAGCCGGCGCCCACGACGAGGGCGGACGCGGCCCAGATGTAGTACCGGACGCTCACCCGGAACCGCGCCGGCAAGGCCTTGCGCAGCATCCGCCACAGCTCCAGACCGTGCCAGCCGACGGCGAAGGAGACGACCGTGCCGCCGGCCAGGACCAGCGGCCAGACGCCCAGCGGCACGCCGGCCACCACCGCGACCGCGCCGGCGGTGACCAGCACGAGCCGCCGGTCCAGCGCCTTCGCCTGCGCGGGCGACGCGGGCGAGCGCAGCAGCGTCTGCGCGAAGTGGAAGCTCCACACGAGGATCGAGTGGGTGAGCGCGCCGAGCAGCACCAGGTGCAGCATCAGCCAGTTCGCGTCCGGCAGCCAGCGGTGCGCGATCGCGACGACGACCGCGGCCAGGAACCACCCGATCAGCGGGTAGTCGCGCCAGCGGGAGCGGCCGCGTCCGGTCGGACGACTCGCCGGACGGGCGGTCGGACCGGTCATCCGCGGACCACCAGCGTGACCGCGGTGAGGAGGAAGGCGAGCATCGCGACCACCGTGACCACTCCACCGGCCTGCCACAGCACGGTGAGTTCGGCGAGGGCGCCGGTGAACCGCACGGCCAGACCCGCGTGCAGCAGCATCAGCGGCACCCAGAGCACCGGACGGTACGGCAACGCCCGGCCGAGGACCGCGGGCAGGATCACGGGTGCGTGCGCCATCACCATCGAGACGGCGAAGCCCAGGAACACCCCGTGCACGACGACGTCATAGGGACCCTTGGCACCCGGCAGGCCGAAGCCGAGCAGGACGGTGCCGGCGACGGCGAGGTTCACGTAGCCGGCGAGCAGTGCGGCGGCGAGGTAGCGGCGCTGCCCCCTGAGCCGGAGCTGCCGGCGGACGACGTCGTGGACCATCAGCCAGACGGCGGTACCGAGCAGGGCGAGGCCGAACAGCCGGGCGCCGACCGCGGGCAGCACCAGCGCCGCGAGGGCCGCGAGCGTCAGCGCTGCGGACAGTCCGAGGACCCACCGGTCGGCGCGCGGGCCCATCACCAGCGCGGCCAGCTCCGCCCGTTCGGCGGCGATCGTCACGACCACGAAGCCGGCCAGCCAGGGCAGGGCCGAGGGCACGTCCACGAGCAGTGCGACGACCGCGCCACCCAGGGCCAGCACGGCCGAGAGGACCTGCACCGCGACGAGCGGGCGCGGCGCCCGCCGCCAGAGCGCGACGTACACCGCGAGGAACAGCAGGCCCGCCTCGACGTGCAGCAACTGGCCGAGCAGCAGTGGCGCGGGGCTGACCAGGGCGAGCGCGCCGGCGCCGAACAGGGCCGGGGCGAGGTAGCCCCAGGCACGGCCCAGCGACTGCGCCCGTTCCAGCGAGATCAGGGTGCCGAGGAAGCCGAGCACCATGACCTGGCCGTGCACGTCGCCGACCCGTTCGGACGCGACCGGCGCCCAGACCTCGAGCCTGACCAGCGCCGCGTCCAGACCGGAGAGCAGTGCTGCCCCGCCGAGGGCCACCAGGAGTAGGCGGCTCCTGGTGGCCTTGCGGCGGGTTGCGGTCGCCGCGGAGGGGGTCGCGGCGGCCACGGGGACGGACGGCGTCGTCAACGCGAGGGGACGGCGTCGCGACCGGCCCGACCTCGAGCGCTGGACGGAAGGGGGGAACCGTCTGTGCCCGGGTGGTCATGGGAGTGGCCGTGGCTGTGGGAATGGTCGTGCGGGTGCTCGTGGCCGGGCGAATGGTCGTGGGAGTGGTCGGACGCGTGCGGCGTGGTCTCGTGGACCTCCACCCACTGCGGCCCGTCCAGCGCGATCGCCGCGGCGGGGAACAGTCCGTTGTCCTCCTTGTCGATGTGCTCGCGCAGCGCGTCTTCGAAGCGGGCCATCGCGTCGGCGTCGCCGGGCGTGATCGCGGCCAGCAGGGTGTCGAGGCTCTCGTGCTCGGCGCACAGGCCGGCGATGTGGTCGGCGTACACCTCGTCCTGGGCCATCACCCGGAACAGCCCGGACTCCTCCGCCGTGGTGTGCGGCCAGAGCATTCCGGCGACGACGGCCCGGGCCGCGGCCACGGCGTCCGGCTTGTTCGAACGGACGGCGGCGCGCAACTCTCCGGTCGCGTTGATGATCTCCACGTGCTCGGCCATGAACCGGCCGATCACCTCGATGGAGTCACAACCGCAATAGCTGCACATCCGCACCCTCTCCTTTATTACATAGCGCCATGGAGAAAATATCACTACAGTGGCAGCTGTGACCAGCCCGAACGCGATCGGCCCCCTCCCGGTGCGCACCGACCGGCCCCGCCCGGCCGCACTGCGGGTGCTGCGTGCGCTCGTCGAGCAGGGTCCGGTCACGATCGCCGCGCTCCACGCCGTCCTCGGCGGTCACCAGAACAGCGTCCGGCAGCACCTCGACGGTCTGGTCGACGCCGGCTTCGTCGAGGAGATCCGTCAGGCGACGGGCGGTCGTGGTCGTCCCGCCCGGGCGTATGCGCCAACGGTCGCCGGGCGCCAGGTGGCCCTGCAGGATCCCGAGCTCGACTCCCCCGGCGCGCTGGTCGAAGCCGTGGCCGAGCACCTCGCCGCCACCCCCGACCCGGTGGCCGCGGCCCGGGCCGTCGGGATCGGCTGGGGTCGCCGGCTCGCGTCCGACCGGCACGACCTGGTCGAGATCCTCGCTGCCCAGGGCTTCACCCCCGAGCCCGCACCCGACAGCATCGCCCTGCGCACCTGCCCGCTGCTGGCCTCCGCGCGGCGCTCCCCCGAGGTGGTCTGCGCGATCCACCAGGGTCTGATCGATGCGCTCTCCCCCGAGCCCCTGCGGCTGCTCCCGTTCGCGGTCCCCGGCGCCTGCCTGATCCGCCCGGCCTGACCCGGGCCCGGCGACACTCTCATCGTCATCCCGACCCTCATCGTCATCCCGGCGAACGCCGGGATCCCCGCGCCCGACCGGCTACGCCACCACAGGGATCCCGGATCAAGCCCGGGATGACGAGATCCTGAGGCCCGGGATGACGAGATCCTGAGGCCCGGGATGACGAGATCCTGAAACCCCGGACGACGGATCGCGGCCTAGAATCGCCCGGACCGCACCCCGCACGAGCGGAGAACCCGTGGACCTGTCCGCCCTCACCCCGACCGGCCTCGGCTGGGAGGCGCTCGTGCTCCTCGCCCTGGTCGCGCTGGCGGCCGGCTGGGTGGACGCGGTGGTCGGCGGCGGCGGACTGCTGCAGCTGCCGGCGCTGCTGCTGGTCCCCGGAATCCAGCCCGTCCAGGCGCTGGCCACCAACAAGCTCGCCTCGATCTTCGGCACGACGACGAGCAGCATCACCTACTACCGCCGGATCGGCCCCGACCTGCGCACCGCGCTGCCGATGGCCGGCGCGGCCCTTGTCGGCAGCTTCTGCGGCGCCGCGTTGGCCACCGCGCTCCCGGTCGCGGTGATCAAGCCGATCATCGTGGTCGCGCTGCTCGCCGTCGCGGCGTTCACCGCAGCCCGGCCGACCCTTGGCGCGGAGACCAGCCTGCGGTTCAGCGGCCACCGCCACTACGGCAGCGCGATCGCACTCGGCGCGGGGATCGGCGCCTACGACGGGCTCCTGGGACCCGGCACCGGCACGTTCCTGGTGCTCTCACTGGTCAGCGTGCTCGGCTACAGCTTCCTCGAGGCCTCCGCCAAGGCGAAGATCGTCAACGCGGCCACCAACCTGGGCGCGCTGCTGCTGTTCGTGCCGCACGGCGCGGTGCAGTGGGGGCTCGGAATCATCCTCGCCGTCGCGAACATGGCCGGGGGCTACCTGGGTTCGCGCACCGCGATCGCCCGCGGCAGCGGCTTCGTCCGGATCGCCTTCCTCGTGGTGGTCACGGTGCTGGTCGTGAAGCTCGGCATCGACGTCTGGAACGAGGAGCTGGCCCCGCTGTTCGGCTCCCGCTGAGCGCCGCGGCGGCGCAGCAGTCCCATCACGGGCGACAGCGCCCGGACGGTGCCGGCCGGTAGGCTGCGACCGCTGCGTCCCGCCGAGGAGCGGGCGGGACGTGGTGCGAGAGGGGAAGTAGTGCCGCCGGTTGCAGTCGAAGCACACGGTCTGAGGAAGACCTTCGGGGACAAGCATGCCGTCGACGGCATCGACCTCGCGATCCCCCGCGGCACGTTCTACGGCATCGCCGGCCCGAACGGCGCCGGCAAGTCGACCACGCTGCGGATGCTGACCGGCCTGCTGCGTCCCGATGCCGGTACTGCGACGCTGGACGGCGTCCCGGTCTGGCCCGATCCGCTGCGGGCCAAGGCCCGGGTCGGTTTCGTGCCCGACAACCCCGTGCTCTTCGACCGGCTCACCGCCCCGGAGATGCTCGAGTACGCGGGGATGCTGCGCGGCATGGCGCCCGACGTGGTCGCCGAACGCTCGGTTGAGCTGTTGCGCGTGCTCGACCTCGCCTACGAGGGCGACAAGCTGATCGCCGACTTCTCCCTCGGCATGGTCAAGCGGATCGGCCTGGCCGTCGCGCTGCTGCACAGCCCGCGGGTGCTGGTCCTCGACGAGCCGTTCGGCGCGCTCGACCCGGTCAACACCCAGGTGATGGAGGATGTCCTGCGGCTCTACCGCCACGGCGGCGGCACGGTGGTGTTCGCCAGCCATGTGATGGACGTGGTGCAGCGGCTCTGCGATCGGGTGGTCGTGATCGGTGCGGGCCGGGTCCTCACCGAGGGCACCGTGGCGGAGGTGGCCGGCGACCGCAACCTGCAGGACGCCTTCGTCGAACTCGTCGGCGGCCGCGACCTGGGGGAGGGTGAGCTCTCGTGGCTCTCGTCCTACTCCGGCTGAGGCTCGCGATCGCCCGCAGGAACCGCGGCAGCGGCAACCGGGCCCAGCTCTACTTCGCCACCACCTGGGTACTCGGCGGCGTCGGCGGCCTGCTGGCCGGCATGGGCAGCGCCCTGCTGGTCGCGAGCGGCGGCCGCGCCGACCTGTTCGTGCTGGCCGTGTTCTTCCTCGCCTCGATCCCGTGGGTGATCGGTCCGATCGTCGAGCCCACCCTCGCCGACGGCACCGTCGACCCCCAGCGGCTCGAGCAGTTCCCGCTGACCGGCTGGCAGCAGGTGTCCGGGCTGCTCGCCGGCGCCCTGGTCTCTCCCACGGCCGCCTTCACCTTCCTGTTCGCGGCCGGTGGGCTGCTCGCCCCGTCCGAGGACCTGTCCCTGCGCCTGGCCTCGGTGGTCACGGCCGTGGCGTACACGGTGATGTGCGTCGCGATGTCGCGATCCATCCAGGCCGTGCTCGCCGGCGCGCTGCGCTCCCGCCGGGGCACCGACATCGCAGCCTTCGCGGCCAGCCTCCTCGTGCTCGGGGTGTACCTGTTCGCCCAGCAGGCCCGCGCCGCCACCGCCGCGCTCGACGGCCAGCCGGCGTCCAGCCCCGTGGGCACGGTGCTCAGCTGGATCCCGCCGGGGGCCGCCGGCCGGGCCATCCTCAGCGCGCGGGACGGCGACTGGCTCGACTTCGTGCTTCGGCTGGGCATCGTCGCGGTCACGACGGGGCTCGCCCTCGCCGCCTGGGCCTGGTCGCTCGGCAAGCGCGTGGACGGTCGGACGGGAGGACAGCGCCGCGCCTCCCGCCGGACGGCCGCGGTCGCGCTGCCGCTGACGCCGCCGGTCCTGAAGGGGCTCCCCGCCGGACCGACGCTCGCGGCGGCGTCCCAGCAGTTGCGCTACTTCTTCCTGCGCTCTCCGCGCGCGATCCAGACGCTGGTGATCCCACCGGTGATGGGCGTGGTGGTCGCGCACGCCAGCTTCGCCGAGTACGGGCCGGAAGCCCAGGCCGCCGCGTTCGCCGCGATGTCGGTCGTCGCGGGCAGCTTCAACGTGTTCGGCTACGACGGCCAGGGCTTCACCTACTTCGTCCTCGGTGGCGCGCCGCTGCGCCGGGTCCTGCTGGGCAAGTCGATCGCGCCCCTGCTGTACCTGGTCCCGCTGGTCCTCGCCTTCACGCTGGTCGAGGCGGTCACCCGGGGCAATCCGGGCCACACGCTGCTGCCGGCCATTCTCGCCGGCACCTGCGTGGTCGCCCTCGGCATGGGGGTCGGCTCCGCGTCCAGCGTGCTCAACCCGAGCGACCAGTCGCGGGTCGGACAGCGCCACGGCTCCTTCCTCAAGGTGTTCGGCTGGTTCATGGGCTTCTTCACGCTGGCCGGCATCGGCGGAGCGCTCTGGTGGGTGCTCGCCGGGTTCATCGGCAGCCTCGGCGCGGGCCTGGTCATGCTCGTGGCCACCGTGCTGCTCGCGCGGGCGCTGCTCCGTTGGTCCGGACGCCGACTCGAGCGCGACCCCTACCAGGTGATCCGCAAGCTCGACCCCCGCGCCGGCTGAGCCGGGTCCGGAACCCAGGTGGGCGCTTCCCCCCGGCAAACGGTCCCTGAGGAGCGACCACGACGAGGAACGAGCCGCGCTGCTCCCGGCAAACGGTCCCTGAGGAGCGACCAGGGCGAGGAACGAGCCGTGGTCGCGTCACGAAGGGCGGGCGGTGAGCGGCCCTTCGTGACGCGGTCCTCGTCCCTCGGACCGCTCCTCAGGGAGCGGGTGGTTGCCGTCCCTCGGACCGCTCCTCAGGGAGCGGCGGGTGGTTGCCGTCCTCGGACCGCTCCTCAGGGAGCGG
>DAINOM010000109.1:0-11590 GCA_036735445.1 Propionicimonas sp.
CCACTGCACGGGCGGCGAGGAGATCCGCACGTGCACCTCGGCCGCGCCGGCCTCGCGCAGCATCTTCACCAGTGCGCGCTGGGTGTTGCCGCGGACGATGGAGTCGTCCACCACCACCAGCCGCTTGCCCTCGATCATGTCCCGGATCGGGTTCAGCTTCAGCCGGATGCCGAGTTGGCGGATCGTCTGGGACGGCTGGATGAACGTCCGGCCGACGTAGGAGTTCTTCACCAGCCCGAGCCCGAACGGGATGCCCGACGCCTCGGCGTAGCCGATCGCGGACGGCGTCCCGGACTCGGGGGTGGGGATGACCAGGTCGGCGTCCGCGGGCGCCTCCATGGCCAGGGTCTTGCCGATCTCGACGCGGGCGGCGTGCACCCTGCGTCCGGCGATCAGGGTGTCGGGACGGGCGAGGTAGACGTACTCGAACAGGCAGCCCTTCGGGTCGGCCTCGGCGAACCGGGTGCTGTTCAGGCCGGACTCGTCGATCCAGATCAGCTCGCCCGGCTCCACCTCGCGGATCAGGGAGGCGCCGATGATGTCGAGGGCCGCCGTCTCACTGGCCACCACCCAGCCCCCGGCCAGCCGGCCCAGCACCAGCGGGTGGATGCCCTGGGGGTCGCGGGCGGCGAACAGCGTCCGCTCGTCGGCGAAGACCAGGCAGAACGCGCCCTGCAGCCGGGGCAGCACGGCGAGCGCGGCCTCGGTCAGGCCCGCCTCGGAGTGCTCGGTCAGCAGGGCGGTGACGAGCGCGGTGTCGGAGGTGGAATCCATCCGGTTCTTGCGCGGCACCTCCGCGGCGGCGAGGGTCTCCCCCAGCCAGGCCTCGAGTTCGTCGGTGTTGGTCAGGTTGCCGTTGTGGGCGAGGGCGAGACCGAAGTCGCGGGTGCCGCGGAAGGTCGGCTGCGCGTTGTCCCAGGTGCTGGCGCCGGTGGTCGAGTAGCGGCAGTGGCCGACGGCCATGAACCCGTTCAGCGAGTTCAGCGTGGGCTCGTCGAACACCTGCGAGACCAGGCCCATGTCCTTGAAGACCATGATCCGCTCGCCATTGCTGACCGCCATGCCCGCGGACTCCTGGCCGCGGTGCTGCAACGCGTACAGACCGAAGTAGGTGAGCTTGGCGACCTCCTCGCCCGGCGCCCACACCCCGAACACGCCGCACGCGTCGCGGGGGCCGGGGTCGTCGGTCCAGTCGTCACCCGCGCTCAGCACGCGGGTGAGTCTACCGGCCGACGTACCCCCGGCTCCGACCAGTTCACTTCACCATGCGGATGTTCACCGGGTACCGGTAGTCCTGGCCGTTGGCCGTCTGGACAGAGGCGACGATCTTCATCACCAGCCAGAACAGGCCGATCAGCGGGGCGGTCAGGAAGCCGATGAACACGATCATCAGCACGAAGCTGATCAGGATGCCGATCAGGCAGGTGAGGTCGAAGTTCAGCGACTCCACGGCGTTCGCCCGCACCCGCGGACTCTTCGGACCCTGGATCAGCATCACCAGCAGCGGGCCGAGGAACGGCAGGCTGACCACGCTGAGCAGCAGTGACGACCAGTGGGCCGCGGTCGCCCAGGTGCTCTCGTCGGTGCGGCTCATCCCGGTCGGCGCGACCACCTGGCCCGGGTACTGCGCGGCGTAGGGCTGCTGGCCGAAGGGCGCCTGACCGTACTGGGGCTGCGAGTACTGCGGCTGGGCGTACTCGGGTTCGGCGTAGGCGGCCCCGGCGCCGGGGGTGGCCGAGTACGGGGAGTCGGCGTAGGGGGTCGCGGCGGGCGGTGCCGGCTCGGCGGCCGGCTCACCGTAGGCCTGCCGGGCGAGGTTCTCGCTGTAGTCCACGCCCGCGCCGAACGGCGCCGACACGGCCGGGGACTCCGGGATGGGCGGCGGGACCGGCCTCGACTCGGGGACCGGGTAGGGCAGGTCCAGGCTCGGCAGGTCGAGGTTCGTCGGTGCGCCCGGCTCCGGGCGCTCCACCGCCTCCAGGTCTGGCGCGACCGGCACGGGAGGTTCGGCCTGGCCGAGGTCGAACTGCGGCTGGGGGGCTGGCTCGGGCTCGGGCGCTGCTTCCGGCTCGGGCGCTGCCTCGGGCTCGAGCGCTGCTTCGGGCTCGGGCGCTGGTTCCGGCTCGGGAACCACGGCCTCCGGCTCGGGCGCCGCCTCCGGTTCGGGCGCTAATGCCTCCGGCTCGGGGATCACTTCCACCTCGGGCTCGGGAACCACCTCAGGCTCGGGAACCACGGCTTCTGGCTCGTCGGACGGCGTCCGGGGCTGCTGGTCGTCGACGGGGTTGCTGCTGTCCATGGCGTCCACCCTAGGAGTGCGCCGGTCGCGTGCACAGCCTCCGCAGGCGAATCCGGGGCCGGTCAGGGTGAGGCCGGAGCCCCGCCGGTGCCGCGCGCACCGCATAGCCTGAGCGGGTGGGAACAGAGCGGATCGTGGTGCGCTGCCCGTTCGACGACAGCGTGTTCGGAGAAGTGCCCGCGACCCGTCCGGAAGAGGTGGCCCAGGCGGTCGTCCGCGCCCGGCAGGCCCAGGTTCCGTGGGCGCGCCGGCCGGTGGCCGAGCGGGCCCGGGTGTTCACCCGGTTGGGCCGGGTCATCCTCGCACACCGGGACCGGATCCTCGACACGATCCAGGCCGAGACCGGCAAGTCACGGCTGAGCGCGTTCGAAGAGGTGCTGGACGCGGCCCGCGGCGTCCGGGTGTTCGCGGGCCAGGCGCCGCGGCTGCTGCGGCCCGTCCGGCGGGCGGGAGCGATCCCGTTGCTCACCCGGACCGTGGAGCACCACCGTCCGGTCGGGGTGGTGGGGATCATCAACCCGTGGAACTATCCGTTCAACCTGCCGGCGACGGACGCGGCCCAGGCCCTGCTCGCCGGCAACGCGGTGGTGCTCAAGCCCGACTCCCGGACGCCGTTCACCGCGCTGCTGCTGGCGGAGCTGATGGCGGAGGCGGGACTGCCCGAGGGCCTGTTCCGGGTGTTGCCCGGGACGGGTACCGAACTCGGGCCGGCGCTGGTCGCAGAGGTCGACTACCTGATGTTCACCGGCTCGACCGCCACCGGGCGCCTGCTGGCCTCGGCGTGCGCCGAGCGGCTGATCGGCTTCTCCGGAGAACTCGGCGGCAAGAACCCCCTGCTGGTGCTGGCGGACGCGAACGTGCGCGCGGCGGCCGCGGGCACGGCCCGGGCGGCGTTCGCGAACACCGGCCAGGTGTGCGTGGGGATCGAACGCGCCTACGTCGTCGGCGAGGTCTACGACGCGTTCGTCGCGGAACTGCTCGGCCAGGTCGGCCGGCTGCGGCTGGGCGCGGGGTACGGCTGGGACGTCGACGTGGGCTCGCTCTCGTCCGCGACCCAGCTGGCGGCGGTGGCGGGACACGTGGCGGACGCCGTGGCCAAGGGCGCCTTCGTCCTGGCCGGGGGACGGGCGCGTCCCGACCTGGGACCGTTCTGCTACGAACCCACCGTCCTTACCGGCGTGACGGAGGAGATGACGCTCTGCCGCGAGGAGACGTTCGGACCGGTGCTCGCCCTGTACCGGGTCCGCACGGAGGACGAGGCGGTCCGGCTCGCCAACGACTCGGCGTACGGGCTGAACGCCAGCGTGTGGTCTGCCCGGCGGGGACCGGAAGTGGCGGCGCGGCTGCGGGTGGGCACGGTGAACATCAACGAGGGCTACGCCGCGGCGTGGGGCTCGCACACCGCCCCGATGGGTGGCATGGGCGAGTCCGGGATCGGCCGCCGCCACGGCGCCCAGGGCCTGCTGAAGTACACCGAGCCACAGACCGTGGCCGCGCAGCGCCTGCACCCCATCGCCCCGCCCGAGCGCCTGGGCAACGAGAGCTACGCCCGCGTGATGACCCGCGCGATCGCCGTCCTCAACCGCGTCCCCTGAGCGCCGGCCACGGGGGACCACGCCTCAGGAATCGCGGACGGCGGTCGCTTCGGCTTCGGCACGACGGCCGTGCCAGCGGCGGGCGAGGAAGTAGGTGGCCAGGCTCGAGATCAGGATCAGTGCCGCCACGATCGTCGTCCGCAGGAAGGGATCCTCGATCGGCAGGGCAGAGCCGAGACCGTGGAGCGGGCCGGCCGCGAGGAACAGCAGGATGAGCGCCACGCTGTGCCAGGGCGCGACCGGACCGTCGACATCGAGAGCCACTGTCCAGATGCCCAGCAACAGCACGGCGATGATCCCCACCCACACCACCAGGGCGAACCAGGGGAACGCGGAGGCACCGCGGACGCCGGCCCACGCTGCGAGGCCGAGCCACCCGAGCGCCAGGATCGTCGAGGCCACGACCGCCGCCAGTGGCGCCGGCCGGTCGTAGACGAACTCGGCGAGACCCGGCATCAGGCTGATCCCCTGCCACAGGATCAGGACCATCCCGGGCGCCTGCAGCCGAGCCATCACGCCACTCCGTCCAGATCAACAGCGGCAGCAAGGACGATCAACCGGTCGAGTCCTCCGTCAAGTAACAGGAGATCGACCGAGGATGCGTCGCTCACGCGCATCCAGCACGGCGCCGAATGGGCGACAGCCGTCACAAGCTGGTCCCCCCACGGGCCGCCATCGACTCGTGGGAACCGCTCCCAGCCCGGGCAACCCTGGATCAACTCCGGTGACGTTCCGCACACGTCGAGTTCGGCAACCGTGGCGCCGGCCTTCGAAAGCCGTTCGGCCACACGGACCCACAGGTCTCGCAACTCTCGCTCGGCATCGTCCGACATCGTCCACGACCCCAGGCCCGCGGTGAGCTCAGGCGCCCGCCCGAGTCGGTCGATCTCCACGACACCAAGCCGCGGATGAACGAACCGCATCACTTCGTCCATGCCACCAGCCTCGCACGCCCGCGTGATGACCCGCGCGATCGCCGTCCTCAAACGCTTCCGCTGAGCGCCACCGGTCCCTGAGGAGCGTCCCGGTGAGGGACGAGCCGGGACGCGTCACGAAGGGCACGCCGTGACTGCCAGCTTTCCCGGCATACCCAGTGGCGTGGCGGGCAGGTCCTCGGCTGACCGCCAGGTTCCCCGGGCTATGCAGCCGTCTTCGGGCCCGGTATGCCGGGAAAGCTGGCAGTCATCGCCGCCCGACCGCATCGAGCCGCCAGATAGCCCGGGAAAGGTGGCGGTCAGCGGTCTGCGCGTCCCCGCTGTGCCCTTCGTGACGCCCGGCTCGTTCCTCACCGGGCTCCTCAGGGGCCGTTGCCGGGTGTCCGGCCACCCGACGTCGGTCCGGACTCGACCGGCGGCCGCCTGCGTCCTCGGGAGTGAGCGAGTGAGGCGCTAGATGACGTCGCCAAACGCGTCTTCGCCGAGCACGCGTCCCAGGGCGCCTGATGGAGTTCGAACCAGAGCCCCGACCACGGGGGCCGGCGGAAGGCTGCACCGGGAACGTGTGGGTCACTCCATTCGCGCAAGTGCCTGTGCCGTCCCGGTTCGGGGCGGGCCTGAGGGCCGACCAGGAACGACCCTCGACGAGTGCCTCCGAGCGTTACCACCATCCGAACAGTGAGGTGTCGGTGTCAAGGCTCTTGATCTGTGTGAGGTCGTCGGGGTTGAGGGTGAAGTCGAAGATGCTGAGGTTCTCGGCCATGCGTGCGGGGTGGGTGGTCTTGGGGATCGCGACGGTGCCGGTCTGGGTGAGGAACCGGAGGATGACCTGGGCGACGGTCTTGCCGTGGGCGTGGCCGATTGCGGTGAGGACGGGGTGGGTGAACATGCCGTTGCGGCCCTCGCCGAACGGTCCCCACGATTCGAGCTGGGTGCCGTAGCGGGCCATCAGCTCCCGCGCACGGCCTTGTTGGCGGAACACATGTGTTTCCAGCTGGTTGACGGACGGCACGATCTCACCGCGGTCGGCGATGGCGGTGAACTCGTGGCCGTAGAAGTTGCTGAGTCCGATCGCTTTGGCTCGTCGGGCGGTGTGGGCTTCTTCGAGTGCCCGCCACGTGTCGGTGTCGCGGCCGGTGGGCCAGTGGATGAGCAGGAGGTCGACGTAGTCGGTGCGTAGCCGTCGCAGCGACTCCTCGATGGACCGGGACGCGGCGTGATATCCGCCGACGGCCACCTTTGTGGTGAGGAAGAAGTCGCTGCGCGGGATGCCGCTGGCGGCGACGGCCCGTCCGACACCGTCTTCGTTGTTGTAGTACTGGGCGGTGTCGATGGAGCGGTAGCCGGCCTGGATGGCTTGGCTGACGCACCGCTGGGTGTCGCGCGGTTTGATCTGATAGACGCCGTAGCCGATCATCGGCATCGCGGCGCCGGTGTCCAAGGTGACGTGTTCCACGACGCTGATCCTGCCTTAGCCTGCGAGGCGTTCGAGGGTGACGGGGGTGTCGGCGGGGATCGCGCGGAGTTCGTCAACGGTCGCGACGATTCGGCCCAGGGGCACCTTTCCGGCCCAGTAGCCGATGGGTCCGTAGTAGAGCGCGATCCATTGCCCGGGGTGGTAGTAGCCGACTTCGGGGATCTTGGGGTCGTCTCCGTCCGGGGCGTTCCCCATGGAGAGGGGCCGGGGAAGCCGGAGGAGTTTCTCGTCGTAGCCCGGGTAGTCGTCGGCGTTCACGGTGAGGGGCAGCTGGGTGGCGAGGTCGCGCGCGGTCGGGTTGTCGTAGAGCTGCACCCGGTAGGTCTTCGCTCCGACACGCAGGGCGATCGTGGTGTCGGAAGGCTGCCGTGGATCGGCTGTGGCTCGCGGCATTGATGGGCTGGCCGTGGGCGTTGCTGTGCTGGTCGTCGGCGCCGGGCCGGAGTCTGTGGCAGGTCCGGTGGCGCAAGAGACGAGCGCCGTGGCTGCGGCGACGGTGGCAAGAATGGCGGGGAGTGGACGGCGGTTCGTCGTGGGCATGGCCCTCCTGGGGCAGGAGTGGGGCTCTCGGTTCAGTCCGTGCGGGCGGTGAGGGTGCCGTCGGCGTGGAGTTTGCCGCCGTAGACGGGGAACATGTTGGCCTCGCCGTAGTTGGTGAGCGGCTGGACGGCTCTGAGGGTGTCCATGTCGGCGTCGGTGATGTCGAAGTCGAGTTGGGCGTTGGTGCGCATGTGGTCGTGGTTGGCGGTCTTGGGCAGGGGCAGGGTGTCGAGTTGCAGGCAGTAGCGGATGCTGAGCTGGGGGACGCTGACCTGGTAGCGGGCGGCCATCGCTGCGATGTCGGGGTTGTCGAGGATGGCGCCGTGGGCGACCGGGGAGTATGCCTCGACGAGGATGCCTTTGGACTGGCAGTAGTCGATCAGGTCGAACGGGGTGTTGCCGATGTGGGCGAGGACCTGGTTGACCATCGGGGCGATGTGGCCGTTGTCGAGGAGGTTGTCCAGGTCGGGACGCTCGAAGTTGGAGACCCCGATCGCGCGGAGCTTGCCCGCCTCGTAGGCCTCTTCGAGGGCCTGCCAGGCTTCGAGGTTGCCTGCGAAGAAGCGGTCGCCTTCGCGGAAGTCGGTCCAGGGCTGGGGGCTGTGGATGATCATCAGGTCGATGTGGTCCAGGCCGAGCGCCTGGAGAGAGCCGTCGATGCTGGCCTTGGCGGCGGCGTAGGTCTTGTGGGCGGCTTCCATCTTGGTGGTGACGAACAGCTGGTCGCGGGGAACGCCGCAGCCACGGACGCCCTCGCCGACGCCGCGCTCGTTGCCGTAGCCCTGGGCGGTGTCGAAGTGCCGGTAGCCGAGGTCGGCGGCGTCCCGGACGGCTTGGGCGACGACAGCGTCGTCGATGAACCAGGTGCCGAGCCCGAGCTTGGGAATGGTGACGCCGTTGGCGAGGGTGAAGGTTTCGTCGAGGATCATGAGTGGCTTCCTTTCGTGACGTGCGGACGGGGCCGTGTTCGGGGAGTGGCCAGCCTCAGTTGCCGGGCCGGCGCAGCGGGACGGTGACTGCGAGCACCGAGGCGACGACCAGGGCCGAGCCGATGACCTGGTTGCCGGTGAGGATCTCGCCGAGGGCGAGGTAGGCGAACAACAGTGCTACCGGGGTCTCGAGGACGCCGATAAGGGATGCCTTGGTGGCGCCGATGCGCGCGATGGCGGCCAGCTGCATCAGCACGGGCAGTGCGGCGCTGAACACCGCGATCGCCGCGACCAGAGCCCACTGCATCCCGGACATGGCCCCGAGAGCCGGCAGTGCCGTGGGGAACGCGACGAGAGCGATCACCGAACTGATCCCGGTGACGGTGAAGGTGATGGTGAGCGGGTGGTCGCCGTCGACGGTCTTCTGGCCGAGCAGCGCGTAGATGCCGATGCCGACCATGCCGGCCACCGCGAAGATCAGGCCGAGCGGGGACAGCCGCCCGACGCCGCCCGAGGCGATGCCGGAGATGAGGACGATACCGGCCAGGGCGAGCACGATCGCAGTGATCGTGCGGGCGGTGAGCCGTTCGCGGTACATCGGCACGGCCAGGAACGCCACCACGGCCGGGTAGGCGAAGAAGATGACGGTCGCCAGTCCGGCGGACAGCTCGTTCACCGCGAACAGGTACAGGTAGTTCGCGACCGCGAACAACGCCCCCTGGACGTAGACCAGCGGCTGCCGGCTGAAGAACCGGTGCCGCCGGGACACGACCAGAGCGATTGCGACGACCGTGAACGTGCCGAAGAACCGCACCGCGGTGACCTGCTGAGGGCTCAGCCCGGTCTCGTAGGAGAAGCGGGCCAACACCCCAGAAGTGGCGAACAGCACCGACTGCCCGATCGCCAGGGCATACCCGAAACGGTGGGCCTCTGGACGCTGCGCGGTGGCCGCCGCAGGGCTCGCGGTGTAGGGCTGCTGGTCGGTGAGGGTCATCCGGGTTCCGTTCGCTGGTTGCTTCCTCACCAGCATCCCGCCGCCCGGCTAGGATTACAAACAGCTATTGCGCATGGATAACCATTCTTCGCGCGCATGGAATCGGGAGGGCTTGATGGACGTCCGGGTGTTGCGCTACTTCCTCACCGTCGCGCAGGAGGAGAACATCACCAGAGCCGCGGAGGTCCTGTACACGACGCAGTCGAACCTGTCCCGGCAACTCGCCCAGCTGGAGAAGGAACTCGGCAAGAAGCTGTTCCATCGCGGCAGCAGGACGATCACCCTCACCGAAGACGGCATGTTCCTCCGCAAACGAGCCCAAGAGATCGTCACCCTCGTCGACCGCACCGAAGCCGAACTCGTCGCGACCGACGACACGATCAGCGGCCAGGTGAGCATCGGCGCCGCCGAAACCCACGCCATGCGGCTGGTCGCCGACGGCATGCGCACGCTCCAACAGACGCACCCGCAGATCCGGTTCGACCTGTTCAGCGGCAGCACCGTCGAGGTCACCGACGGCCTCAACAAAGGCCTGTTCGACTTCGGCATCCTCGTCGAGCCGGTCAACCTCGACCGCTATGCCTACCTCCGACTCCCCATCACCGACGTGTTCGGGCTCGTCATGCGCACCGACAACGCCCTCGCCCAACTCGACGCCATCCGGCCGTCCGACCTCAACGGCCAGCCCCTGCTGGTAGCCCACCAGCAACTCGACAGCAACGTGTTCGCCGGCTGGCTCGGAGAGAACGCCCAGACCCTGCACATCGTCGCCACCTTCAACCTCATCACCACACCCGTGATGATGGTCCAGGCCGGACTCGGCTCCGCCTTCACCTTCGACCGGCTCGTCAATACCACCACCGACAGCGACATCTGCTTCCGACCACTCACACCCAGAATCGAAACCGGGCTCGTTCTCGCCTGGCAGAAATCACAAGCCTTCAGCAAGGCCGCGCGCGCCTTCCTCCAACAGATGCAGACCACCTTTGCGACGACCTCGGGCCGCGCGGACGACAACGACCCGCCCGCAGCCGAGCCCAACTGACCCCGCACGGTCTTCCCCGGCATACCAGTGGCGTGGCGGGCAGGTGCTCGGCTGACCGCCAAGTTCCCCGGGCTATGCGGCCGTCTTCGAGCCTGGTATGCCGGGAAAGCTGGCAGTCATCGCCGCCTGACCGCACCGAGGGCTAGATGACGCCCTGGGCGATCATCGCGTCGGCGACCTTCACGAAGGCGGCGCAGTTCGCGCCGACCACGTAGTCGCCGGGGTTGCCGTAGCGCTCGGCGGCGAGGTAGGCGGCCTCGTGCATCGACTGCATGATGTGGTGCAGCTTCCGCTCGGAGTCAGCGAACGTCCAGCGCTGCCGGGCGGCGTTCTGGCTCATCTCCAGCGCGGAGGTCGCCACACCGCCGGCGTTCGCGGCCTTGCCGGGCGCGAACAGCACGCCGGCCGACTGGAACGCGTGCACGGCCTCCGGGAGCGAGGGCATGTTCGCGCCCTCGGCCACCGCCACGACACCGTTCCGGATCAGGGCGGACGCGTCGTCGCCGTCCAGTTCGTTCTGCGTCGCACACGGCAGCGCGACCTCGCCCGGGACCTCCCAGACGCGCCGGCCCGGCACGAACCGCGCGGACGGGCGGCGATCGGCGTACGCGCTGATCCGCAGCCGCTCCTCCTCCTTGACCGCCTTGAGCAGGTCGAGGTCGATCCCGGCGTCGTCGACGACATAGCCGGACGAGTCGGACGCGGTGACCGGCAGCGCGTCCAGCTGCTGCGCCTTCTCGATCGCGTACAGGGCGACGTTGCCGGAACCGGAGACCAGCACCCGGCGGCCCGCGAGCGACTCGTTGCGAACCGCCAGCATCTCCTGGACGAAGTACACCGTGCCGTAGCCGGTGGCCTCCGTCCGCACCTCGGCGCCACCCCAGCCGGTGCCCTTCCCGGTGAACATGCCGGACTCGTGCCGGTTGGTGATCTTGCGGTACTGGCCGAACAGGAAGCCGACCTCGCGCGCGCCGACCCCGATGTCGCCGGCCGGGACGTCGGTGTGCTCGCCGAGGTGGCGGTACAGCTCGTTCATGAACGACTGGCAGAACCGCATCACCTCGCCGTCGCTGCGGTTGTGCGGGTCGAAGTCCGAGCCGCCCTTGCCGCCGCCGATGCCCTGCGCGGTGAGCGCGTTCTTGAAGATTTGCTCGAAGCCGAGGAATTTGATGATCGACGAGTTCACGCTCGGGTGGAACCGCAGGCCGCCCTTGTAGGGTCCCAGTACGGACGAGAACTGCACCCGGTAGCCGCGGTTCACCTGCACGCGACCGGCATCGTCCACCCACGGCACGCGGAAGATGATCTGCCGCTCCGGCTCGACCAGCCGCTCCAGGATCCCGTCCTCCAGGTAGTGCGGGTGCTCCTGCAGCACCGGCGCGATCGAGGCCAGCACCTCGTGCACCGCCTGGTGGAACTCCGGCTCCCCGGGGTTGCGCCGCAGCACCGCCTCGAACGCAGGCCGGACGGCGACCGGCAGGGTGTCGGGATCGAGGGTGTGGGTGACGGTGCTCACGAAGGGCCTCTCGGTCGGGGAGCGCGGTGCGCCGAGGAGCAGTTTCTCAGCCCCGGCCAGCCGCCCCGGGCGCCTTCCTCATGGTGGAACAGCCCGGTTGCGGTGTATCAACGTCTGCGTGACCGTCCCGGACCGCACGTGGGCTGCGTTCGACATCCCCGCCCAGCCCCCGCACCGCGAGCGGCGGCTGCGCGGCCGGTTCCGGCGGCCGCCGGCGGCCGTGCTGCGGGCCGCCGCGCCCGCGGAGGTACCCGGCGTCG
>DAINOM010000110.1:0-11473 GCA_036735445.1 Propionicimonas sp.
GCCCTCGGTCTGGTCACCGTGGGTGTCCTGCGAGCAGACGACCTCCTTGCTGGTCGCGAGGTCGGTGGACGTGGACGCGATCCCGGAGACCAGGCCCATGCCCTGCAGGAAGCCGTTGTGGCGCTGGGCGCCGACGGTGATGCCGGGCTGCAGGTCGAGGGTGGCGATCACCGGGGTCTTGCCGACCATGGCCTTGGCTGCCCACTGGCCGATCAGTTCGCCGGCCTTGAAGTTGTCGGTGGCGAACAGGGCGTCGGACGCGTCCTGCGGGTCGGTGGCGGTGTCGAGGGCGATCACGACGACGCCCTTCTCGCGCGCCTTCTGGATCGACGGCACGATGGCCTTGGTGTCGGACGGGGTGATCAGGATGCCCTTGGCACCCGCGTTGATCATGTTCTCCATGGCCGTGACCTGGCCCTCGTTGTCGCCGTCCTTGGCGCCGGCGCCGGTGAGCAGCTTCGCCCCCAGCTCCTGTGCCTTGGCCTGGGCGCCCTCCTTCATCTTCACGAAGAACGGGTTGGTCTCGGTCTTGGTGATCAGGCCGACGACGATCTCGCCGGAGCCGCCGGCCGAGTCGCTGCCGGCGGGAGCCGGTGCGCCCGAGCTGCAGGCGGTGAGGACGAGGGGAAGGGTGATCGCGACTGCCGCTGCGATTTTGCGGAACATCTGCTGCCTTTCTTCTTTGGAAGGAACGGGGTACCCGAGCGGAAATGTAGCCCATCCCACACGAACAAAGAAGCGGTTGCGAAAAGGTCACAAAACAACCATCGGCGGGTGATTCCTGTGGCATTCAACATCGATTGCGGGATGGTTGTTCGATTCGCATCAGTGGGGCCTCAAGCGTCCGAGGCGCCGGATGGGCCGAACCCACACGGTCGATCTGCCGCTCCTGTGCGCCCGCTGTGAGCCATGGGTTCGGCGGGATCGGAAATGCAACAGGCGGCTCCGAATTCCTGTGGGATCAGCGCGAGCGCGTCAAAGACTCATCGGGAGGCGGTTCGGTGTGGGATTTTCGCGGCGCCGGTCGACTCGGCCCGTCCGTCCGTTTCGAAATTGGTTCGAAAATGATCAGGACGCCCTGTCCGCAGCCCGGCCCAGGACCACGCAGCCGGCGGCGTCCAGCCGGACGGAGAGGGTCGCCGGGGGACGCCCGTGGGCGGGGATGTCCGGCGTCCGGACCCGCCCCTCCGCACCTCCGGGCAGGCGGACGGTGACCTCGCTGCCACCTCGTCGGGCCCGCACGTGCAGCACCGGCACGTCGACGCCGCCGGGGTCGAGGACGAGCCCGTTCGGGCCGACGGCGACCAGGCCGGCCGGGCCTGTCCAGCCGAGGGCCGCAGCCTCGGCGGCGTCCAGGAAGGGTCCGTAGCCGAGGAACGAAGCCACCTCACGGTTGGCGGGCCGACTCCAGAGGGTGGCCGGATCGGCCAGCTGCAGCAGGCGTCCTGCGGCCAGGACCGCCACCCGGTCGGCGAGGGCGAAGGCCTCGTCCTGGTCGTGGGTCACGTACAGCGCGGGGACGCCGGTCGCCTGCAGGGTCTCGTCCAGCACCCCGACCAGCCGCTCGCGCAGTCCACGGTCGAGCGCGGACAGCGGCTCGTCCAGCAGCAGCAGCCGGGGCTGGGCCGCCAGCGAGCGGGCCAGCGCGACCCGCTGGGCCTCGCCGCCCGACAGCGCGGTGATCGGGCGTCCGCCGTAGCCGGTGAGGCCGACCAGGTCGAGCAGGCTGGTGACGCGCTGCTCGCGCTCGGATCGCGGCCGGCGGTGCAGGGCGTAGCCGACGTTGCCGGCCACGGACAGGTGCGGGAACAACTGGCCGTCCTGGAACATCACCGCGAACCCACGCCGATGCACCGGGACGCCGGCGAGGTCCTCGCCATCCCACGCGACCGTCCCGCCGGCGAGTGGTTCGAGGCCGGCCACCGCCCGCAGCAGCGACGACTTCCCCGAGCCGGACGGTCCGAGCAGCGCCACCACCTCGCCAGGGCGGACGTCCAGCGACACCTGGTCGACGGCGACGACCGGGCCGTAGCGCACCACGGCGTCCCGGACCTCCAGCCCGGCGGCGACAGCGGCGTCGGCTACCACGGGGTCACCTCCTTCGGCCCGATCCACTCGGCCAACCCCATCACGATCGCGGTCAGCACAGCCAGTACCACCGACGCGGCCATGGCCATGCCGAAGTTCTCGGGCCCGGGGCGTCCGATCAGCTGGAAGATCACCACCGGCAGCGTGGGCCGGTCCGGACGGGCGAGGAACGACGTGGCGCCGAACTCGCCGAGGCTGGTGGCGAAGGCGAACCCGAGGGCGAGGCCGAGGCCGCGCAGGGCGAACGGCGCGTCAATCGTGGCCACGACCCGTGCCGGACCGGCGCCGAGGGTCGCCGCAGCCTCGTGCAGCCGAGGGTCGATGGCCCGCAAGGTCGGCAGCAATGTGCGGACGACAAGGGGCAACGCGACCATGGCCTGTGCGATCGGGATCAGCAGCCAGCTGGAGCGCAGGTCGAGCGGCGGCCGGTTCAGGGTGATCAGGAAGCCGAAGCCGACCGTCACGGCGGACACCCCGAGCGGCAGCATGAACGCCGCGTCGACCGTCCGCATCACGCGGCGACCACGCGGCGACGCCGGCCGCCGGGACAGCACGTAGCTGACCAGCAGGCCCAGCGCGACGGCGAGCGCGGTGGCGGCCAGCGCCGTCCACACCGAGTTGACGAGGGCCTGCCACACGCTGGTGGTGATCCGGCCGGCGTTGCCACCCAGGGCCGCGTAGTTGCCGAGGCCCGGGCCGTCCGCGGTGACGAAGGAGCGGGCCGCCAGCGAGCCCATCGGGAGCAGCAGCAGGCCCAGTACTACGGCGGCCGTGAGGACCAGCGCGGGCGCGTCGGCCGGACGGGGACGCCCGTCGCGGGGGCTGCCGGACAGCCGCAGCGCGCGCTCGTTGCGGGCCCGGGTGGCCCCGGCCACCATCAGGGACGCGCTGACCACGAGCAACTGCAGGACGGACAGCGCCGCGGCGGCGGGCAGATCGAGCAGCTGGGTGGTCTGGTACCAGATCTCGGTCTCGATCGTCCCGTAGCTCTCGCCGCCGAGCACGAGCACCACCCCGAACGCCGAGGCGCAGAACAGGAAGACCAGGGCCGCAGCCGACGCGATGGCCGGGGTGAGCGCCGGCAACGTCACGGTGGTGAGGACGCGCAGTCGACCCGCACCGAGGCTGCGGGCGGCGTCCTCGGCGCGCGGGTCGAGCCGCGACCACAGGACGCCGACCGTACGCACCACGATCGAGTAGTTGAAGAACACCAGCGCCGCGACGATGGCGGTCATGGTCTCCTGGAGGTGCAGGCCGCCGAGCAGGCCCGTGGGAGCGAGCAGCGACTGGAAGGCCACCCCGACCACCACCGTCGGCAGCACGAACGGGACGCTGACCACCGCCCGCGCCAGCCGCCGTCCGGGGAAGCGGAGCCGGTAGAGCACATAGGCGCCCGGGACGCCCAGCAGCACGGAGAACGCAGTGCCCAGCACTGCCTGGGAGAAGGTCTGGCCGAGGATCCGCCAGGTGCGCGGAGCGGCCAGCACCTCCTGGACCCCGGCGAGCGAGAGGCTGCCGTCCACCACGAAGCCGCGGGCGACGAGCGCCGCCACCGGCCAGGCGAAGAACACCGCCAGGAAGGCGACCGGCAGCACCGCCGCCGCGGCCCAGGTCCAGGGGCTGCCGCCGACACCCCGGCGAGCGATCACCCGATGACCGTCGCCGTCCATGCCTTGATCCAGTCCTCGCGCTTTGCGCCGAGGTCGGACAGGGACACCTGGATCGGTTCGTCGACCACCGCGGCGTACGTCTTCCAGTCGGCGGGCAGCTCGATGCTCGTGTCCACCGGGTTCATGTACATCTGCTCGGGGATCTGGGACTGCACGTCCTTCGACAGCATGAAGTCGACGAACTTCCGGGCGCCGACCTCGTTCTGCGCACCGGCCAGCACGCCGGCGTACTCGACCTGCCGGAAGCAGGTCCGGGTGAGGGCCTGGGTGCCGTGCTCGTAGGCCGGCGAACTCGCGTACGACACGACCAGCGGACGGTCCCCCTTGCCGGACGAGCCGGAGAACTCGATCGTGTACGCCTCCGTCCAGCCCTTGGCCACCTTCACGCCGTTCGCCTTCAGCGCCTTCCAGTAGTCGAGGTAGCCGGGGTCGCCCTTCGCGCCCACGGTCGCGGCCAGGAAGGCCATGCCCGGCGACGAGGACGCCGGGTTCTCCACCACCAGCAGCTTGGCGTACTCGGGCTTGACCAGGTCGTCCAGGGTCTCGGGGACGGCAAGGTCGTGCGCCTTGAACCAGCCCGTGTCGGCGTTCAGGCAGACGTCGCCGTAGTCGATCGGGGTCAACGAGCCGGAGCTGTCGGCGGCGTACGCGTCCGCGCCCTTGGGCAGGGCGGGCGAGGTGTACGGGCTGAGGATGCCGGCGGAGATCGCCCGGCCGGCGAAGGTGTTGTCGATGCCGTAGACCACGTCGCCGAGCGGGGCGTCCTTGGTCAGGATCAGCTGGTTCAGCACCGTCCCCGCGTCGCCGGGAGCGACGTAGGTGACGTCGTAGCCGGTCTCGGCCTTGAACGCGGCCAGGGTCTTGGCGTCCAGGGCGAACGAGTCGTGGGTGAGCACGGTGAGCGTGTGGCTCTCGGTCGGCGCGGACGGGCTGGCAGGCCCCGTCGACCCCGCCGGCGCGGCCGGACCGGCACAGCCGGCGAGCAGGACGGCCGTCGCCGCGGCAACCAGCAGCTTTCGGATGGACATGTTCGACTCCTCCAATGTCTCGGAGGGCCCGGGAACCGGTCCCGGGGAGAATCCCGACTCCCTACGCCGGTGCTAGCCGGATCAGGTTCGAGGGTCTGCGGACACCCGCACTCTCAGCGCCCCGTGGCGCTCCCCTGTCTGCCGGCAAGGATACCACCGGAGGCAGAATGCGACATCGCCCGGTAGTTGACATTGCCTAATACTGGGCGCTACCGTCGACCCATGCCAGAAAACCACGACTCCCAGCTGCTGAAGGGTGTCCTGCCGATGCTCGTGCTGGCCGCGCTGAGCGGGGGCGAGTCGTACGGCTACGAACTCGTCGTCCGGTTGCAGTCCGCCGGCCTTCCCGACCTCGGTGCCGGCACCGTCTATCCCGTCCTGGCGCGGCTGGAGCGCGAGGGCGAGATCACGTCGCGGCTGGTCCCGTCCCGATCCGGGCCGGCCCGCAAGTACTACACCCCCACCCCGTCCGGTCGGCGGGGCCTGGCGGACTCCGCCCGCGCCTGGCACGCGCTGACCGCGACTGTCGAACCGCTGCTGGCCGAGGCCGGCCTGACCGAGGAGGCATGATGAACCTGCTGGATCTGCTCCGTCGCGAGTACTTCCTCAACCGCTTCAGTTGGCACGCCCAGGACTACCCGGGCTACGTGAAGCTCAAGCGGGAGCTGCGCCGCGAGGTCACTCTCACCGCCGGCGAGACCGGCATGGCGTCCGCGCTGGCCTCACTCGGCCGGCCGCGCGACCTGGCCGGCGAGTACCTCGCGACCCTCGGACGACCAATCCCGCGCTGGTCCAGCGGACTGTGGTGGGCGGCGGCCGGGCTGTACGTGCTGGTCGGACTGGCGATCGCCTACGCCCTCGGCGTGATGGACGCGGTCGCCGGCACCGGCGGCGGCAGCGTGGACCTCACCGTGTTCGGCACGCCGGCGACCTTCACGTTCACCGCGGCGGAGATCTCCTCGCAGTTCCGCTTCACCTGGGCGTCGCTGGCCTGGTTCCTGGTCGCGACCGTCCTGCCCTTCGCGCTCGGCGCCCGCGTCTGGCGGGCCTGGTCGCCCGCCTGAACGAAAAGGCGACGGTTCCATTACCGATCACGTTGTCCGCAGACCCGGCTGGACGTTGGGGTGGCCGAAGCCAGTCCCAGTCCGGAACTGGGGACGGTTCCTTTCTCGGTCCGCGCGCTTCGGTCCGGCGGGATGGACCGAGAGAGGAACCGTCCCCGGTTGCTCAGTGGCGAGGGTCGCGGACGGCGGCCAGGAACAGCGGCCAGGACGTCTGCGTCGCCGCGATCTGCATCAGGAACGGACGATCCAGGTGCAGCACCTGTGCCGGCTCGGCCGGCGCGGCGCCGGCAGCGGCGCCGATCTCGGTGACGGCCGCCGCGATCGTGCCCTCCTCGTCGACGGCGAGCACGGCCTGCTGGACGGCCTGCGACACGCACAGGTCCTCGGGGCCGATGCCGGACAGGTCGACGGCCGTGCCGCACCACAGGTTGTTGGCGCCGGCCGACGCCAGCACGTCCTGCAGGTCCAGCGGGTCGGGCTTCAGGTCGAGGGTCGGCAGCGTGAGTTCCACCTCGACCGGTTCGGCCCGGTCGAGCGCGGCGGAGATCTTCGCCAGCAGTTCGGGGGTCACGGACGCCGGGTCGGTGCCGTCAGCCGGCAGCAGTAGGTCGGCGTGCAGTTGGCCGTCCACGTACGGCAGCCGGACCGCGCGCCAGCCGTCCGCCTCCGCGTAGGCGACCTGGCGCAACGAGGCCATCGTCTCCACATCGACGCGGGTCCCGTCCGGGAGCGTGAACGACCGGGGCGCCGTCCCGTGCGGCGAGAACGGCTGCTCCCACCGGGCGGCGAGCAGGATCGCGTCCTGCAGCACCACCCGCAGGTCGGGCGACGGCTCGATCGCCGACTTCTTCACCAGGCCGCCGGTGTGGTGGTCGACCCACGCGTCGAGCACCCGCTTGCCGTCAGCGGACGCGAGGTCGGCGCGCTGCATGCCGGCGCCGAAGTCCTCGGCGAGCGCGGTGAGGTAGTCGGGCGAGACCTGATAGGCGTCGTCCACCACGACCTCGTCCGCGAGGTGGACGACGGGCCGCTCGGGCAGTTCCTTCGTCCGGGCCACCGCCGGGTCGCCGTCCATCCGCAGCAGGGTGCCGCGCAGCGCGGCGAACGCGTCCTTGCGCTGGTCGCCGCTGGCGCCGAGGAGGGCTTCGAGCTCGGTGAGCGTGCGGCCACGGGCACCTTCGGCCAGCATGCCGACGGCGACCTCGAGGCTGGCGGGTGAGGTGACCACGTTCGCGCCGGACGGTGCCTTCGCCAGCATCGTGGTGCCCAGCCGACGGGTGGCCTCGACGACGGACGGCAGGGCGTCGGCGGCGGACGGGGCCACCGTCCGCAGGGTCACGCCGGCGGCGGACTCGAAGCCGGCCTGCGGGTCGGCACTGGCGCACGCGGCGAGCGGCATCAGCAGGGCCAGCGCCACGGTGCGCCGGCAGGTGCGGGACATGTTCACACCGTAAGTCACGCGGCAGCGGTCGCGGGCGTTGCGTGATCGTGACGTGATCCGGCCACGCAACCTCCCGGATGTGACGGGTGTGGCAGCTGATCTGCGGGAAGTGGCCGAATCGCGTCATCGCCCCGCGGAGGCGTGGGTTGTGGGAGTCTTTTCCGCATGACTGCGCAGGCCATCGAGAAGATCAAGAGCGGCTACACCTTCGCCACGCCGTCCATCGACCTGGGCGTGCTGATGGTGGACGGGCAGCCGCAGCCGGACACCCGGATCAGGCTCTCCCTCTCCATGCTGAACCGGCACGGTCTGGTCGCGGGCGCCACCGGCACCGGCAAGACCCGCACGCTGCAGCTGCTGGCCGAGCAGATCTCCGCGGCGGGCGTGAGTGTGTTCGCCGCCGACATCAAGGGCGACCTGTCCGGCATCGCGATCCCCGGCGAGCCCAGCGAGAAGCTGCTGGCCCGCACGCAGAAGATCGGCCAGGACTGGCAGCCGGCCGGATGCCCGACCGAGTTCTACGCGCTCGGCGGCCAGGGGACCGGCGTGCCGCTGCGGGCGACGGTGTCGTCCTTCGGGCCGATCCTGCTGAGCAAGGTGCTGGGCCTCAACGAGACGCAGGAGTCGAGCCTGGGACTGGTGTTCCACTACGCCGACACCGAGGGGCTGCCGCTGCTCGACCTGGCCGACCTCCGTGAGGTGCTGGTCTACCTCACCTCCGACGAGGGGAAGGCCGAGCTGAAGGAGATCGGCGGGCTGTCCGCCGCGACGGCCGGCGTGATCCTGCGCAGCCTGGTCACCCTGCAGACCCAGGGCGCGGACGAGTTCTTCGGCGAGCCCGAGTTCGACACCCGCGACCTGCTGCGCACGGTGAACGGCAAGGGCGTGATCTCGCTGCTGGAGCTGCCGAACCTGACCGACCGACCGGCGATCTTCTCCACCTTCCTGATGTGGCTGCTCGCCGACCTGTTCCACGACCTGCCCGAGATTGGGGACGTGGACGTGCCCAAGCTGGTGTTCTTCTTCGACGAGGCGCACCTGCTGTTCAACGGCGCATCCAAGGCGTTCCTGGACGCGATCGCCCAGACCGTCCGGCTGATCCGGTCCAAGGGCGTCGGCATCTTCTTCGTCACCCAGTCGCCCACCGATGTCCCGGACAACGTGCTCGCCCAGCTCGGTTCGCGCGTGCAACACCAGCTGCGCGCCCACACCCCGAAGGACGCCAAGGCGCTGAAGGCGACCGTCGAGACCTACCCGACCAGTTCCTACGACCTGGCCGAGACCCTGCAGGCGCTGGGCATCGGCGAGGCGATCGTCACCGTGCTGAACCCGGACGGCGCCCCCACCCCGGTGGCGTGGACGCGGATGATGGCGCCGCGGGCGTCCATGGAGCCGATGCCGGCGGAGTGGCTGACGAAGGGGGTCGCGTCCTCGGCGATGCAGGGGAAGTACGGCCAGGACATCAACCGCGACTCGGCCTACGAGATGCTCGCGCGCCGCCTCGAGGAGGGCGCCGCCAGGGCTGCCGCCGAGAAGCAGGCCGCCGAGGAGAAGGCCGCGGCCCGTCCGACGCGATCGTCAGGATCGTCCCGTCCGGCGCCGAAGTCAGGAGTGGAGAAGGTGCTCGGCTCGCCGACCTTCTGGAACCAGGTCATCCGCGTCGGCGGCCAGGTCGTCCGGACGATGTGGGGTACCGCCCGCCGCTGAGCCGGCGTCCGTTCCGTTCCCTCTCGCCGCAGAAGCTGCCGAAAGTCGCCGAGGCTGCCGAAGGTTCGGCAGCTTCGGCGGCTTTCGGCAGCCTTTGCGGCAGGTGGAGGCCGGACCTCTCAGACGTAGCGGCCCGAGTGCAGGACCGACTGGTACTGCGCACGCTCGTAGGCGGACGAGTCGGCGACGGCCGCGGCGCTCATCGAGCCACGCAGCTGGTTGACGCTGGTGTACTCGTGCGCGGTGAGCCACGCCTCCAGCTCGCCCAGCATCGGCGTGATGGCCTCCGGGCCGCGGCGGAGCACGGCCGACGACGTGCACGCCACGTCCGCGCCGACGAGCAGCGCCTTGATGATCTCTGCGCCGGAGTGGACGCCGGACGTGCACGCCAGCCCCACCTCGGGCAGCTGGCCGCGCAGGATGCCCAGCCAGCGGAGCGCGAGATGCTGGTCCACGGGCTCGGACAGCTGTGCCCGGGCGAGCAGGGTCAGGCGGTCCAGGTCGATGTCGGGGGCGTAGAACCGGTTGAACAGCACCAGGCCGTCGGCGCCCGCGTCCACGGCGAGGGCGGCGAACTTCGACATCGCCGAGTAGTACGGCGACAGCTTCACCGCCAGCGGGATGTCCACCACGATCTTCACGGCCTCGATCGCGGCCAGGTGGGCCAGCTCCACCTCGGTCGCACCGACCGCCGGGTCGGCCGCCATCGTGTACAGGTTCAGTTCGAGCGCGTCCGCGCCGGCGTCCGCGAGTTCCTCCGCGTACCGCTGCCACGAGCCCGGACGGGTCGCGTTCAGGCTGGCGATCACCGGGATCTTCAGCTGCTCCTTGGCCAGCTGGACGAGCCGCATGAACCGTCCGGCGCCCAGGTCGGGCTGGACGAGGTCAGGCAGGACCGGGCCCGAGTACTCGACGAAGTCGTTGCCGGCGTCCATCACGTTCGCCAGCCGGGCCTCCTCCGCCAGCACGTCCTCCTCGAACAGCGACGGCAGCACGACGGCCGAAGCACCCGCCGCCTCCAGTTCCAGCAGCGACTCGAGCCGTCCCGTGAGGGGTGACGCCGACGCGATCAGCGGACCCGTCAACTCCAGCCCGAGGTAGGTGGTGGCCAGTTCCGGCCTCATGGTTCCTCCTTGACCGCCGGCAGCGTGCGTTCGACACCGGCCAGTTGCGAGTAATAGTGCCAGCGAACGTCCACATCTGACTGGGCAAGTTCTGCCAATTCCGCTGCGCGTTTCGGATTCGCCCTCGCCAGCATGGCGAAACGGGCCTCGTTCATCATGAACTCCTGCACGCCGATCGTCGGCGCCTTGCTGTCCAGGTGCAGCGGGTGCCCGTCCGTTCCGGGACGGAAGCGGTACAGCGGCCAGTACCCGCTGGCCACCGCGTCGGTCTGGTGGCTCATCGACGTGGCCATGTCGATGCCGTGCGCGATACAGGTCGAGTACGCGATCAGCAGGGACGGCCCCGGCCAGGCCTGTGCCTCCAGCATCGCCCGGACGGCCTGCTGCTGGTTCGCCCCGATCGCCAGCTGGGCCACGTAGACGTCGCCGTACGCCTGGGCGAGCATGCCGAGGTCCTTCTTCTGCGTGCCCTTGCCCGCGGTGGCGAACTTCGCGGTCGCCCCGCGCGGACTCGCCTTGGACGCCTGCCCGCCGGTGTTCGAGTACACCTCCGTGTCGAGGACGAGGATGTTCACGTTCCGCCCCGACCCCAGGACGTGGTCGAGTCCGCCGTAGCCGATGTCGTACGCCCAGCCGTCGCCGCCGATGATCCAGACCGACTTCTCCACCAGCTCGTCGGCCAGCGAGAGCAGGCGTCCGGCAGCCTCGGAGAGCCCCAGCACGTCGTCCCGGTGGGGGGTGGCCCTTCGTGACGGTCGCAGAGCGACCTCCTCAGGGAGCGAGTGGGGGGCCGCGACCTCCTCAGGGAGCGAGTGGGGGGCCGCGAACTCCTCAGGGATCGTTTCTGGGTCACCGGTCCCTGAGGAGCCGGCGAGGAACGAGCCGGCGTCACGAAGGGCCGCCGCGAGAGTCCGCTTCAGTTCGGCCACCCGCTCGCGCTGGGCGGCGAGGCCGGCCTCGTCGGACTGGTCGGCGGCCAGGATCGCGTCGGCCAGGTCGGGGCCGACCTCGTGGCGCAGTTCGCCCAGCAGGCGGACGGCCTCGGCGTGTTGCTGCTCCCAGGCGATCCGCATGCCGAGGCCGAACTCGGCGTTGTCCTCGAACAGCGAGTTGGACCAGGCCGGGCCGCGGCCGTCCGCGTTGGTCGTGTACGGGGTGGTGGGCAGGTTCCCGCCGAAGATGGACGAGCACCCGGTCGCGTTGGCGATGATCATCCGGTCGCCGAACAACTGGGTGAGCGTCTTGATGTAGGGGGTCTCGCCGCAGCCGGAGCAGGCCAGCGAGAACTCGAACAGGGGCTGCAGCTGGGCGACGCCCTTCACCTGGTCGCGGCGCACCTGCGTCCGGTCGA
>DAINOM010000111.1:0-11119 GCA_036735445.1 Propionicimonas sp.
GGCTGAGGTCGTGGCCGTGCAGCGGGTAGCCCATCTCGGTGCGCAGGGTGTCCCTCGCGCCGAGGCCGCAGGGCATGATGTCGTACTCCGCGCCGGCGGCGAGCACCTGGTCCCAGACCCGGCCGGCGGCCTCGGCCGGCACCACCAGTTCGTAGCCGCGCTCGCCGGTGTAGCCGGTGCGGCACACGATCAGGTCGACCCCGTTCCAGGTGGCCTCGGCAAAGCTGAGGTACTCGAGGTCGACCGGCAGGCCGAGCGCGGCGAGGGTCTCGTCCGAACTGGTCCCCTGCACGGCGAGGACGGCGTGGTCGCGGTGCTCGTTCGCCACCGTGACCCCGGACGGGGCCGCGGCGGCCAGCAGCTCGCCGACCGTCGTGGTGTTCGCCGCGTTGGGGATGAGGAAGACCTCCTCGGGGGAGATCAGGTAGCTGATCAGGTCGTCCACCACGCCGCCGGCCTCGGTGCACAGCAGGGTGTACTGGGCGTGGCCGGGGGTGATCCGGCCGAGGTCGTTGGTGATGCACTGGTTCACGAAGTCGGCCGCACCCTCGCCGGTGATCCGCAGCTTGCCGAGGTGGCTGACGTCGAAGATCCCCACCGCCGTCCGCACCGCCCGGTGCTCCGCGACCACCCCGGAGTACTGCAGCGGCATCAGCCAGCCGCCGAACTCGGAGAACTTCGCGCCCAGGGCGACGTGGCGGTCGTGCAGCGGCGAATGGAGCGGTTCGGTCATCGGCGGCCCTTTCGTGTCCGGATCAGCCTAGACGACGCGTCTCCCCCCACAGCGCGGAACCGACGGCGGCGGAGCGCCGGCGATCTCCGGGCGTTCCACACCGGGTGTCGAGCGCGGCGCGACGGCCTGTATCAGGACTGCGACAACCCCGCGATGGAATCGACGCCACAGCCACACGGGGGTGCATTAGCGTCCTCGCAACCCCTACGAAAGGCCTCGAGATGACGCTTCGCCTGGTCACCGCCTCCGCCTTCACCGCCCTGCTGCTGAGCGGCTGTGCCGTCACGATCGGCCCGTCGACCGCTCCGGCGTCCGGCGAACCCGCCGCCGCGCGGACCTGGACCTATGAACTGGTCGACTCCGCGACCCGGCCCGCCGGCGCGACCTCCGCCCGGATCAAGGGGACGGCCGACACCTACGCCAACTCGACCTCGCTGTGGGTCGGCTGCGAGGGCGTGGCGGACGAGGTCGTGCTGGCCACGGACGGCAGGTACCAGCGGCTGGTCGGCCACCTCGGGCTGCGCGACGACGCCCCCGCCGGACTGGTCGTCCACACCCTGGTGTCGGTCGATGGCCGGCCGGTGCAGAACGTCCAGCTGGACAGCGACGACCCGAGCGCCGTCGAGGTGAACGTCGTCCTCACCGGCGTCCAGCAGGTCACCTTCCAGTCCCAGGCGGTCGCCGGCCAGTGCAGTCCCTCCGACGACTCCTACGCGGTGCTGGGCGACGGCCATGTCGAGTGACGTGCCGATCCGGCTGCTGCTGGTCGACGACGACGAGGCCATCACCGGCGGCCTGGCGCCCCTGCTGGCTCGCGAGGGCTTCGCGGTGGACGTGGCCGCGGACAGTCCCGGCGCCCTCGACCGGCTGGCCGGCGGCGGCGTCGACATCGTGGTGCTGGACGTGATGATGCCCGGCATGGACGGACGCGAGGTGCTGCGCCGGCTCCGTGCCGCGGGCTCGGCGGTGCCGGTGGTGCTGCTCACCTCCGTGGGCGAGGCATCCGAGCGGGCCCGCGCGCTGGACGAGGGCGCCGACGACTACCTGAACAAGCCGTTCGACGTCGGCGAGCTGATCTCCCGGGTGCGCGCCGTGCTGCGACGGGCACGTCCCGGGCGGCCCACCCTGGCCACCGCCCAGACCCTCAGTGCCGGCCAGCTGATCTGGGACCGGGTGGCCCGCCGGGCCTGGCTGAGCGGCCGCGAGCTGCTCCTCACGCCCAAGGCGCTGGCGCTGCTGGACTACCTGATGACCCACTCCGACGAGCTGGTCACCCGGCAACGGCTGCTGGAGGTGGTGTGGGGCTTCGACGACCTGATCGGCACCCGCGCGGTGGACCACCGGATCGCCGAGCTGCGCCGGGTACTCGGGGAGGACGTGGCCCGTCCGCGCTGGATCCAGACCGTGCCGGGAGCCGGCTACCGGTTCATCGCCGACGTGACGGACGGGAGGTAGGCCATGTCGTCGTCCGCCCGCTTCGCCCTGGTCACCGCGATCGTCGGAGCCGTGGTCACCCTGCTGGTCTGGTGGCTGACGCCGGGGATCACCGTCACCGTCGCGGCCAACCCTGCGGTGGTGGTGGCGCTGCTCACCGTGGCGATCGCCCTCGTCGGCGCCGTCCCCGGCTGGTGGCGCGCCCTGCGCCAGCGCCACGCCGGCGAGCTCGAGGCCCAGCAGGTCGAGCTGGCGGCCCTGGCGGACGCCCGCGAGGCCGCCGCCCGGAACAGCGTCGAGCAGACCCTGACCGCGGAACGCGCCCGCCTGCTCGGCCGGATCGACCACGAGCTGAAGAACCCGGTGATGGCCACCAACCTGGCGCTCGACCGGCTGCGCGTGGCCGAGCCCGGATCGGCGGAGGCCGCGGAGGCGCTGGAGGTGATCGGCACCCAGTCCGGGCGCTTCGCCGCCCTGCTGCAGAGCCTGCGCAAGATCACCGACGTCGAACACCGCGAACTCGACCTGGAGAGCGTCGACCTCGCCGGAATGCTGCGGCTCGTCCATGACGAGGCGCTGACCAGGGACGCGGGCGCGGCGCGGCAGTGGACCCTCGCCCTCCCTCAGGCGCCCTGGCCGCTGCCGCAGGTGGTGGGCGACCACGACCTGCTCTACCTGGCCGTGCACAACCTGGTGGACAACGCCATCAAGTACACCCGCCCCGGCGACCGGATCGAGCTGCGGGCGGCCGAGTCCGCCGGCGGTGTGACGGTCGAGGTCGCCGACACCGGCGCCGGCATCCCCGCCGGCGAGGTGGACGGCGTCTGGGACGAGCTCTCCCGCGCGTCCACCGCCCGCGGCATCGCCGGCCAGGGACTGGGCCTGGCCCTGGTCCGCTCGGTGGTGCAGCGCCACGGCGGCCGGGTGGCCCTGCGCTCCCGCGTCGGCGAAGGCACCTCGGCCTCGTTCTGGCTGCCCGTACCCAGTCCATCCCCCACCCCGGAGAGAACATGAACCGCGTACCCCTCATCCTCGCCAGCGTCGCCGTGCTCGTGCTGAGCGGCTGCTCGGTCACCGTCGCCGGGCCGACGTCGGAGCCACCCGCGCCACCGTCCACCTCGCCGGCACCGGTCGCGTCAGGCACCCCGGGGCCGAGCGTGACCGCGTCCGTCACCCCCGGTCAGGTCCTGCCGGGGTACGCTCCCGGCCAGTTCCCCGCGATCCCGCTGTTCTCGCTGCCGGACACCTCGGTGCTCTCCAAGGGCGGCAAGAAGCTGCGCGAGAAGCTGGAGCTGACCCTGCCGGACCTGCCCGGGGTCAAGGTGAAGGCCGTGCAGTGCGGCAAGGACGGCACCTACATCAACGAGGACAGCTCGCTCGTCCTGTACGGCGACGGATCGGGCAGCTACGTCGGTCCGGACGGCAGCTACACCCGCGGCCGCGACGGCTCGGAGACCTCGGTCAGCGGCAAGGAGTCGATCACCCGCAACGGCAAGGGCGGTGGCACCTACGTCAGCGGTGACCTCTCGATCTCCAACGACGGCACCGGCTCCGGCACCTACGTCAGCGCCGAGGTCTCGATCACGCTGGACGGCAAGGGCGGCGGCTCGTACGTCGGGCCGCTCGGCTCGATCACGAACGACGGGAACGGCAGCGGCACCTACGTGGACGGGGCCGTGTCGATCACCAACGACGGCAACGGTTCGGGCACGTACGTGGACGACACCTTCAGCATCAGCAACGACGGTCGGGGCACCGCCAGCGTGGTCAGCCCCGACTTCTCCGGCGAGGTCCCCGCGGACCCGCTGCCGCCCGTCCCGCCCCTGGGCAAGTTCCCGCCGGTGGTGCAGGTCCTGCCCAGGACGGACATCTGCGGCTTCGTGATCACGCTCGCCGACGGCGTGCTGTTCGACTTCGACAAGTACGACATCCGCGCCGACGCCTCCGGCGTCCTGGACGACCTCGCCGCGGCGATGACGTCGATCGACGCCCGGAACGCCGAGGTCAGCGGCCACACCGACGCGATCGGGACCGACGCCTACAACCAGACCCTGTCGGAGCACCGCGCCCGTTCGGTGGTCGATGCCCTGGTGAAGCGCGGTGTGGCGACCTCGATGACCGCCAAGGGGTACGGCGAGTCCCGTCCGGTTGCCCCGAACGAGCTCAACGGCAAGGACAACCCCGCCGGCCGCCAGCTGAACCGGCGGGTGGAGATCTTCGTCCGCTCCTGAGCGGCGGCCGCTACAGCGACCGACGCAGGATGGCCGCGAAGTCGGCGGGGCTGACCGGCACCGGGTTGCCCTTCGTGCTGGACGCCTTCGCGGCGGCCTCGGCGACCGGCTCGATCCCGTCCTCGGTGAGACCGAGGGCCGCGAGCCCCTCGACGCCGAGTTCGGCGATGGTCTCGTTCCACCAGTCGAGCAGGGCGTTCGCGTCGCGGTTGCCGGTGAGCAGCTCGCCCACCTCGGCGTACCGGTCACGGGTGTGCTCGTCGCCGTGGGCGAGGTTGAACTCGCAGACCGCCGCCATCACGGACGCGGTGATCGCGCCGTGCGGGGCGCCGATGAACCCGCCGAGCGGTCCGGCGATGCCGTGAGCAGCGCCGAGCTTGCCGTTGGCGAGAGCGAGGCCGGACAGCAGCGAGCACAGGCTCACGTCGGCGCGGGCGACGAGGTCGGAGCCGTCGTCGTAGGCCCGTCGCAGCCCGGCGGCAGCCCGCCGGATGCCCTCGCGACAGAACCCGTCCACGAGCGGGTTGGCGAACGGCGAGACGAACGGCTCGATGCACTGGACGAGCGCGTCGAGGCCGGCGTGGGCGGTGACGGCGGGCGGGCAGCCGAGGGTCAGTTCCGGATCGACGATCGCCACCCTGGCCAGCATGGACGGCGACCTCAGGCTGACCTTCACCCGGTGCTCCGTCGAGGTGACCACGCCGTTCGCGGTCACCTCCGAGCCGGTGCCGGCCGTGGTGGGCACGGCGACGAACGGCAGGCACGGAACGGCCAGCGGCCGGCCGGCCCCGATCACTTCCGCGTAGTCGAGCGGGTCGCCACCGTTGGTGACGAGGGCCGCGATGATCTTCGCGGCGTCCAGCACCGCCCCGCCGCCGAGCCCCACCACCACGTCCGCGCCGTGTTCGCGGGCCGCCTGTGCCCCGGCCCGGACGACGTCCATGGTCGGCTCGCCGCGGATCGCGAAGGTGGCGGCGTCCGGCAGCCCGGCCAGCAGGTCGGCGTGCCGGGTGGGGTCCGACCCCGTGCAGACGAACGCGCGCGAGCCCAGGCCCGCGACGGCCCCGGGCAGCTCGCGGCGGGAGCCGGCCCCGAAGGAGATCCGGCCGGCGGTGGCGAAGGTGAAGGAGGTCACAGCAGCAGTCTGGCCGCTCTCGGGACGTCCTGTCGTCACCTGGGGCAGATGCCGGCACTGCGGAATTGCACTTTCGACGGCGCTCCGGGCGGCTCTGCCCCGCCTGACGGGCATCGAGAGCGCAATTCCTCCGGGGACTCTCGCCCGCGGAGCCGCATCGAGGGTTCTGAGACATCTGTGGACAACTCGGGACTAGCCTTAGGAGTCGCAGCCGCCCGACCGGCCGCGCCACCAGAGAGGACCCGCCGTGCCGACTTCCACCGTCCCCACCATCACCCTCTCGACCAGCGTCGCCAAGGACCCGGGCGTTCTCGTGGTCGGGCTCGCCGAAGCGTCGGAGGGTGAGGTCCTGATGGGCTTCCCGGACGACCTCGCCAAGTCGTTCACCAAGACCCTCGGCACCGATCTGGCCGGCGTCGCCCGGCAGCTGGGCGCGTCGGCCAGGCCAGGCACCTCCGTGCTGGTCGCCGGACCGGGCGGGCTGCGGGTCGTCGTGGCCGGGCTCGGGCCGATCGACGTCACCCCGGAGCAGGTGCGGCGGGCCGTCGGCTCGGCCGTCCGTCTGGTCGGGGGGCTGAGTGCCTCCGTCCCGCAGACGGTCACGATCAGCCTCGAGACCACCGAGCCCCAGGTGATCAAGGGCGCCGCCGAAGGCGCCCTGCTGGGCGCGTACAGCTACCGTCCGGCCAGCAAGGACGCGGCCGGCATCGCGGACGTCGTGCTCGTCACCACGAACCGCAAGCCCGAGGCGCGGCAGGCCCTCGACCTCGCGACCGCGACGGCCAGGGCAGTGATCACCGCGCGCGACTGGGTGAACACGCCGGCGAACCTGCTCTACCCGGAGACCTTCGCGGACGAGGCGCGGGCAGCGGCCCGTGGCCAGAAGCTCGCCGTCGACGTGTGGGACGACAAGGCGCTCGAGAAGGAGGGCTTCGGCGGCATCATGGCTGTCGGGGGCGGCTCCGAGCGCAAGCCGCGGCTGGTCAAGCTCGCCTACGCCCCGCGCGGCGCCCGGTTCCACCTCGCCCTGGTCGGCAAGGGCATCACCTTCGACACCGGTGGCCTGAACCTCAAGCCCGCGGACGGCATGTACACCATGAAGTGCGACATGGCCGGGGCGGCCGCCGTGCTCGCCGCGACGGTCGCGATCGCCGAACTGGGCCTGCGGATCCGGGTGACGGCCTGGGCGTCGATGGCCGAGAACATGCCGTCGGGTGGGTCGTACCGGCCGTCCGACGTGCTCACGATGTACGGCGGCAGGACCGTCGAGAACGGCAACTCCGACGCGGAGGGCCGCCTGGTGATGGCCGACGCGCTGGTGAAGGGCTCGGAGGAGAAGCCCGACCTCGTGCTGGACGTGGCGACGCTCACCGGCGCCTGCGTGGTCGCCCTCGGCGAGCGGGTCGCGGGGCTGATGGCCAGGGACGACGCCACGGCCGACCTGGTGCTGGACGCGGCGGAGGCGGCCGGCGAGCAGTTCTGGCAGCTGCCGATCCCGGAGGACGCCCGCCCGAAGCTCGACTCCAGGGTCGCCGACCTGAAGTCGACCGGCGACAAGGCCGGCGGCGCGCTCACCGCAGCGGCGTTCCTTTCGGAGTTCGTGCCGGCCGAGATCCCCTGGGCGCACCTCGACATCGCCGGTCCGGCGTTCAACTCGGGCAGCCCGTACGACTACACCCCCGCCGGCGGCACCGGGACGGGCGTGCGCACCCTGATCGCACTGGCCCACGCGCTGGCGAACTGACGATGGCAACGGACTTCGACCTGGTCGTCGTCGGCGCAGGGGCCGCCGGTCTGCTCGCCGCGGTCGCCTCCCGGCGCCTGGGCGACCGGGTGCTGGTCGTGGAGGCGGACGCGGTCGCCGGCGGCAGCACCGCGCTGACCGACGGACGGCTGTGGCTGCCCGCCAACCACCTGGCGGCCAAGCTCGCCGCCGACTCCACCGACGACGCGGACGCCTACCTGGAGGCCCTGCTCGGCCCGGTCACCCCGGAGTCGTCGGCGGAGCGGCGCAGCGCCTACACCCGGACGGCGGGCAAGCTCGCCCGCTGGCTGACGTCCTCGAACGTGCCGCTCGCCGTCGTGCGCAGCGTCCCCGACCACCAGCCGGACCTCGCCGGTGGCAAGGCGCAGGGCCGCGTCCTGGCCACGCAGTCGCTGGACCGGCGCGTGCTCGGCGAGTGGGCCGAGCGCCTCCGCAGCGACGGGGACGGTGGCGGCGGACTGCGCCGGCTCCTGCCGGGCCGGCGGCCCACCCAGACCCCCGGCGAGGCGCTCGCCGGACACCTGCTGCACCGCGCCACGGCCAACGGCGTCGAGGTGTGGCTGGACTCCCCGGTCGTCGACCTCATCGCCGGCGAGGACGGGGTCGGCGGGGTGGTCGTCCGCCGCGAGGGGACGGACACCCCGGTGACGGCGTCCCGGGTGGTGCTGGCCAGCGGCGGGTTCGAGCAGAACCAGGAACTCCGCGAGGAGTACCTGCCACTGCCGACCGACGCCGAGTGGTCGACCTCGACCGCCCCGAACGCCGGTGACCTGCTGGGTCTCGCCATCGCGCACGGGGCGGCGACGGCCGGGCTGGACGAGGCCTGGTGGACGCCGGTCATGCTCGCGGACGGCCGTGCCTGGTCGCTGGACGAGGCCCGCGGCAAGCCGCACTGCCTGATCGTGGACGCCGCCGGGGACCGGTTCTTCGACGAGTCACTGCCGGCGAACACCGCGGGCCGGGCCCTGTACGAGCGCAGCCGCGGCATGCGCGCCGTCCCCTCGTTCCTGGTGCTGGACAACCGGCACCGCCAGTCCGTCCCGCTCGGCCCGTGGCCGGCCGGCACCACACCGAAGAAGGCGCTCGAGGCGGGCGAGATCGTCCGCGCCCACACCCTCAACGACCTCGCGCAGGCGCTGGGCGTGGACCGCGCGGGCCTGCTGGGCTCGGTGGTGCGGTTCAACGGCTTCGCCGGCAAGGGCAAGGACCTCGACTTCTCCCGCGGCGAGTCGGCCTGGAGCGCGGCCTCCGGCGAGCACGCCGGCCGGCGCAACGCCAGCCTCGGCAAGGTGGACAAGCAGCCGTTCTGGGCGGTGAAGGTCTACCCCGGGGACTCGGGCACCAAGGGCGGCCTGCTCATCGACGCCCGCTCCCGGGTGCTCCGCGCGGACGGGACGGCGCTGCCCGGCCTCTACGCCTGCGGCGGCGCGGCGGCCTCGCTCTTCAAGGGCGCCTCACCCGGCCCCGGCGCCGCGCTCGGCGCAGCCCTGGTCGAGGCCTTCCTCGCTGCGACGGACCGCCCCGCGGACGGCTGAACCTGCCCCACAGCACCCTCACGTCGTTCCCGGCGCCTGCATCCACACGTCATCCCGGCGCCTGCACCCACACGTCGTTCCCGGCGCCTGCACCCACACGTCATCCCGGCGAACGCCGGGATCCCGGCACCGGCCCGGCAACGCCACCACAGGGATCCCGGGTCAAGCCCGGGATGACACGACGCGGCCGGGACGACACCACGCGGCCGGGACGACACGACGCGGCCGTCCCACGGAACCGACCCCACAACGATCCCTGAGGAGCCGACCCGCGAGGAACGAGCGGGCCGGCGTCACGAAGGGCCGCGCACCGGCCCGACACCGCCACCACGCGTCGGGGTCGGTTCAGCCGCGGGAGCGCCGCCTGGCGTTGTAGTCGCGCATCCGCTGGGGGTAGCCGACCACGCCGGCGTCGTAGGCGGGCAGGCGGTGGCCGGAGGCGAACTTCCGGGCCCACTCGACGCTGCCGACGCTGCGCCGCGTCCACTCCCCGTCGGAGGCGATCAGCAGCAGCGTGGCCCTCGTCATCGTGGTGGGTTGCTCGATGAAGGCCTCCACGCCGCGACGGGTGGTGATGAAGTCCTCCAGGTGCGCGACGGTCGCCGCCTCGACGGCCGCGTCCCGGCCCGCGGCGGTCGCCGCCCTGTCCCGCTTTCTGGAGAACCAGCCCACGGCGCCCATTATGGCTGCCGGAATCCGGGCTAATGTGAACCCAGCACTGACAAGACAGCGAAGGAGCACGCGACATGTCCACTCCCGTCCCGTTGCCGGCACTCGGGGAAAGCGTCACCGAGGGCACGATCTCCCGCTGGCTGAAGCGCGTGGGTGACCGGGTGGAGGTCGACGAGCCCCTGGTGGAGGTGTCCACCGACAAGGTCGACACCGAGATCCCTTCCCCTGTCGCCGGCGTCGTGCTCGAGATCCTCGTCGAGGAGGACGGCGTCGCCCCGGTGGGTGCGGTGCTGGCCACGATCGGCGAGCCGGACGAGGCCGGCGGCGAGGCCCCGGCCGCGCCGCAGCCCGAACCGACGGCCGAGTCGGCCCCGGCCGAGTCCGCCCAGCCGGACGTCGAGGACGAGCAGGCCGCGGCAGCGGAGCCGGCCACTGAGCCGGCGCCCACCGAAGCCCCTGCCCAAGCCCAGGCCCCCTCCGGTGCCGCGTCCGGCACGGAGGTCCTGCTCCCCCAGCTGGGCGAGTCGGTGACCGAGGGCACGATCTCCCGGTGGCTGAAGAACGTCGGCGACCAGGTCGAGGCGGACGAGCCGCTGGTCGAGGTGTCCACGGACAAGGTCGACACCGAGATCCCCTCCCCCGCGGCCGGCACCCTGCTGGAGATCCGCGTCCAGGAGGACGGTGTCGCGGCGGTCGGCTCCGTGCTCGCCGTGATCGGCTCGGGCGAGGCGGCCCCGCCCGCAGCGCCCGCCCCGGCTCCCGCTGCTCCCGAAGCTGCTCCTGCTCCGGAGCCGGCTCCCGAGCCCGCACCCGAGCCGACCCCCGCTCCGGCACCCACCCAGGCTGCCGCCCCGACTCCGGAGCCGGCACCCACCCAGGCTCCCGCGCCCGCCCAGGCCGCCGCACCCAGCCCGGCCCGGCGGGCCGCCGAGGAGGCTCCGGACAGCGGCTACGTGACGCCGCTGGTCCGCAAGATGGCCGAGGCGGCCGGCATCGAGCTCGCCGGCATCACCGGCACCGGCGTGGGCGGCCGCATCCGCAAGCAGGACGTCGTGGCCGCGGCCGAAGCCGCCAAGGAAGCCGCGCGGAAGGCTGCCGAGGAGGCTGCCCGCGCCGCGGCTGCGCCGGCACCCGCTCCCGCAGCGGCAACCGCGGCACCGGCTCCGTCCGCCGCCCCCGCCGCGGGCGCGGACGCCGGCAAGCGCGGCACCACCGAGAAGATGACCCGCATCCGCGCCACGATCGCCAAGCGCATGGTGGAGTCGCTGCAGGTCTCCGCGCAGCTGACCGCGACCGTCGAGGTCGACCTGACCGCCGTCTCCAAGCTCCGCGCGAAGGAGAAGGACGCGTTCAGGGCCCGCGAGGGCGTCGGCCTGTCCTACCTGCCGTTCATCGCCAAGGCGGCCATCGAGGCGCTCAAGGAGTTCCCGAAGGTGAACGCGACGATCGACACCGAGGCCGGCACGATCACCTACGCCGAGGCCGAGCACCTGGGCGTCGCGGTCGACACCGAGAAGGGCCTGATGGTCCCGGTGATCAAGGACGCCGGTGACCTCAGCGTCAGCGGCCTGGCCAAGAAGATCGGCGACCTGGCCGCCCGCAGCCGCTCGAACA
>DAINOM010000112.1:0-11034 GCA_036735445.1 Propionicimonas sp.
CGGTGATCGCGATGAGCCAGTGGCAGAACCTCGGCTACACGACCATGCTCTTCGTCGTCGCCATCCAGCGGATCCCCAAGGAGTACTACGAGGCCGCCCTCGTCGACGGCGCCGGTGCGATCCGCACGTTCTTCTCCGTGACCGTGCCGCTGGTCCGCGAGATGACCACGCTGCTGATGATCGTCACGATCTCCGGCGCGTTCCTGGTCTTCAACGAGATCATGGCCACCACGCAGGGCGGACCCAACAACTCCAGCCAGGTGCTGGGCACCTGGCTCTACCAGTCGGCCTTCAAGAACGACGACATGGGCTACGCGACCGTCGTGGCCGTCGTGATCTTCGTCTTCACCTTCACCGCTGCGCTGCTGCAGCTGGGCTACTCGAGACTCCGGAGGGTTGAGCAATGAGCCTCACGAAGTTGTCGGCGGACCCCGTCGCCGGCGTCGCCATGCGGCACCGGCGCATCCGGGTGACCCCGCTGCGCGTGGTGATCGGCATCCTCCTGGCCGCGCTGGCCGTGGTCGTGCTCTACCCGCTGCTGTGGATGGCCATGTCGGGCTTCAAGACCAACGCCGAATTGTTCGGGGACGCCTGGGGGCTGCCCGGTGAGTGGCGGTTCGGGAACTATGTGCAGGCGTGGGACTACGGCGTCGTCCACTACATCCTGAACTCGCTGGTCGTGACCGTCGGCTCGATCATCCTGGTGACGCTGGTCTCCAGCTTCGCGGCGTTCGCGCTGGTGCAGGTGCGGATCCCGCTCGGCCAGCCGGTGCTGATGCTCATCCTCGGCGGCCTGATGCTCTCGGAGACGGTCGCGCTGGTGCCGCTGTTCCGGATCATGCGATCGCTGGAGCTGTACAACAGCCTGATCGGCATCATCATCCTGTACACGGCCTTCCGGATCCCGTTCACCACGTTCCTGATCCGGGCCTACATGATCGACCTGCCCACGGAACTGCGGGACGCGGCGATCGTGGACGGGGCGTCGCTGTGGCAGATGTTCTGGCGGGTGACCTTGCCGCTGTGCTACCCGATCCTGATCTCGGCGGCGATCCTGCAGGCCCTGTTCTCGTGGAACGAGTTCGTCTTCGCCCTGGTCTTCATCAAGGACGACGCCCTCAAGACCATGCCGGTGGGCCTGATGGCGCTGCAGTCGAAACTCACCACCAACTGGCCGGTGGTGTTCGCGGGCCTGACCATCTCGGCGATCCCGATGGTGCTGGCGTTCCTGTTCGGCCAGCGCCACTTCGTCCGGGGGATCACCGAGGGCCTGGGCAAGTAACCGGGTCGGCCGCCCCTCCGGCGGCCGACCGTCACAGCGACAACTGGAGAGTTGAGGCGTGCCTGAATGCGCTGGGTGCGTTCGTTCGTGTCCTCTGACGTGCTGGTCGGGGAGCCCCGCGACGTCGTCCTGATCGAGGCGGTGCTGGCTGCGTCCAAGCTGTCGATCCCGTTCCTCACCCTCTACCTGGTCCAGACCCGGGGCGTCGACTACGCCACGGCGGGGCTGTTCGTCGCCGTCCGTGGCCTCGGTGGGCTGGTGGCGGTGATGCTGGCCGGGGCGATCGCCGACCGGTTCGGCGAGAAGCCCGTCGTGCTGACCCTGCTCGGCGGGGCGGCCCTCAGCGCTGCCGCGATCCCGCACCTGGACAGCCTGACCTCGCTGATGGTCGGCTTCTTCCTGCTGGGCGCGTTCGTCAACGCCGTCCAGCCGGTCTTCTCCGCCCTGGTCGTGCGGACGATCCCGGTGCGCCAGTGGACGGAGGTGTACGCCGCGGAGTACTGGGCGCTGAACGTCGGGTTCGCGTTCACCGCGCTCGTCGGCGGCCGCGTGGCGGTGCTGGCCTTCGACTGGGTGTTCCACCTCGAAGCGGTCGGGACGCTGCTCGCCTTCGTGCTGGTGGCCCGGATCCTGCCGTCGACTCGTCCCCGGAGCCGTGCGGCGGCGACGCCCGAGGCCGACTGCGGGTTGCTGGGGCGGGCGAGGGACGCGCTCGCCGCGGTGTCGCTGGCGGCGCGGGACCGGCTGGCGGTCGCCCTGATCAGTTCCACCCTGCTGTTCGCGATGTGCCTGTCGCAGATGACCGGCACCCTGCCGCTGGACATGGAGGCCAGCGGCTACAGCCCCGACCTCTACGGCTACGTGATCTTCGCCAACGGCGCCCTGCTGATGCTCTTCCAGCTCAGGGCCGGACGGGCGATCGCCCGCCGCCGCGGGATGCGCATCCTGGCCCGGGCGGCTGCCGTGGCGGCGCTCGGCTACGGCATGCTCGCGTTCCTGCACCAGCACCTGGCGCTGATCCTGCTGTGCCTGACCGTGTGGACGGTCGGCGAGATGATGGACGCCCCGGTGCGCAACGCCGTGGTCAGCGCGCTGGCGAAGCCCGGCTCCCGGGCACGGTACCTGGGGCTGGTGTCGGCCGCGCTCACCGTCGGCTACTGCGTGGGCCCCTGGCTCGGCGGCTGGGTGCTCCAGGTTGCGGGACGGGAGGTGCTGTGGCTGGGCACGGCTGCGGGCGCCCTGTTGTGCGGACTGATCCGCCTCGCCATCACGCCGCGGGTGGAGCGCCGGACGGGCCGGTCGCTCCAGGCCCCGTCCGCCCCCACCGGCCGGCCCTGATCCGAGACCTGTTCCCATTCTCCGCCGACTTGTCAGAATCCTGGCCGGCTGGAACCGGCGGAGACTCTGACAAGTCGGCGGGTGGGGTCGGTGTGGGCTCAGACGATGGTGAGCGTCAGCACCTTCAGGTCGGTCGGCTCGGAGTTGCTGGACGAGACCAGCCTGGCGGTCGCGACCACCGTCCCCTTGCCGTAGCGGCGCAGGTCGCCCTTGGTCAGGGTGATCTTCTTCGTGCCGTGGTCGCCGGCGCGCAGGGTGACCTTCGCCACGACCCGCGTGCCGATGTACACCTTGACCGTGCCGGTCGGCCAGTAGCCGTCGCCGAGGGCAGCGGTGCGGACCCGGAACGTGACCGCCTTGCCGCGCTTCACCGTCCGCGCCTCGTCCTTGTCGATCACGGTGACCGTGCCCTTGCCGATGCTCACCGGCACCCGCACGACCGTCTTCGACGGGTAGGCGGTGATCACGACGGCGCCGCGGTTCGGCAGCTTCACGCGCACCGTGGCGGCGCCGTCGGTCACCGGGACGTTGCGCGCCACGGTCTTGCCACCGACGGTCACCTTCAGCCAGGAGTTGGCCGGCGCACCGAGCGAGGTCAGGTCGAGCCCCGAGACCGCGATCTTGTAGCTCTGGCCGAGCTTCGCCGTCGGAGCGGCCTTCACGGCCACGCCGTGCTTGACGAAGGACGGGCTGACCGGGGACTTCGCCTTCAGGTAGTCGATCCACGCCTCGTAGTCGACCAGGCCGGAGTCCTTCGTGTCGGTGCCCTGGGCGAAGGTCGTGAAGTTGTCGCCGCCGGCCAGCAGGAAGCTGAACGAGCCGATCCGGAAGGAGTCGGTGGCCTTCACGGCCTTGCCGTTCACCCAGAGGCCGGTGATGTGCGAGCCGCGGTCCGCGTCCGGGTCATAGGTGTAGCGGACGTTGTCCGACAGGCCCAGCTGCAGGTACGGACGGGACGAGCCGTCCGGCTGCCACTGCTCCTCGAGCACCGACTTCAACTGCGCCCCGGTGAGCGTGGTGGTCCACAGGTTGTTCACGAACGGCAGGACGGAGTTCGCCTCGGCCCGCGTGATGATGCCCGGCTTCTTCTCGCTGCCGGACGCCGCGTAGTACAGCTCGGCCCGCAGGCCACCGGGGTTCACGACGCCGATCTGGGCGCCGCCGTGATCCTTCGACTTGAGGGTCTTGAGCAGGGCGTCCGCGACCAGGTTGCCCAGCGTGGACTCCTTGGCCCGGTCGTCCCGGTCGGCGACGGCAGCGGTGTAGCGACCGTTGGTGTACGTGCCGTTCCTGAACGCGGTGGTGACGTCGGCGGTGACCTTGCCGACCTTCACCTCGCCGACCGTGGTCGCATGGTCGAGGGCGGCGTTGGTGAGTTCGTTCACCGTCGCGGCCCGCGGGTATGCCGCGACCAGGGAGGCCGCGGTGTCCGTGCTGCGCGCGATCAGCGCCTGGTCGTGGTCGACGACGTTCCCGGTGGCCGGGTCCACGCTGAGCACGACCTGGCCGATGTGGCTGGCGTACGAGCCGGCCTGCACGACGGCGCGGGTGCCGCCGGTGACCGGTGCGGACCAGGCGTAAGTCTGGTGGGTGTGGGCGTTGAAGATCACGTCCACCTTGGCCGAGGTGTCCTCCACGATGGACTTGAAGGCCCCGCCGGCGGCGACGGCCGCGGGAAGGTCCACGGACGCGGACGAGCTCAGCGGCGAGCCCTCGTGGTACTCGGCCACGAGCACCTGCGCCTCGCCATTGGCCGGATTGCCGTCACTCAGCTGCTCGGCCACCCGGTTGACGGCTGCAACCGGGTCACCGAAGGTGAGTCCCTTGATGCCGATCGAGGAGACCAGCGACGGCGTCTCCTGGGTGACGACGCCGATCACGCCGACCGTCACGCCGGCCACCGTGTACACCTGATACTCCGGCAGGACGGGCGTGGTGGTGCCGGTCTTGTAGACGTTCGCGCCGAGGTAGTCCCAGGCCGCGTTGCGGACGGCGCCGGCGCCGATCACCCGGTCGGTGAGGTCGGCGAAGCCCTTGTCGAACTCGTGGTTGCCGACCGCGGACGCCTTCACGCCGAGCGCGTTCAGCACGTCGATCGTGGGCTGGTCGGCCTGGGTGGCGGACGCGAACAGCGACGCCCCGATGTTGTCCCCACCGGACAGCAGCAGGGTGTGGTCCTCGCCGTACTCGGCGCGGGACTTCTCGATCGTGCCGGCGAACTGGACGGTGAGGTCCTTGGCGATCCGGCCGTGGAAGTCATTGAAGTTGAGCAGGTTGATCGTCACCGCGTCGGCCGCATGGGCGACGGGAGCGGTGAACGGGGCGAGACCCAGGCCCACGCCGAGGATGGTGGCGAGGATCAGCCTGGAGCCGAGGGACGGTCTGGTCAACGTTTCTCCTTGTCAAGAGAGGGTCGATGGAGCACCAGAAGGCTCATCGCTTCGTCGCTGGAGCCTAGGCTCTCAACGTAGCCCAGAGGGGTGACATGCGTGAACGGAACGCGATTTTCCGTGGTCAGCGACGGGATCCGTAGGGCCCGCCGCGGCCCCGTCCAGAGCCCAGCGGGGCGATCGGCCGGCCGTCGTCCGTGGGTGCGATCCCGCCCTGGCAGGTGGGGCAGTAGAACATCACCCGCTCGCGGGTCGGCGGGCCGATCGGGGCGACGCGGACGATGCTGCCGCAGCGTCGGCACGGCCGTCCGGAGCGCCCGTGGACCCAGGTGTTCTCGCCCTGGCGGGTGCTGCCCGTGGAACTGGGGACGGCGTTCGGGAGACCCGCCCGCATCAGCAGCCGGGCTCTGTCGACCAGCGCGGCCAGCCGGGCCTCGCCGACCCCCTGCGACCACGGGTCCAGCCGCTGCAGGAACAGCGACTCGCAGGCCCACATGGTGCCGATGCCGGCGAGGTTGCGCTGGTCGAGCAGGGCGGCACCGACGGTGGTGTCACTCGCGGCGAGGTTCGCGACGGCCAGCCCGAGGTCGAAGTCGTCGTCGAGGATGTCCGGCCCCAGGTGGCCGACGAGGGTGTGCTCCTCGCTCGTGCGGACGAGGTCCAGCTGGCCCAGGCGGAGGCCGACCGCCGTCCACTGCCCGGTGACCAGGACCGCCCGGATCTGGGGGTTCTGCAGCGCCCTTCGGGACGCGTCAGGGACCGATCCTTGGCCCTCTGTGCGCTCGATCCGCCACTGGCCCTCCATCTTCAGGTGGGAGTGCAGCGTCCAGCCCTCTTCCAGGCGCAGCAGGATGTGCTTGCCGCGCGGCACCACCTCGCGGACGGTCATGCCGGCCAGTCGGGCGGTCGACAGCCCCGGCCAGCGCAGTTCGGCGGCCAGCAGCACCCGGCCGGCGAGCGCCTCGTGCAGCCGGGCGCACGTGCGGAAGACGGTGTCGCCCTCGGGCATGACGGCACTGTAGTCGGCCGAAGAACACGGAAGGATGTGCGCGACGCAGGCTGTGCTTTCGGCATGATGGATCCAACGGATGACGGGAGCAGCGTGGGCGGGACTGACAGCGGGGCAAGACTGAAGGTCTGGCTGCCTGCCGCGGGTGCGGTCATCCTGCTCGCCGCTGTCGTCGTGGGCGAGTGGCGGCAGCTATTTGCTGGACCGCAGCCCTTTGTCTTCGTCGACCTCGATTACTACCGGACGGCACTGGAGACCGTCGTGGCGGGGGAGCCGCTGATCGCGGCGCTGCCATACCCGCCGATCGCCGTCCTCGTGATCTCCCCGCTCGGCGGACTGTCAGTGCTCATCGGCAACCAGGTGTGGACGGCGGTGACGCTGCTGGTCGGGATCGGCCTCGCTTTCCTGTTCGCCCGGAGGGCGCTCACCGCACGTGGGGTCGCAGCAGACCCGGTCGGCCTCATCGCCCGAGGTAGCGTGGCGGCTGCGCTACTGGTCGTATCCGTTCCGTTTCAGAGCCAACTGGAGAACGGTCAGGTCACCTTGCTGGTCACCGCGCTTGCCGCGGTCGATCTCGCCGGTGTCCTCCCGCGCCGGTGGCAAGGGGTGGCGATCGGAGCCGCCGCAGCGGTCAAGCTGCTGCCCCTGATCTTCATTCCGTACTACCTGGTCACCGGGCAGTGGCGCCGCGCAGCGGTTGCGACCGGCACCTTCGGGCTGGTCACCGGAATCGGCTTCGCGTTGTTCCCGGCCGATTCCGCGGCGTTCTGGTCCGGTCTGGATCGCAGCAACCAGTTCGGCGAACCGTCGCGTGCGGACAACCTCTCCATCCAGGCCGCCGTGTATCGCTGGCTGCCATCCCTGGGATCCGTGCGTGCGGTATGGCTAGCTGTTGCGCTGGTCGTGGTCACGCTTGCGATGCTGCGTGCTCGACAGCACTACCGTCGGGGGGAACGATTCGCCTCAGCGCTGGTGGTGGCCGCGTCCGCTGTGGTGGTGAGCCCGATCTCGTGGCCGCATTATCACGTCTGGTTGCCACTGGTTGCGATCTGGCTCGTGCTCGGCTCCCGTCGTCCGCGCGTGCAACTGATCGGCCTCGGCATCTACGCCGCCTATTCGTTGCCGGCCCTGGCCTTGCTCGATCTCCTCCTGGGACGGGCGCTGATCGATGTGATGGTGGCCGTCCCGATCCTCATCGGGGTGCTCGGCTTGCCTCACCTGCCGGACCATCCGCCGACTGTGGCAGAGACCGAGCCTGCGGGCTGAGCCGGCGTGCTCCCAACACCAGATAACTCAGCCGACGCAACAATGCCGTCTTCCGAACGTTCAGGTCGCCGACGGCCACGTCGAGTCGGCTGAGCCCATTCGGGTGGGCGGCTCGCTCGCGGGCGTGGAACGCGATGGCCTGGCGACCCTGGTCTGCCAGCAGTCCGAAGCTCAACTGTCCGGCATTCAGTCGGAACGAGCCGATCACCTGACGGTTGGCGACGAGGTCGCCCCGGTGAAGCACCCGCACGTAGGTGGCCTGGTCGATCAGATAGGGGTCGGCACCGTCCCACCAGCCGCAAGCGGCCAGCACGTCGCGTCGCATCAGCACGAACGCCGGCTCCCCGAAGAGGTTGGTTCCCGCGCGCACAGTGCGCCGGATCGCCTCGGTGCCGGCTACCAGTCCGGTCATCGATCCGAGGCCGCGGGCAGGGAGGAAGAGACCGCCGTGCGCGTCGACGATCCTTCTCCGGGAAGCGACCATGACCGCGGATGGGTTCTCATCCAGCGCGGCCACCTGAGTTGCGACGGCCTCCGGATCCAGCAGGTCGTCCCCGCAGAGCAGCTTGAAGTACTCACCCGTCGCTGCCTCGCTGACCCGATTCCAGTTGCGTAGCGCACCGCCGCCCACCGGGGTGGGATCGAGAAGCCTCACCCGCGGCGTGGCGCGGAAGTGCTCGAGCAGGGCTGCGGTGCCATCGGTGGAGGTGTGGTCAGCGATCACGATTTCGACGTCGGGATAGCTCTGGGCGAGCGCTGACTCCACCGTGGCGACGATCGCGCCGGCGTTGTTGTAGGCGGGAATGCCGATGGACACCCTGGGCGAGTTCATCCGGCGTCCCCTTTCGGTTCGGCAGTGACCGGCGGCCGGTCGCCGGAACGGTGGAAGGAGAAGTGCTTGTGCCCCAGGTAACTGATCGCCACCGTGCCAGCTGTGATGACCAACTGGCAGGGGATCCGCGGCCAGCCGAGCACGTCCGAGGCCAGGAACAGCAGCCCGGCGTTCACGGCGAGAGCGCTCGCGTTCACCAGGGCGAAGCGTGCCAGATCGCGCAGCACGTGCCCGCGGACGTGGAAGACGAGTGAGCGGTGCAGGAAGAACACGCTGACGAGCGAGATGATCCAGGCCAGGCCGAGCGGCACGAAGGAGTACACCAGGGAGCCGAACCACAACTCGAAGGCGATGAACAAGGCGGTGGCGAACACCGTGTTCAGGCCTCCGATGACGAGGAACCGGAACCGCCGGTCCTCGACCAGCGCCCGGAGCCGGCCCGGCGTGGTGGGCATCACCGTCTCCCGCCAGCAGCGACAACCCGGACCAGCCGGTGTTCCACGTCGGCCGCTGTGGCAGCGATGCCGGCGGGCAGGGTGCGCAACGTGCGCCGGTCGAGCTGCGGCAGCACGACGGAGCGGACGCGGAGATCGCGAGCCTGGCGGGCCGCCTGCGAGGAGGCGCCGAAGAGCACGCGGATCGGTCGCCTGAGTACTCGCTGGGCCTGCATCAGCAATGCGGCGACCGACACCGAACCGTGCGATCCGAGGATCTTGACGGTCACCGTTCCCGGTGCCGAGGCCGACTCGTCGAGGAGACCGAGCACGAGAGCGGCGGCGTCGTCGACGTAGAGGTAGTCCCGCAGAGTGTCCAGGGGCACGTAGATGCCGATGGGCTGCCCGGTGACGTGCGCCCGGCAGAGCTGGGCGATGAGGCCCTGCGGCTTGGCCAGGTTCTGGCCGGGACCGTAGAGGTTCGTGAACCTGCCGATCGACGCGGGGACGCCGGTGGCCTCGGCGAGCTGGCGTAGCTGAGCTTCCAGGGCCAGCTTGCTGAACCCGTAGGGTGCGAGCGGAGCGGTGGGGCTCAGCTCCGTGAAGGGTGCACCACCAACCACCCCGGCGTACAAGGCGCCGGCGGAGGATGCGAGGAACACCGATCCCGTACGGGGATCGAGTCGACCCTGTCGGCACAAGCGCTCGATCGTGGTGATGAGGCTGCGGAATGCGTGTTCCTCGCGGGCGAACAGATCTGTGGTCGTCGCGGTCACGCCCGCTCCGGCACACCAGGCGATCCGCCAGCGGCCGTCCACTGTCCCGGCGAACATGTCGAGTTCGTGGTCGAGGTCGGCGGCCGGGTCACTGTCCCAGCCGATCCTGGCGACGGTGACCGGGTTGTCCCGCCGAGTGAGCTCGCGGACGACGGCGCTGCCGAGCAGCCCCCCGCCCACCACCAGGGTGCGGACCGCAACGGACCCCCGCTCAGGCATCGTCGGGGCCGAGCGGACCGGACTCCGGATCGCTGCCGATCAGATACAGCGGCTTACCCATCGCCATGTTGACCGCTGCGCCGAGATACTCGGCGATGATTCCGAGGGAGAACAGCGTGGCGCCGCTGGTGAGCAGCAGGAGCACCACCATCGAGGCCCATCCACGGACGTCCGGGCCGAATCCGGCGGCGACCGTGGTGGTGAGCAGAATGGCGCCGACGAACCCGATCGCGGCCAGGGCCACCCCGGTCATGCTGACCATTCGCAGGGCGCCGGTACCGCTGCTGATCACCAGCCGCCAGTAGTGCGAGAGCAAGGAGCGGAAGGTGTAGCCGGACCGCCGTCCGTCGGTCGCCCGTGGGGCCACCGGGCACACCGTCACGTCCTGGGTGACCCAGCCGAGGGCGACGTCCAGGTAGACCCCGGAGCCGGCATAGGCGGCGACCGAGCGGGCGATCTCGCCGATCACGAGCCGGAAGCTGTGGTAGCGAGTGGCGTCGTTCTTGCCCAGCAGGCCACCAACGGACAGCTTGGCCAGTCTGGAATAGGCGTTGCGGACGGCTCCGTGCGGCATCGGGCCGAGCGGCCGGGCGTAGACGACCGCCGCCCGCTCGGCGAGGGCACGATCGAGCATGCGCGGTATGGCCCCGACGTCGTGCTGGCCGTCCTCGTCGATTGTCACCACCCAGTCACCGCCGGAACTTGCCATGCCGGCGAGCGTGGCGGCGTGCTGGCCGAAGTTGCGGGTCAGCCAGATCGGCCGGACCCGCTGGTCGGCGGCGGCCAACTCCCTGACCACCCGGTCGGAGCGGTCAGGCCCGCGATCCCAGACCAGCAGAACTTCGGTGATGCCGAGGAGATGACCGTCGGGGCTGGTCCAGTCTGTAGGAAGAGCGAGCACTTCCTCGACAACCGCCGCGAGGGTCTTCTCACCGCTGTAAACGGGCACGACCACGCTGATCCGGTGGTACCGGTCTGCCGGGTCGGCGGCGTGCTCCACAGCGCCCGACCCTACTACGGGCGCCCAGACATCCCGGGGACGAAGCGCGATGCGGTGGGGATCAGCGCCGCAGCCTCAGTCCGCGCGGCGTCAGGCCGAAGCCGGCGGACGCGAGCGCCCGGGCCAGCGGGTGGTCCGAGCCGAGCACCGACTCGCCGTCCACGCGTTCGACGGTGAGCTTCCCCAGCGCGCCCGCGTGCACGGCGCCGGCGAGCGCGACGGCGGCCGGTTCCAGCAGCGAGGGATCCTCGGACCAGGACAGCAGCGTGCGCCCACCACGCTCGACGTAGAGCACCAGCCGTCCGTCCAGCAGCACCACCAGGGCACCGGACTTTCGGCCGGGCAGGTGACCGTGGCCGTCGCCGGCGTCCGGCCGTGGCGGCCAGGCCAGCGCGGCGCCGTAGGGGTTGGCCGGGTCGGCGGCCGCGAGCACCAGGGCCGGGCCACCCGCCGGCCCGCCTTCGAGCGGACGGGCCTGCGACCGCAGT
>DAINOM010000113.1:0-10913 GCA_036735445.1 Propionicimonas sp.
CGCGCTTCCCTGACACGGAAGAGGTCACTGGTTCGAACCCAGTGTCGCCCACCAGAGATCGCAATGAACGGCCGGCGGAGATACTCCGACCGGCCGCTTCGTTGTGGATGGCTCAGCCGGCGGAGCGCACCAGTCCGGCGAGGATGCCGTCGGCGGTCACCTGGAAGCGGGCGACGTCCCGGTAGGGGCGCGTGAGCAGCATGGCGCCCTCCAGTCCGCTGACGATCGCGCGGGCAGCGTCCTCGACCGTCCCCTGCAGGTGCACGGCGCCGGACGCGCCTCCCTCGCGGAGGACGGCGGCGAGCCATTCCTCGTTGCGGTCGAAGAACAACACGACCGCGTTCCGCATCGGATCGGGAAGGGTCTGGTACTCGGCCGCCAGCATGCCGCACAGGCACAGGCGATTGGCCTTGAGGACGTCCGCATAGAGGGTTGCGTACGCGGCGAGCTTCTGCGGGGCGGCGGCGCCCGAGGCGTCGATCCGCGCCAGCGCGTCCATGAACCGTTCGGTGTAGCGCGCGATCAGCGCTTCGCCCAACTGGGCCTTCGTGCCGAAGTGGTAGTGGAGGTTGGCGTTCGTGACCTTGAGTCGTGCGGCGATGTCGGCATAGCTGAACCCGTTGAAGCCGCGTACCTGCACCAATTCTTCCGCGGTGTCGAGAATCCGCTCGGGCATGCCGGGCTCGCGCCGTCCGCCGCTGTCGCCGTTGGGCATCCGCAACACTCCCCATCCCCTGCGCCTTGACCACTTACTTACTAGTAAGTCAGTGTAGCAGGTGGTCGTGCGACCACCGCGGCCGCCGCGGCAGAGGGGTGACGCAGATGAGCGAGCAACAGAACCGGGACGTGATCGAGCGTCTCATCCAATGCCTCAACGACAAGCGCATCGACGTGATGGACGAGCTCTTCCACGAGGACGCCGTCATGGACTGGCCCCAGTCCGGCGAGCAGGTCGTCGGCGGAGACAACCGGCGCGGCGTCTACGGCGCCTTCCCGGGCCTGCCGACGATCAGTCCACGGCGGACGCTGTCCGCCGGCGAGCTGGTGGTCGCGGAAGCGATGCTCGACTACGGCGGACCGGTCTACAACACGGTGTTCATCTTCGAGTTCCGGGACGGGAGGATCGCCCGCGAGACCGCCTACTGGGCCGAGCCGTTCGAGCCGCCGCAGTGGCGGGCGCAGTGGGTGCAGCGGACGGACGCCGCCCGCACCCCCTGAGCCGGGCTCAGCTGTTCCAGCGGACGATCGCCGGCGACTCCTTCTCCCGGCCGAGGATCGACACGCTGGCGACCTCGAGCGGGAAGCTCTGGCCGAACATGATCGGGAAGTCCAGCCAGCACAGCGCCAGCACCCGGGACGCGTGCCCGTGGCCGAAGCAGATCGCCCGCGCCACCCCGGACGCGCGGACCCTCGCCACGACCCGGGTGAGCCGTGCCCGCACCTCGTCCGCGGACTCGCCGCCAGGGCAGCCGTTGAACCAGATCCGCCAGCCGGGATACCGCTCGCGGATCTGTGGGCTGGTCAGTCCCTCGAAGTCGCCGTAGAACCACTCCGCCAGGTCGTCGCAGACCTCATGGTCGCCGAAGCCCGCGAGTTCCGCCGTCCGGCGGGCCCGGAGCCTCGGGCTGCTCAGCACCAGTCCGAAGTCGCGGGGGTCGAGCCGCTCGCGCAACGACGTCGCCTGGGCGACGCCCAGGTCGGTGAGGTCGAGGTCGGTCACCGACGTGTGCCGTCCCGAGCGGCTCCACTCGGTCTGGCCGTGGCGGACGAGGTACAGCAACGTCATGCCCACCGAGCCTAACCGCACGGTCGTCGCTGGCGGATCACCAGGGTCGTCAGGTCGGTTCCAGCCGGCGTTGGGGGAGGGGTCAGTCGTTGTCGCCGCCGGTGGCCTGGGAGGCGGTCTCGCCGACGCGGTCGCCCGCGTCGCCCCAGACCCAGTCGGCGATCTCCGGCTCGTCGATGCCCCACTCGTAGGCGTACGCCCGTGCGCGAAGCCGTCGGTCGACCATCTGCTGGCGCAGGCCGGCGTACCGCGCCGCGAGGCCCGGCGCCCGGTCGATCACGTCGATGACCAGGCGGAAGCGGTCGATGTCGTTGCGCACGCACATGTCGAACGGCGTGGTGGTCGACCCCTTCTCCTTGAACCCGCGGACGTGGAGGTTGGCGTGGTTCGCCCGCCGGTAGGCGAGCCGGTGCACCAGCCACGGATAACCGTGGAACGCGAAGATGATCGGCTTGTCGGCCGTGAAGACCGTGTCGAAGTCGCGGTGGCTGAGCCCGTGGGGGTGCTCGGTGTCGTCCTGCAGGCGCATCAGGTCCACGACGTTCACCACGCGCACCTTCAGGTCCGGGATGTGCTCGCGCAGCAGGCCGGACGCCGCCAGCACCTCCAGGGTGGGCACATCGCCGGCGCAGGCCAGCACCACGTCCGGCTCGGTCCCCGGCACCTCCGTCCCCGCCCAGTCCCAGATGCCCAGGCCGCGGGTGCAGTGTGCGATCGCCTCCTCCATCGAGAGGAAGACCGGTTCGGGCTGCTTGCCCGCCACCACCACGTTCACGTACTGCGTGCTGCGCAGGCAGTGGTCGAAGGTGGACAGCAGGGTGTTCACGTCCGGCGGCAGGTACACCCGGGTCACCTCCGGGGACTTGTTCAGCACCACGTCGAGGAAGCCCGGGTCCTGGTGGCTGAAGCCGTTGTGGTCCTGGCGCCACACGTGCGAGCTGAGCAGGTAGTTCAGGGACGCGATCGGCCGCCGCCAGCCGATCCCGTTCGTGGACTCCAGCCACTTCGCGTGCTGGTTGAACATCGAGTCCACGACGTGGATGAAGGCCTCGTAGGAGTTCATCACCCCGTGCCGGCCGGTGAGCAGGTAGCCCTCCAGCCACCCCTGGCACTGGTGTTCACTCAGTACTTCGAGCACCTGTCCCTGCGGGCGCATCGGGTCGGGCTCGTCGGTGGGCAGGTAGCCGGCCAGCCACTGCTTGGGCGTCGCCTCGTAGACCGCCTGCAGCCGGTTGGACGCCGTCTCGTCCGGCCCGAACACCCGGAAGGTGTCCGGGTTCAGCCGCACGACCTCAGCGAAGAACTCGCCCAGCCGCTTCGTCGACTCGACGATCGGACCGCCGTGGCCACCGTCGGTGGGCTCGATGGCGAAGTCGCGGAAGTCGGGCATGACCAGGTCCTTGCGCACCAGCCCGCCGTTGGCCGCCGGGTTGGCGGACATCCTGCGCCCACCGGACGGACGCAGGGCCGCGAAGCGGTCGAGGAACGCGCCCTGCTCGTCGAAGAGCTCGCCGGCCCGGTAGCTCGCCAGCCAGCCGGCCAGCACCTGGAGGTGCTCCTCGGAGTCGCGGGCGTTGGCCAGCGGCACCTGGTGGCTGCGCCAGTGGTCCTCGGTCTGCTTGCCGTCCACCTCCTTCGGGCCCGTCCAGCCCTTGGGGGTGCGGAACACGATCATCGGCCAGCGGGGACGCTCCACCTCGTCCGCGTCCTTCGCCGCCGCGTCCGCCTTGATCCCGGCGATCCGGTCCAGCGCCTCGTCCAGCACCCGGGCGAATCGCCGGTGCACCTCGCGGTGGTCGTCGTCGGGGCCGGCCTCGAAGAACAGCGGGTCATGCCCGTAGCCACGCAGCAGATCGGCCAGTTCGTCCTCGGGGATCCGCGCCAGCACCGTCGGGTTGGCGATCTTGTAGCCGTTGAGGTGCAGGACGGGCAGGACGACCCCGTCCGTCTTCGGGTTCACGAACTTGTTCCCGTGCCAGCCGGTCGCCAGCGGGCCGGTCTCGGCCTCCCCGTCCCCGACCACGGCGAACGCCAGCAGCGACGGGTTGTTGAACACCGCGCCATAGGCATGGGACAGGGAGTAGCCGAGTTCGCCGCCCTCGTGGATCGAACCCGGGCACTCGGGGGAGACGTGCGAGGGGATGCCCCCCGGGAACGAGAACTGCTTGCACAGCCGCGCCAGGCCGGCCTCGTCCCGGCTGATCGCAGGGTAGATCTCGGTGTAGGTGCCGTCCAGGTAGGCGTTGGCGACCATGCCCGGACCGCCGTGGCCGGGCCCGGCGATGTAGATGGCGTCCAGGTCGCGCTCGACGATGGCCCGGTTGAGGTGCGCGTAGAGGAAGTTGAGGCCGGGTGTCGTGCCCCAGTGCCCCAGCAGTCTGCGCTTCACGTCGTCGCGATGGAGCGGACGGCGGACCAGCGGGTTGTCCAGCAGGTAGATCTGGCCGACGGACAGGTAGTTGGCCGCCCGCCACCACCCCTCGATCAGGTCGACGGTCTCGTCGTCCAGCTGCTCGGGGGCGTCGTCCGGCCGGCTGCGCCAGGCCTGGCTGGGCTGTGTTCGGGTGCTCATCACCCTCCTGTCGGGTCGTGGGGGCCTTGCCTGCATCCTTACCCCGGGTTCAGGGTATGCACAGCCAGCGGACGCACGGGCCGGAATAGGTGGGCTGCACCGGGCTGTTCTGGTGGCGACGCAGCACTGTCAGGCGAAGGGGTCGGACCGGACAGGGGGTTGAGCGTGGAACGTGGTCAACGGGCGGTCGTGATCGTGGGAATGCTGCGGGACGCCGCAGAAGCGCTGGCGATGGACACCGACGTCGAGGAGGTGGTCTGTCGCGCGCTCGCCCAGGGTGTGGAGGCGGACGTCGCCGCCTGCTACGCCCCCGGCCGGGGCCCGGGCGGGCGGGTGATGAGCGGCCACCCCGACCGCGCCGCCGCGACCGAACTGGTGGGTGGCCTGCCCGCGACCGTGCCCGGCGACGTCCCGCTGCTGCTCGAGCACCGACGGCTCGGCGGGGTCCTGGTGGTCATGCCGCCGGGGCTGGACTCCGGTGAGGACGGCAGCCCGCGCGGCCTGGCCTTCGCCCGGCGGGCAGGGTTCACCGAGGATCACGTCCTGCTGCTGCAGGAGGTGATCGGGCCGCTGACCGCCCTGCTGCCGCACGCGGTGGCCGCCACCGAACGTCGCGAGCGCACTCTGGCCGGTCGGGAAGCGGCCCGCGAGTACGGACTCACCTCCCGCGAGCTGGAAGTGCTGGAACTGCTCGCCCAGGGACTGCTGGCGACCTCGATCGCGTCGCGGCTGTCGCTCTCGCCGCGCACCGTGCACAAGCACCTGGGCAACATCTACGACAAGCTCGGCGTCCATGACCGGCTGGTGGCGGTGAGCCTCGCCCGCGAACGCGGCCTGGTCGACACCTGAGCGCACCTGCCAGCGTCGTCCCCTGGGCGTCAGCCCGGCGCACGCCGGGATCCCGGGTCAAGCCCGGGATGACGGTGGTCGGGAGAGCCTTCTGGTAGAGTCGGGTCTTTACCTCGGAGGTGGTCATGGAGCGGAGCCGCAGCTTGTCGCGCGCCGCTGCCGCGCGTCCATTCGCGCTGGGCGGTCGCGGTGATGCGCCCATTCCCACCCGTTCGACAGGGTGGTCGCCCCCGGTCTAGTCGCTCCGCACGTCCTGTGCACCTCGACCCGGGAACCGCCCACTCGCCACAGAGTCGGGCGGTTCTTCGCGCTCCACCCCGATCCCGAATCCCACAGCCTTCAGTCACACGGAAAGGAGAAGGCGATGTCAGAGAACCAGAAGACCGAGACCCGGCAGCCGGAGGTCTGCACGCGCTGCTGGACGGTGAAGTCCAACACCGGCGAGTGCGTCTGCGACGCCCTCGACCGCAACTGAGCCATCCGTCCCGGCGGGATCAGGGCTGCTCGGCCAGGGTGATCTCTGCCTGCCGGGCCTGACCGTCGCGGACGTACTCCACAGGCACCTTGTCGCCCACCTTGGCGCTGACCAGCAGCCAGGCGAGGGAGACACTGGTCGCCGGCGAGCCACCGATGCCGGTGATCACGTCGCCCTCCCGCAGGCCGGCGCCGGCCGCGGGGCCGTTCGCGGTGACCGCCTGGACGAACAGGCCGGCCCGCGTGCCGAACCGGTCCGCGGTGTCCTGGGTGATCTCGACGGTCTGGGCACCGATCCACGGGTGGGTGGCACGGCCGCTGGCGAGCAGTTCGTCGACGATCCGCTGCGCGGTGCTGGCCGGGACGGCGAAGCCGATCCCCACGCTGCCGCCACCGCCAACGCCGCTCGCGTTCGGCACGGTGGAGATGGCCGTGTTCACACCGACCAGACGACCTTCGCAGGTGACCAGCGGGCCCCCGGAGTTGCCGGGGTTGATCGAGGCGTCCGTCTGGATGGCCCCCGCCAGCACGGTGGTGCCACCGTTGGCCTTCGGCACCGGCACGTTCCGGCCGAGTGCGCTGACGATGCCGCTGGTCACGGTGCCGGAGAGGCCCAGCGGGGCGCCAAGGGCGACGACCGGCTGGCCAACCGTGAGCGGCTCCCGCGGAGCCAGCAGCAGCGTGGGCAGCTTGTTGCGGTCGAGCTTCAGCACCGCGAGGTCGGTGAGCGGGTCGGTGCCGACCAGGTCGGCCGCCAGCTTCTCGCCGTTGTTCAACAGCACCTCGATGGTGCCGGACGTGGCCGCCGCCGCGATTACGTGGTCATTGGTGAGCACCACCCCGTCCGCCCGGATGATCGCACCACTGCCCGAGCCGGACGCGTCCGCGCCCGTGACGAACACGGTCACGACGGACGGCAGCGCAGCCGTCGCCACCCTCGTGGTGTCACACGAGCCGGGGGCGGGGGAGAGCTTGATCGCGGCCAGGCCGCCGAGTCCGCCACCGACGAGCGCGAGCGCAACGGCGATGCCGATCAGCTCCAGCCAGTTCAGGGCCGGACGCTGGAACCACCAGGATTTCGACGTGGTCACGGTGGACCTCCTCAACTCGCCAGCTCCGGATCGGTCGTCAGCTCAACATTGGCCCAGATCTCGTAGCCGAGGGGCGTCAACGCGCCGATCAGCGCGCGGCGAACGCGATCCTCGCCGGCCACGTCCCACTCTCCGTCCGCGACGACGAAGTCGACCTCGACGTAGAGGCGACGGCCCAGCTTGGTCGCCCGGATGATCGGTTCGCCGAGCCCGAACTCAGCCGCCGCAGCGGCCGCCGCGTCGTCGATCACCCGGCGCACCTCGGCGGGCGGCGCGGCCTCCAGGATCTCCCTGCCGCCCGAGCGCAACAGCCGCCACGGCACGGGGGCCAGCGCGACGACGGCGACGAGCACCAGCACCGGGTCGGCGTAGGCCACGACGCCGTGCCAGCCGGCCGCGGCTGCTCCGGCCGCCGCGGCCGCGCCGACCGCGATGATGCCGCTGAGCAGCGCGCCCGCCCACCACTGGTCCGCCTCGGCCGCGGCGAGTTCGGAACGTGGGGCGAATCGCGGCAGCCCGACGGCCATCGCGATCGCGACCGCGAGGGTCAGCAGTCCGTAGCCGACCACGCTGAGCGGCGCGGCGTCCGTCCCGCCGGCGAGGATCAGCGCGATCGAGTCGAAGGCTGCGAACACCAGGGTGCCGGTGAGCGCGGCCCCCTGGATCACGATGGCCACCGGGATCACGGCCTCCCGGCCGAACGGGTAGCGCTCGTCCGGCTTCAGTGCAGCCGCCCACGACGCGAGCAGCGAGAGCCCCGACAGGGCGGTGCCGAAGATCGTGAAGACGCCGTCGAAGAGGATCACCCGCGAGTCGACGGCCAGCCCCCAGGTCAGCCCGACCAGCCCGACCAGCAGGGACGCGTAGACCGACAGCCGCAGGGCACGCGCCTCGTTCACTTGCGGAACCTCGAATCGTCGTTGACGAACGCGTAGTACAACCCGATCAACACCCCGCCACCGATGAAGTTGCCGACCAGGGCGATCGCCACATTACCGACGGCCAGCCCGACATCGATGCCCGACTTCAGCCCGACGATCGTGAACAGGATGGTGTTCGCCACCGAGTGCTCCAGGCCGAGGAAGGCGAAGATGAACACCGACATGATCATCGCGAGCGCCTTGGTCAGGTCGTCGGCGATGAAGCCGTTGTAGACCAGGAGCATGGCGACGTTGATCATGAGGTTGCAGAGCACGGCGCGGACGAACAGGTCCGACCAGCCCGCAGGCCCGGCCAGCAGGTAGCCCAGCTTGACCGTGACGGAGTGCTCCATCTCCAGCAGGACCGCGCCGCCGGCGAGGGTGCTGAACTTCACCAGGAGGGCCAGCAGCAGGCCGCCGAGGAAGTTGCCGAGGTAGCACAGGCCGAGCATGCGCAGCGCGCGCGGCCACCGGACCCTGCGGTAGTAGGCACCGATCGAGGCCACCATCATGTTCGAGGTGAGCAGCTCGGACTTGGTGTAGTAGATGAACACCAGGGCCCAGCCGAAGACGAGCGCGCCGATCATCTTGCCCACTCCGGTGAGCGGGGTGCCGTCGACGGTGATGGCGGAGAACGTGGCCACGGTGGTGAAGTAGGCACCGTAGAAGATGGCGATCAGGATGCCGGCCGTGCCGGCGCGCTGCAGGTAGCGGACGGCCAGGTCGGCCGACATGGCGGTCTTGGTCTCCAGCGCCTCCAGAGCGGTGCTGATGAAGAACTTGCCGGGGAACAGCCGCTCCGTCTCGGTCGCCATGGCGAATAACGTGCCATGCCCGGTGGTGCGCCGCAGGCGATCCGGCGTTCGTGGACACTACGGTAGGTCGGTGAAGGGGGAGGAGCGGTGGATGCGCTGCACGACCGTGAACACGTCCTGGTGCCGGGGGCTCGGGACGCTGATGGCTGTCGTCCTCGTGGCCGGGTGCACCGGCCTGGCGAGCGGAGTCGCCACGACGCCGGCGCCGGCGGAGTCGACGAGCCCGAGCGCGACTGCTGCGGCATCATCGGGACCGTCGTCGGCCGGGCCGTCCTCCGGGCCGCCGTCCGCTGCGCCGGCGCCGAGTGGTGCCTCCCCGACGCCCACACCAACCCCGACCAGTACGCCGTCGGCCCTGCGCCCGTCCGCGGCGCCCGAGATCGAGGGGACGGCGCGGTACCGCTCGGTGCTCAGCTTCGCCGAGCCGACGTGGGGACCCGGCCGGGTCAATCTGGCCTTCCAGTGGCTGCGCAACGGCAGGGCGATCGGCGGGGCCACCGGCACGAGCTACCGGTTGGCGGCGGCCGACATCGGCCAGCGGGTCTCCGTCCGGATCACCGGCAGCAGGCAGGGCTTCGAGTCGGTGCGGCAGGAGACGGAGGCCGTGGGGCCGGTCCTCGGCGCCCGACTGAACCCGGCGGATCCGTGGATCACCGGTTCGGCGCGGGTGGGCCGCACCCTCACCGGCACGGTCGACCCGTGGGGCCCCGGAGCGGTGAGCCTGACTTGGCAGTGGTACCGCGACGACGCGAAGATCCCGGACGCGACCGGCACCACCTACCGGCTGACCGCCGCCGACGTCGACCACACGATCAAGGTGCGCGTCCGCGGCAGTGCCACGAACTTCCAGCCCGAGGTGCGCTACTCGGAACCGACCGGAAAGGTCGCTGCCGGACTGCTCGACCCCACGCCCGTGCCGCTCTACTCCGGCACGGCGAAGGTGGGGGAGGTCCTCACCGCACTGCCGCGGGAGTGGGGGCCGGGCGAGGTCACGCTCAGCTACCAGTGGTACCGGTCCGGCACCGACGGCGACGTGAAGATCGACGGCGCGAAGAAGGTGAAGTACCGGCTGGTCGCGGCGGACGCCGGGCACCGGCTGAAGGTCCGGGTGAGCGGCGGCAAGGCCGGCTTCGCCACCGTCCACCGGTACTCGGGCTGGACGAGCGAAGTGAAGCCCGGAGACCTGACCCCGGCCACGCCGAAGCTGACCGGCACCGCCGTCGTCGGCCGCACGCTCACCGCCGAGCCGGGGGAATGGACGCCCGACGGCGTCACGCTGGGCTACCGCTGGTACCGCGGGGGACTCCTGGTGACGAAGGCCACTGGTGGGACCTACCAGCTCAGCGGTGCCGACGTGGGGTACCGGATCACCGTCCGCGTCACCGGGAAGCTGGCCGGCTACCACGACCTCACCGTCGAGTCCGCCCCGACGGTCCCGGTGGTCTCCCGGGAGCGCTGAGTCGGCGCTGCGGCGAGGGCAGAGGTGAAGCCCCGGTGCCCGAGGGGGCAGAATGGTCCGGGCCGGCAGATGGCCGGCCATCGCTGAAAGGAATCCCTGTGCCTGTCTCCATCACCGTGGTGCGTCCCGAGTCGCGCGAACCCCGGGTGGTCGAGACCGGCACCACCGGGCTCGACCTGTGGGGCGACGACCGGACGGTCGTGGCCGCTCGCGTGAACGGGACGGTCGTCGACCTCGCCCGGGTGCTCAACGACGGGGACGAGGTCGAGCCGGTCCTGGCGACCAGCGACGAGGGCCTGGCGATCATCCGGCACTCCTGCGCCCACGTGGCCGCGCAGGCCATGCAGCGACTGCACGCCGAGGCCAGGCTGGGCATCGGGCCGCCGATCACCGACGGCTTCTACTACGACTTCGACGTCGCCCACCCGCTCACCCCCGAGGACCTGAAGGCCGTCGAGAAGGAGATGTCGGGGATCGTCAAGGAGCGCCAGCGGTTCGTCCGCAGGGCGGTCAGCGACGTCGACGCGGCCACCGAACTCGCGGCCGAGCCCTACAAGCTCGAGCTGATCGGGCTGAAGGGGTCCGCGGCGTCGACGGAGGGCGCGTCCGTCGAGGTGGGCGCCGGCGAGCTGACCATCTACGACAACGTCCGTCGCGACGGCAGCGTCGCGTGGAAGGACCTCTGCCGCGGTCCGCACGTGCCGCACACCGGGTACCTCGGCAACGGCTGGGCGATCACCCGCAGCTCCGCCGCCTATTGGCGCGGCGACCAGCGGAACCCCCAGCTGCAGCGGGTGTACGGCACCGCCTGGGCCAGCAAGGACGACCTGGTCGCCTACCAGACCCGCCTCGCCGAGGCCGCCCGGCGCGACCACCGCAAGCTGGGCGCGGAGCTCGACCTGTTCAGCTTCCCCGAGGAGCTGGGCGCCGGCCTGCCGGTGTTCCAC
>DAINOM010000114.1:0-10901 GCA_036735445.1 Propionicimonas sp.
GAACCGCGCGTACGCCTCGGCGCCCACCGACCCCTCGCCCAGCACCCGCATCAGCGCGGGGAAGTCGAGTGACTCCATCTCGGTCTGTTCGTGCACGAGCCGGCTGAGCAGCCGCCGCTGGGCCATCTCGGTGCCCTGCAGCCAGACCTGGGACCCGTGCCGCTCCAGCGTCAGGCCGCTCCCGCTGAGGAAGCTGCGCACCCGGGCGAGGTCTCCCTCGATCGTCGCGGAACTGACGAAGATCTCCTCCGCGGTGTCGTGGACGTCGAGTGGCTGCTCCGACTCCAGCAGCCGGCGGACGAGCTGGTGCAGCCGGTCGCGCGGAGTGCCGGGCTCGACCGTCCCCTCTCGCAGCGCCACGCGCGCACCCGCGCCGGCGCGGTAGCCCTGCGCGCCCGACTCTACGACGACCGCGTCCGGAACCCGCGCGTTCAGCGCGGCCACATAGCTGCGGACGGAGCGCGGGGTCACCCCCAGGTAGTCGGCCAGCGAGGCAGCGGTCACCCAGTCCTCGACCCTCACCAGCTGGGTGAGCAGCCTGTTCTGTCGAGACCTCGACACCACCGACCTCCTGAGCCCACATGCCCCAAGGCGTGAACGCTGCCCTGCGCCACACAGTCAAGCATGTTCGCGTCGGGGCAGGAACATGCCCGCGCTGGACACGTCCCGGCATTATTGCCGCTCACAGCACGGGCGCGCTGGGATCAACGCCATCTGCGCCCAACAACCCGCCTTCCGCCCCTCCGGAAGCCGAGTTGTTCCTTCCGCCCCTGCGGAAGCCGATGTGGTTGAGGCACCTCCCTGCGGCTGTTCATGATGAGAGCCGAAGGAGGCGTCGATGAGGATCCTGGTGGTGTGTGGCGCAGGGGCGTCCAGCACGTTCGTCGCCCAGCGCATCAACACAGCGGCGCGGGCCCGGAAGCTGCCCTTTCAGGCCACGGCGACGAACGAGGCGTCGCTCGTGACGGACGTCGAAGCCACCGACCTGCTCCTCATCGGCCCTCATCTGGCCCCTCACCTCGAACAGATCCAGGCTCTGGCCGAACCGCACGGTGTCGCCGTCGTTCTGCTGGGTAAGGACGTGTTCGCGGACCTTGACGGTGCCAGGACGCTGGCCCGGATCGAGGCGGCGATCCGGGACGGCGCCATCCGGCCCACTCCCGCCACCAACTGACCACCGACCGGGCCGCACCGAAGCGGAAGCTCCCGGACACGACACACGAGAGGAATCGAGTTATGACCTCAACAACCGCAGGGGCACCTCCGAAGGGAGGAGCGCGGGTCGCCATCCAGAAGTTCGGGACCTTCCTGTCCGGCATGATCATGCCCAACATCCCCGCGCTGATCGCGTGGGGTATCTTCACGATGTTCTTCATCGGGGACGGGTTCACGCCGAACGCCGACCTCTCGACGATCGTCGGGCCGTTCATCCACTACCTGCTGCCGATCCTGATCGCCTACACCGGCGGTCACATCGTCTACGGCGTCCGTGGCGCAGTGGTGGCCGCGATCGCGACCTTCGGCGCGATCGCCGGCTCCGACCTGCTGATCGCCCAGGCCAATGCGACGGCCCTGGAGGCATGGCTGGCCGCGGGGAACGCCGCCGGTGACTTCAAGGCGCTCGGCCAGGTGCACATGTTCATCGGCGCGATGATCATGGCCCCGCTCGCCGCGTACACCATGAAGTGGCTGGACGGGCTGTGGGAGGACAAGATCAGGCCCGGTCTGGAGATGCTGGTGAACATGTTCTCCGCCGGCATCTGGGGCTTCGTGATGGCCCTGGTCGGTTTCTACCCGATCGCGTGGATCGTCAACGGCATCATGACGGTGCTGAGCAACGCGGTGAACTGGCTGGTGGCGAACAACCTGCTGCCGCTGACCAGCATCATCATCGAGCCGGCCAAGGTGTTCTTCCTGAACAATGCCATCAACCACGGTGTCCTGACCCCGCTGGGCAGCCAGCAGGCGGGCGAGACCGGCCGGTCGATCCTGTTCCTGCTCGAGGCGAACCCGGGCCCCGGCATCGGCCTGCTGCTCGCGTTCGCGATCTTCGGGATCGGCGCGGCCAAGGCATCCGCCCCGGGCGCGGCGTTCATCCACTTCATCGGCGGCATCCACGAGGTGTACTTCCCGTACGCGCTGATGAAGCCCACCTTGATCATCGCGCTGATCGCCGGCGGCATGACCGGCGTCACGACCAACATGCTGCTGGGTGGAGCGTTGCGGGCACCCGCCGCGCCGGGCAGCTTCCTGGCGGTGCTGGCGCAGATCGCGCCAGGGGCGTACTTCGCGGTGATCCTGTCGGTCGTCCTGTCCGCCACGGTCAGCTTCCTGATCGCCGCGGTGATCCTGCGGGCCTCGCGCAAGCGTGACCTGGAGGCCGAGGCGGCCGGCACCGACCGGTTCGAGGCTGCGATCAGCCAGACCGAGGCGAACAAGGGCAAGGGCTCCGACGCGCTCGCCGGTCTCCGTGGCGGGACGGCCACGGCCACCCTCGCCGGCCCGATCAAGAGCATTGTGTTCGCCTGCGACGCAGGGATGGGCTCGTCCGCCATGGGCGCCTCGGTGCTCCGGAAGAAGATCCAGGCGGCCGGCTTCAGCGATGTGAAGGTGGTCAACAAGGCCATCGCCGGGCTGGACGACAGCTTCGACGTGGTCGTGTCCCACCAGGACCTGATCGACCGGGCACGGCAGAAGACGCCGTCCGCGGTGCACGTCGCCGTCGACAACTTCATGGCCTCGCCGCGGTACGACGAGGTCGTGGAGATGGTGAAGGAGTCGAACTCCGACCCAAAAGCGTCTGAGCCCGTACCGGCCGCAGCTCCGGCTGCCCCGGCGCGGGCCCTCGCGGACGAGCCGGTCGCACCCCAGACCGCGGCTGCGAGCGAGAGTGGAGTGTTGAAGCTCTCCTCGATCGTGCTCACGGGTTCGGCGAACGACAGGTCCGCCGCCATCGACGAGGCGGGCAGCCTGCTCGTCGCGGCCGGTGCGGTGGAGCCCGCCTACGTCGAGTCAATGCATGAGCGTGAGGAGTCGGTGTCCACCTTCATGGGCAACTTCCTCGCGATCCCGCACGGCACCAACGAGGCGAAGGGGCTGATCAAGTCCTCCGCGATCTCGGTGGTGCGGTACCCGCAGGGCATCGACTGGAACGGCAACCCGGTGAAGTTCGTGATCGGCATCGCCGGTGCGAACGACGAGCATCTCGAACTGCTCAGCCGGATCGCGGAGGTGTTCCTCGATGCGGACGCGGTGCAGGCGCTGGAGAACGCTTCCAGCAAGGAGGAGGTCGCTGCGGCCTTCGGAAAGGTGAATGGCTGAGATGAAAGCAGTGCACTTCGGAGCAGGGAACATCGGCCGTGGTTTTGTCGGCCTGCTGCTGCACAACGCCGGTTACGAGCTGGTGTTCGCCGACGTCGCCGAGGCGCTGATCCAGCGCCTGAAGGACGCCGACAGCTACGTGGTGCACGAGGTGGGGGAGAACCCGCGGACCCAGGAGGTCCGCGGGTTCTCCGCCCTCAACTCGGCAGCGGAGGCGGAAGCGCTCACCGCGGAGATCGCGTCGGCGGACGTGGTCACGACGGCGGTCGGCGCGCACATCCTCAGATTCGTCGCCCCGGCGATCGCGGCGGGCATCGCCGCGCGTCCGGCCGGTGCGCCGAAGGTGGCGGTGATGGCGTGCGAGAACGCGATCAACGGCACCGACATCCTCGCCGGCGAGGTGCTCAAGAGCTACGTCGGCGACGACCTCGACGCCAAGGCGGTGTTCGCCAACACGGCCGTCGACCGGATCGTCCCCAACCAGGACCCGGACGCCGGCCTGGACGTGACCGTCGAGACCTTCTACGAGTGGGTGATCGAGACCGGCCCGTTCGGTGGCGGGCACCCCGACATCCCGGGCGTCACCTGGGTTCCGGACCTGGAGCCCTACATCGAGCGCAAGCTGTTCACGGTGAACACCGGCCACGCCACGTCCGCGTGGTTCGGGTACGCGGCGGGGATCGAGAAGATCTCCGACGCCCTCGCCGATGCCGAGGTCGCGGCGAAGGTGCGCGCGGTGCTGGGCGAGACCGCCTCCCTGATCGTGGCCAAGCACGGCGTGGACGCCTCGACGCAGGCAGCCTACGTGGAGAAGATCCTCACCCGGTTCGCCAACCCGTACCTGCCCGACACCACGCTGCGCGTGGGCCGGGCACCCCTGCGCAAGCTCAGCCGCAACGACCGGTTCGTCAGCCCGGCCGCCCAGCTCGCCGAGCGGGGCATGGGCCATGCCGCACTGCTGGACGCCATCGGCGCCGGGCTGCGCTTCGATCCGGCCGATGACCCCGAGGCGGTGGAGCTGCAGCAGCTGCTGGGCAGTGCGAGCGCGCCGGACGTGGTCGAGAAGGTGACCGGGATCCCGTCCGACCATCCGTTGTACCCGGGCCTGCTGGCCGCGGTGGAGGCGCGGCAGGCAGGCTGAGTGGGGTCAGCGACGCTGCCAGGGATCGATGAGTTCGACGCCGGTGCCCTGGAAGTCCCGAGTGTTCCTCGTGGCCACGGCGAAACTGTGAGCAGCCGCAGTGGCTGCGATGTAGCCGTCAGCCGTCGGCGGCGGACGTCCGGCCTGTCGGGCGGCGACCGCCATGTCCGCGTAGCGGCGGGCGGCATCCTGATCGAAGGCCAGGACGCGTCCTGCGAACAACGCCACCAACCCGTCCAGGGCCTGGGCGAGGCGTCCCTTCCTCACGCCGTCCGGAAGCGCACCGATGCCGAAGAGCAGTTCGGCGAGCGTGACGCTGGAGAGGTAGAGGGTCTCCGGGGACTGGCTGTTCAGCCACCCCAGCACGCCGGGATCTGGCACGGGCCGCATCGCCTCCGAGAGGACGTTCGTGTCGAGGACGATCACGACAGCGGAAGTGGTGTTGCCGGCGTGCGGTCCCGAACTGCGTCGAGGACGGCGACCTCGTCATCGGTGAGGGCGAGGTCACGGCCCAGCGCGGTGAGAGCGTCGCCGAGCCGCAGTCGCGACTCGGGCGCGACCGCGGCCGCGAGGATCTCGCGTACTTCCGCCTCGGTGCTCTGTCCGTGCCGTGCGGCACGAGCGCGAAGCGCACGGTGCACCTCGTCGGGCACATTCCGAACGGTCAGGACTGCCATCGCTCCACCTCCTCCATCTGACAGCATTCTAGCATTGTGCAGTCATCCCCTCCGCGGCCGATCGGGGCGGATTGGGACGCTGGTAACATTTCCCGGGCCGCGCGGAGGACCCGTCCCGGCTGCTGCGGAGGTTGGTTGATGGACGTGCTTGCCGAAACCCTGCTCGGGGACGGTCGCACCCTCACCATCGTGGAGCCCACGACAGCGGACGCCGACGCGATCTGCGCGGTGATCAAGGAGGCGTTCGGCAATCGTCCGCCGGTCGACCCGCCACCGCCCGCGCTGGCCGAGACCCCCGAACATGTGGCCGCAGCCCTCGCCGGGGGCTTCGGCGTGCTCGCCCTGGTGAACGGCACCCCGGCCGGCGTCGTGATCGTGAGCGTGGACGGCCCGGTGGCCGGCATCCATCGCGTGTCGGTGCGTCCGGGCTTCCAGCGGCAGGGGATCGCGTCCGCGCTGGTCGAGGTGGCGCTGGAGCTGCTCACCGCCCGCGGCGTGGCCGCGGTCGAACTGGTGGCCAGGGCCGAGTTCCCGCAGGTGGTCGCCTGGTGGCGGCGCCACGGCTTCATCGAGGTGGACCGCGAGGGCACCAGCCTGACGCTGGCCCGGCAGCTTCCGGTGCGGGTGACCGCACCGACCGCGGAGGACACCCAGGCCGTCGGGCGGCGGCTCGCCTCGGTGGTGCGCGCGGGCGACGTGATCATCGCTTCCGGCGACCTGGGTGCGGGCAAGACCACGCTCACCCAGGGCCTCGGTTCGGGGCTGGCCGTGGCCGGGGCGATCATCTCGCCGACGTTCGTGCTGTCCCGCGTCCACCCGTCCACGGTCGGCGGGCCGGCGCTCGTCCACGTGGACGCCTACCGGCTGGGCTCCTTCGCCGAACTGGAAGACCTCGACCTCGAGGTGTCCCTGGACGACTCGGTGACCCTCGTCGAATGGGGTGCCGGCATCGCCGAGGGCCTCGCCGACGACTACCTGGAGGTGGACATCCGGCGGTCGCTCGACCCCGAGGACGACACCCGCTGGATCTTCCTCACCCCGATCGGCGAGCGCTGGACCGCCGCCCGCCCGGACCTGGAGGCACTGTGACCCCGACCCCACCCGCCGACTTGTCAGAATCTCCGCCGCCTCTGGCCGGCAGAGGTTCTGACAAGTCGGTGGTGCTGGGGATTGACACTGCGACCGACGTGCGGGCCGGAGTGGCCCGGGACGGCGTCGCGGTGGCATCCGGAGAGGTGGCCGACCGGCGGGCGCACGCCGAGCAGTTGCTGCCGCTGGTGCGGCGGGTGCTGGCCGAAGCCGGCGCCACGCCGTCCGACCTGACCGGGATCGTGGTCGGGGTGGGCCCGGGCCCGTTCACCGGGCTGCGGGTCGGCGTCGCCGCGGCCGTCACCATGGCGGAAGCGCTCGGGGTGCCGGTCCGCGGCGTCTGCAGCCTCGACGTGATCGCGCTCGAATGGGCCGGACGGGGCGACGTGCCGCCCGGGGAGTTCGCCGTCGTCGCGGACGCCCGCCGCAAGGAGGTCTACTGGGCGCGCTACGCGACCGACGGCGTCCGGGTGGACGGACCGTTCGTCACCGCACCCGGTGAGGTGCCCGACCTGCCGCTGGCCGGACCGGGCGCGACGCTCACCGGCCGCGCCTGCACCGGCCCCGGTTCACTGGACGCAGGGCTGCTCGCCGCCGCGGCCGACCGGCTGCCGGACGCGGGCCTCGTCCCGCTCTACCTGAGACGACCCGACGCCGAAGTGCCCACCACTCGGAAGTCCACCCTGCTCCAACCGCGACTGGCCATGATGGGGAACCGATGATCATCACCCACGCGCGCACCAACGACCTGGCCGACATCCTCGACCTCGAGCGGGCCGGTTTCGACCACGCCGAGCAATGGTCGGAGACAGCCTGGGCCGACGAACTCGCCGCGCCCGACCGCTACGTGCTGGCCCGGCTCGACCGGGACGCCCGCGTGATGGGCGTGGCCACGTTCAGCTGCGTCGCCGAGATGGCCGACCTGCACCGCGTGGTCGTCCGGCCGGACGCCCGCGGGCACGGCGTCGGCTCGTCCCTGGTGCGGGCGGGCCTGGAGTGGGCGGCGGCCGTCGGTGCCCGGCGGATGCTGCTGGAGGTCCGGCCCGACAACGAGCCGGCGGTGGCGCTGTACCGCAGCCTCGACTTCGTGCCGGTGAGCACGCGGCGCGACTACTACGGGCCGGGCCGCAACGCCCTGGTCATGCTCCGCGACCTCGTCGGCGACTCCTGGGACGTGGAGTGCGCATGAGCACCCGCATGAGCACCCCACTGGTCCTGGGCATCGAGTCCTCCTGCGACGAGACCGGGGTCGGCATCGTCCGTGGCCATGAACTGCTGGCGAACGAGGTGGCGTCCTCGGTGGAGGAGCACGTCCGGTTCGGCGGGGTGGTGCCGGAGGTGGCGAGTCGCGCTCACCTGCAGGCGCTGATCCCCACCCTGCAGCGGGCTTGCGCGAAGGCCGACATCGACCTGTCCGAGGTGGACGCGATCGCGGTCACCGCAGGCCCGGGCCTGATGGGCGCGCTCGTGGTGGGCCTGGCCGCGGCGAAGGCGCTGGCGGTCGCGTTAGGCAAGCCGCTCTACGGAGTCAACCACCTCGTCGGTCACGTCGCGGTCGACCTGCTCGACCACGGTCCGCTGCCGCAGCCGTGCGCGGCCCTGCTGGTGTCGGGGGGCCACACATCCCTGCTCGCGGTGAACGATATAACGCGAGACATCGTCGAGCTCGGTGCGACGATCGACGATGCCGCCGGCGAGGCGTATGACAAGGTGGCCCGGCTGCTCGGCCTGCCGTACCCCGGCGGGCCGGTGATCGACAAGGCAGCGGCAGAGGGCGACCCGACCGCGATCGCCTTCCCGCGAGGACTGACTGCGTCGAAGGACCTGGTCAAGCACCGTTTCGACTACTCGTTCTCCGGGCTGAAGACGGCTGTGTCGCGCTGGGTGGAGACCCGGCGCCGGGACGGGCTCGACGTGCCGGTGGCCGATGTCGCCGCGTCCTTCCAGGAGGCGGTCTGTGACGTGCTGACGGCGAAGGCTGTGGACGCCTGCGAGCACCTCGGCACGTCCGACATCCTGCTGGGCGGGGGAGTGGCGGCCAACTCGCGGCTGCGCGCGCTGCTGGAGGAGCGGACGGCGGCAGCGGGGATCACCCTGCGCCGTCCCCGTCCGGCGTTGTGCACGGACAACGGTGCGATGATCGCGGTGCTCGGTGCCGAAGTGGTGAACGCCGGCCTGCCGCCGTCCTCGCTGGAGATCGGCGCGAACTCCGGCCTGCCGGTGAGCACCGTCCTGGTGCCGTGAGCTACGCGCCGATCATCGGCACGCTGGGCTACCTGCTCAGCGCCGACGGTCGCAGCGTCCTGCTCGTGCACCGCACCCGGGACGGCGACCAGCACGCCGGCAAGTGGAACGGTCTCGGCGGCAAGCTGGAGCCGGACGAGGACGTCTACTCCTGCCTGTGCCGCGAGCTCCGCGAGGAGGCCGGCATCGAGGTCACCTCGGCCCGGCTGCGCGGGACCATCTCGTGGCCCGGCTTCGGCGCCGGCGGTGCCCTTCGTCAGGCTCAGGAACCGGACTGGTTCGGCTTCGTCTTCGTCGTCGACGGCTGGACGGGTGTGGTGCCCGAGCGGAACGACGACGGCCCGCTGGTCTGGCACCCGATCGACGCGCTCGACGAGCTGCCGATGTGGGAGGGCGACCGCTTCTGGCTGCCGCTGGTCTTCGCCGACGGCCCGGCCTTCCACGGCGTGATGCCCTACGTGGACGGCCGCCCGGCGGGCTGGAGCTTCGTCCAGCCCTGACGCGCGCGTGTGGGAAGGCGGACCAGCGGCGTGCGGGTCAGGCGGTGGGCGGCACCGGGTCGGACGGGCCTTCGGTCGCGTTCAGGCGGGCCTGCACCCGGGCCTCGATCGTCTCCTCGAGCTTCTTCTGCGACGGGCTCAGCTTCCCGGGCAGGCCGAGACCGAGGCCGAGCAGCAGGCCCGCGCCGACCGCGATGCCGGTGATGATCATCAGGTTCGGCCGCGGATCCCGCAGGTCGGTGCCGGCGCCGGAGACGTTCGAGTAGCGCGTGGCGATCTCCCAGATCACCTTCAGCTCGACATTCATGGCCATGAACAGCATCACCCCGCCGACCGCGACTGCGACGAGGCCGAGCACGAGAAGGGAGATTTTGAGTGCCTTCATGGCCGCAGGATACGACACTCGTCCGCTGATTCGGGGGAGACGATCCGCGCCCGTCCGTCCCGGCACGGCCGGCATTGCGTAGGTTGGCTCGCGTGGACGTGGAACTCGCGCGCTGGCTGGTGTCTCCGGACGCCGCACCGGCGCTGGCCGAGGCGTCCGCGCAGCCGGACCCCGGCTCGCTGGCGGCGGCCACGGCGCTCCGCCGCCACTGGGACGCCGGCCAGGCCGCCGCGGTCCTGACCCAGGCCGCCCTCCGCCGCAAGGCCGTGGCCAAGTTCGGTGACCGGGCCGCCGGGCTCTTCCTCACCGCGGACGGTCTGGAGCAGGCGACCCGCGCCGACGTGGCCCGCTGGCGGGCCGAACGGTTCGTCGCGGCCGGCGTGCGAGAGGTGGTCGACCTCGGCTGCGGGCTAGGTGCGGACGCCCTCGCCTTCCTGGACGCCGGCCTGACCGTGACCGCCGTCGAGGCCGATCCGGCCACGGCGGTGTTGGCTGAGGCGAACCTCGGTGTGGGGGTGCTCTGCGGCGACGCGGTCGAGCTGGCGGACGGCCTGCTGGCGGACGGGGCGGCGGTCTTTGTCGACCCGGCCCGGCGCACCGCGGCCGGCCGGACCTGGCGAGTGGCCGACTTCTCGCCGCCGTGGGATTTCGCGGCAGGGCTGCTCACCGGCCGTGTGGGTTGTGTGAAAGCCGCGCCGGGACTGCCGTCCGCGTTCATCCCGGACGGGGTTGCGACGACCTGGGTGAGCCATCGCGGCGACCTCGTCGAGGCATCGCTGTGGACGGGGTCTTGGGCGCAGGGCTCCCGGACGGCGATCCTGCTGCCCTCCGCTGCCGAACTGGACGCGGGTGAGCGCGGCGACCCGCCGTCCGGGCCGATCGGGCGCTACCTCTACGAGCCCGACCCGGCGGTGATCCGTTCCGGAGCGATCGGCGCCCTCGCCGAACAGCTGGACGCGCGGGCTGCCCAGGCCGGCATCGCCTACCTGTTCGCCGACCACCTCACCCCAACCCCCTTCGCCACGGCCTTTGAGGTGCTCGAGGAACTGCCCTTCGACGAGCGCGCCCTGCGCCGCTGGGTCCGCGAGCACGACACCGGCATCCTGGAGATCAAGGTCCGCGGCCTCGACGTGGATCCGGCCGTGCTGAGGCGTCGACTCAGGCCGAGAGGTCCTGCGTCCGCGACCGTCGTGCTCGCTCCGACGGCGGCTGGCACCCGGGCACTCATCGCGCGGCGGGTCTGACGCTTTGGCACTCGGCTTGATCGAGTGCTAAGCCCGCGATAGATTCGCTTTAGCACTCTCGCCTTGAGGGTGCCAGCCAGCCTCCGGCGGCACCGCGACGACGCCGAGGGCCTCCCAACCTGACCAATCAGGGCCTAGTCGCCCTACCAGAACGAAAGGGTTTTGACGTGGCAGTCACGATCAAGCCGCTCGAGGACCGGATCCTCGTCCAGCCGCTGGAGGCCGAGCAGACCACCGCCTCCGGGCTGGTCATCCCCGACACCGCCAAGGAGAAGCCGCAGGAGGGCAAGGTGCTCGCCA
>DAINOM010000115.1:0-10839 GCA_036735445.1 Propionicimonas sp.
CGGCGCCGGCGGCACCCTGTTCATCGTGGCCGAGGACGTGGACGGCGAGGCGCTGTCCACCCTGGTCGTGAACAAGATCCGCGGCACCTTCACCTCGGTCGCCGTGAAGGCCCCGGCCTTCGGTGACCGTCGCAAGGCCATGCTGGAAGACATCGCGATCCTCACCGGTGGCCGGGTGGTCGCCCCCGAGGTGGGCCTCAAGCTCGACCAGGTCGGCCTGGACGTGCTGGGTCGCGCTCGCCGCGTCGTGGTGACGAAGGACAACACCACGATCGTCGAGGGCGCCGGGCATGCCGAGGAGGTCGCCGGACGCGTCGGGCAGTTGCGGGCCGAGATCGAGCGGACCGACTCCGACTGGGATCGGGAGAAGCTGCAGGAGCGGGTGGCCAAGCTGGCCGGCGGCGTCTGCGTGATCAAGGTCGGCGCGGCCACCGAGGTCGAGCTCAAGGAGAAGAAGCACCGGATCGAGGACGCGGTCTCCGCGACCCGTGCGGCGATCGAGGAGGGCATCGTCGCCGGTGGCGGCTCGGCCCTCGTCCATGCCGCTCGCGTGCTGTCGGACGGCCTCGGGCTGGACGGCGACGAGAAGACCGGCGTGCACATCGTGGCCAAGGCGGTCGTCGAGCCGCTGCGCTGGATCGCGGAGAACGGCGGCGAGCCGGGCTACGTGATCGTCTCCAAGGTGGCCGAACTCGAGCCGGGCAGCGGCTACAACGCCGCCACCGGTGTGTACGGCGACCTGGTCGCGCAGGGCGTCATCGACCCGGTCAAGGTCACGCGCTCCGCGCTGGCCAACGCCGCCTCCATCGCGTCGCTGCTGCTCACCACGGAGACCTCCGTGGTGGACAAGCCGGCCGAGGAGGAGGACAACAACCACGGTCACAGCCACTGAGCTGACTTGACGGCTACGGCCCCCACCCGACGGGTGGGGGCCGTTTGCTGTTCGAAATCGAGAGGCTCATATGAGTCTCGTGCAGTCTCATACAGTATTTGTCAAACTTCGATTGACTCTCTGTCCGGTTATATGCAAAGCTGGCTTTGGTCCATTGCGGACCGGATACCCACCCGGAGTTCCACCCAAGTGCCCAGGAGAGACAGCCATGGCATTTCAGACCAGACGGATGTGGGGCGGGCTCTGTCTTGTCGCCGCCGCCGCACTTGTCGCGCCGACCAACGGCGCGTGGGCGGCGCCACGCGATACCCCGTCCAGTTCTGCCGCCTTGGCCGACAGGCTCGACCCGTTGGCGAAGGGCGAACGGAAGGCCGCCAAGATCACCGCGAACAAGGTCACCGCGGGCAACGTCGAGGTCGCCCTCCAGAGCGGTGGCCGGCAGGCACAGGTGAGCGGCTCGACCGTGGTCGAAGGCGACGGCACCGATTTCGTGGTCCGCGGTCTCGATGATGGCGCCCAGATCCTGGCGGTGGCCCGCGACGCCGATTCGCTCACGCAGCACTACACGTTCACCGGTCGCTACCTGGAACTTCTCGACAGCGGTGCGGTCGTCGTTCGTGCCTCCGACAGCACGAGCGAGCCGCTCGCCTACATCGAACCGGCCTGGGCCAAGGACAAGACCGGTGCGAGGCTGCCCAGCAGCTACACCGTCGAGGGGAGCACCCTGATCCAGACCACGACCGCGTCGACCAGGACCGTGTTCCCGGTTGTCGCCGATCCACGGGTCCGATCCACCTGGTATGGCTGGTCGGTTGATTTCACCAAGTATGAGACCGGCCGCATGTCGAAGAGCACTGCCAGTTGTAGCGCTGTCGCAGGCTTGGTTGCGCTCGGCAGCGGAGGTGTTGCCATCGTCGCCGCAGCGATCTCTGCGGCATGCGGAGCGCTCACCGTGTTCGCTGATACGGCCGTCGAGGCGGGAAAGTGCGTCTCGGTCAAGGTGCTGCACGGCGGCTTGGGCGTCGTACCGTGGATGCCGAAGTGCTACAAGTAAGGGTGATGTCATGACCGAGGTGCTGATCTGGATTATCACGATTCCTGTCGCGGCATTCTTCAGCTGGGCAATATGGACGTGGCCTACGATGGCGCTTCGGATCACCTCCGGTGTCCTTTTCGGCGGGCTCTGGCTTTCAGCCCTGTGGCTGGCCAACATGGATCTGGTGTGGCGGCTCGCAATGGGAATCTTCACGGTTGCCGCCATGATCGTGGGGCTGGTGAAATGGTCAGGACAGAGCAGAGGAACCGCCTAACTTCATGCGTCGACCGCGACCGCGACCGACCGCAGCGCCGGAGCCCAGAGTGACGCCCGTGGACACCCCGACTCAGCCGCCTGGTGGGCTGCGCACCCGACTGTGCGGCTGGGCCGTCTTTTTGCTCGTCGTGTTCGTAGCCACTTGGTTCTCGGGCCGCTCGCCCTGATGGTCTGCAGTGTCGTGGCCGGCGTCGCGCTCATCGTGGCCGGGGCCGGAGCTGGGAGCTGGGTGCGCCCGGTCCTGATCGTGGCCGGTGTCCTTCTGGTGATCGCGCCGGTGATTGTGCTTCTCGATGTCGCGTTGGGGACTTGGCAAGTGACAGTCAGGTAGGAGGTGCTCTGAGTGACGGTGACCGAGTACCTCGCCGAGTTGGCGTATCGGTTGCGGTGGCGCCATGTCGGCGAGGCGCGGGTACTGAAAGAACTATCCCGCGTGGCCGACGAGTCACATGACAGCGGACTGTCTCTCGAGGAGCGGTTCGGCTTGCCCCTCGACTACGCGCGATCGATCGAGCGCGGGAAGTCGCCCTCGACGGGCTTCGTGTTGGCAAGCGCGCTTGTGGCGATCGCGATCGTCGTCGTTGCGGTTCGGGTGACGAATGGCCTGATCCTGCACCGGGAACAGGACTTCTGGGTCTCGGTCGTGGTCTACATGGGCGCGGTGGCGTGGTCAGTGGCGGCGACGGCTGTCGGTGCCCGCATCGATCGTCGACTGCCGTCGGGCCTGCGGTAGACATGGCGAGCATCGAGGTCTCCTCGCTCAGCAAGGCGTACGGCCGCACGAGCGTGCTTTTCCGCGTGAGCTTCAGTGTGCCGGCCGGATCGATCACCGGGCTGCTCGGCCCCAATGGGGCGGGAAAGACCACTCTTCTGCGCATGATGGTCGGGCTAGGCCGCCCAGACGAAGGCCAGGCATTGTTCGATGGGCGAAGGTATGTCGACCTTGCCCGACCGACGTCTGTGGTGGGCTGCCTGCTGGACGCATCAGCACATCATCCGGGCCGGTCTGTTGCGGAGACAGCGGGGCTGCACGCTCGGTACATCGGCATGCGCGCATCTGAGGCGAAGGCCGAACTCGCTTCGGTGGGGTTGGGTCCGGTTCTGGGACGACGGTTCGGGACATTGTCTCTGGGCATGCGCCAGCGAGTCGGACTGGCCATCGCTCTGCTGGGCCAGCCTTCCCACCTCCTGCTGGATGAGCCGATGAACAGCCTCGACATCGAGACCGCAGCGTGGGTCCGGGAGCGGCTCATTGGCTTCACGCATCATGACGGAGGGTGCGTACTGATCTCCAGTCACCTGCTCCAGGACCTGCAGTCGTTCGCTGATCGCATCGTTGTGATCAGCCAAGGAAACCTGGTGTTCGAGGGCGCCATAGGGGAGACGCTCAGCCATGAGTCGTGCGTTGTGCGGACGCCTGACCTGAGCGCCTTGTCTACGGCTCTGACAGCCGAAGGTGTGAGCTTCGCTGAGCCGGGACCCGACGGGCGGGTCGCCGTGCGGGCGACAGCGGCCGCTGTGGGCAGACTCGCCCACCGTCACCAGATCCTGATCGAGGAGCTCGCGCCCGGCGACGCCCGGTCGCTCGAGTCGTTCTATATGTCCGTCACCAAAGGCGACTTCCAGCCAGGAGAGGAGAGATGTGATGACGCCACCTAGTGAGTCGTCGATGACCACACTCGTCAGGTTGGCATTGGTGGAGACACGCAAGGTCTTCACCACTCGTGGGATTCGTACGTTCCTCATTGTCATCGCTTCGCTCGGCGCTGCGATCGCCGTGGGCGCCGCAATCGCCGGTGGTGCCCCGGAGGTGAACGCGGCTGTGGTGGTTACGGTCCTTGGGCTGATGTTCACCATCGTGATGCCGGTGCTCGGGGCCCTCATCTTCACCAGCGACTGGCAGCATCGCGAGATCGTCTCGATGTTCTTGGCTGAACCTCGCCGTGGCCGGGTGTTCGCCGCAAAGCTCGCAGCGAGTCTGGTAGTCACCATGCTGCTCCTCCTTTCGTCGACCGTCGTCGCGGCCGGGCTGTCGTTTGGGCTCTCGTTCTCGCTGCGTCGGCCGCTGGTCTGGACTGGCTTGGGGGAGGCGGCGCCGCAGATGCTGGCAGGCTCGGTCGTGGGGGTGTTGTGTGGTGCTGCCCTCGGGGCGGCTCTGAGGAACGCGATCGGTGCAATCTCGTTGAGCTTCATTCAGACCTTGGTGATCGATCCCCTCATGGGTTTCCTGCCCGAAGGAGTCGGGCCTTACCTCATGAGCGGTTCGATCACCGAGTTCCTCCTAGGCGACGGCGCGTTCTGGCCGTCGCTCACGGCAGGACTGGTTTGGCTCGCCACCCCCTTGGTCATCGGCTTCGTCCGACACTGCTTCGGCGAGGTGAGCTGAACGAGGCGCATTGGGCAATTGCTTCGAACAGGCCGATGGATCCCGACCGATGAGCGATGTCTCATCCCGACCTCATCGGGTGCTCACGCCCGTCCGGTCTGCTTCTGGTCATCAGGCAACCACTCGCAGGAGGCAGACATGACCAGGCTCATCCGCACCACCATCACCGCGCTCGCCACGATCGGCGCCGGCACAGGGCTCGCCCTCATCAATCCGGGCACGGCCCAGGCGGCCACCTACACCTGCCACGGGTACGCCGCGACGATCGTCGGCACCAGCGGCTCGGACGACATCGAGGGCACCAGTGGCCGGGACGTGATCGTCGCCCTCGCCGGCAACGACGACATCGACGGCAACGGCGGCAACGACGTGATCTGCGCCGGTGACGGCCACGACGAGGTCGACGGCGGCTCCGGCAACGACTGGATCAGCGGCGGCACCGGCAAGGACCGGCTCGAGGGCGGCTCCGGCAAGGACGTCCTCTACGGCGGCAGCAACAACGACCACCTCGAGGGCGAGTCGGGCAACGACAAGCTCTACGGGCAGTCCGGTCACGACCTGCTGGAAGGCGGCTCCGGGTCCGACAAGCTGAGCGGCGGCTCGGGCAAGGACATCCTGCGTCAGGGCCACGCGTCCGACCGGGTCGAGGACCGCTGGGAGGACCGCTACGGCTACGACGACTGACGCCACTTCCCCCCACCGCGCCCGCACCGTTCCCCCGGTGCGGGCGCGGTCGTCCGTCCGCCCGTTCCGGCTCGGTGCCGAGGCGCGGGTGAGGCGCGGGCCGGTGGGGGCCACGGGGCCGCCGGGAACTGTCCCCGTTCGGGGAACAGACAGCTGGTCCACAGCCTGGCTAGCGTGGAGGTACCAACCCCTTCCCGAGGAGAAACCCCCTTGTCCATCCACAGGTTCGCTGCCGCCACCGCGACCTTCGCCCTCATCCTCGGTCTGTCCGGAGTTCCGGCAGGCATGGCCGAGGCCACGGCTCCCCGAGCCGTCGCGACCTCTGCCAGCGTGCAGCCACGACTGGTCCCGACGGCGGTGAAGTTCAAGAACTGCTCCAAGCTCAACAAGAAGTACCGCCACGGCGTCGGCAAGAAGGGCGCGAAGGACCACGTCAGTGGCCGGAGCAAGCCCGTCACGAACTTCACCCGCAACAATGCGGTCTATGCCGTCAACCGGCATCTCGATCGCGATCACGACGGGATCGCCTGCGAGAAGCGCTGAACCCCGCGCCGCGGGTGGGCCCCGGCGCTAGAGCTGCTTGCGGAGCAGGGCCCGCCAACCGATCAGGAAGAGCGCGAGGACGGCTGCGGTCGTGGCGATGAACGCGGGCGCGGCCGTCCCGCCGCTGACCAGCCGCAGCAGGATGCCGCCGATCGTGGTGATCAGCCAGGCGGTCAGCGCCTGCGCCCACCACGTCCCGCGACGCCAACTGGAGACCAGCGAGCCCACGATCGTCGCCATCAGGAACGGCCATGCGGTTGCGCCGAGCAGGGACAGATCCTCGCCGTGCGTGAGCCGTCCGATCGCAGCGAACAGGAAGACCAGGACGATGTCGTAGGTCAGCGCCCGCAGGATCCGCATGGGCCGACCTTAGCGAGAATCATCCTCCAGGATGACCCGATCCGCCGGAGGGGACGACGTGTCCGCCGCGCTCCGTCCCCTAGCGTGTGGGCATGAGTGAGAACCAGCCCGTCCCGGACGGGAGCCCGGCGGTCGCAGGGCCGCCCGTGCCGGGAATCGAGGCCATCGGCCTGAAACGCGCCTTCGGGGAGGTGCGGGCCGTGGACGGCATCACGTTCACCGCCCCGGCCGGCGCCGTGACCGCCCTGATCGGTCCCAACGGCTCCGGCAAGACCACGCTGCTGCTGCTCCTCGCCGGCCTGCTGCGCCCGGACGCCGGACGGGCGAACATCGCCGGCCGTGACGTCGGCGCGGCGAACCTCGAGGCGCGGGCCCGGGTCGGCTGGATGCCGGATGTCTTCGGCACCTGGGACGCACTGACCTGTACCGAGATCCTGTGTACCTTCGCCCACGCCTACGGCATCAGCCGCTCCGACAGCGGCGCCCGGGTCGCCGAGCTGCTCCAGACGGTTCACCTGGCCGAGTTCGCCGCCAGCCCGGCCCGCGTGCTCAGCCGGGGCCAGAAGCAGCGGCTCGGCCTGGCCAGGGCGCTCGTCCACGACCCGGAGGTGCTGCTGCTGGACGAGCCCGCCTCCGGGCTCGATCCGCGATCCCGGATCGAGCTGCGCGACCTGCTGCGCTCGCTCGCCGCGTCCGGCAAGACCGTGCTGGTCTCGTCCCACATCCTGTCCGAGCTCGAGGAGGTGTACGACCACGCGGTGTTCCTGTCGCGTGGCCGTACGGTCGACGACGTCACCACCGACACCGAACCCGTCCAGCGCGGCTGGCGCCTCGACGCCCTCGACCCGGTCGCCCTGCGCACCTTCCTCGACCATGCCGGCATCCCGTGGGACGGGCAGGCGAGCGGCGAGGTCACCGTGGCGCTCGGCGGCTACGACTCGGCCAGGGAACTGATCCGCGCCGCCGTCGCGGCCGACGTCCCGCTGCACACCGTCACCCCGGTCTCCGGCCGCCTGGAGGAGACCTACCTGTCACTGAACGAGGAGCGGGTGTGAACACCTGGAGCCTGTCCTGGAACGGCGTCCGCACGGTCGCCGAACTCGAGTTGAAGCAGCGGGTCCGGTCCCGCCGGTGGATCTGGGCGCTGGGCGTCTGGTTCGCCTTCATCGGCGTGATCACGGCCCTGGTGATCTACGCCACCGACCTGGTCACCGGCGACGTCTCCCAGAGCGACTACTCCGGTCCGGTCGCGTTCGCGGTGATCACCTTCTTCATCCTCGGCATGGGCCTGCTGATCGCGCCCACGTTCACCGCCACCTCGATCAACGGCGACCGGTCGTCCGGCACGCTGGCGATCCTGCAGGCCACCCGGCTGAGCGCGGTCGAGATCGCGACCGGCAAGCTGATCGCGGCCTGGCTGACCTCGGCGGTCTTCCTCGTGATCGCCCTGCCGTTCGTCGCCTGGTCGATGGTGCTGGGCAACATCTCCGCGGTGCAGGTGCTGGTCTGCTTCGTCGTGGTGTTCGCGCTGGTCGCGGTGGTCTGTGCCATCGGGCTCGGCTGGTCGGCGCTGTTCTCGCGGACGGCCGGGTCGGTCGTGATGACCTACCTGAGCGTCGCGTTCCTCACCATCATCTCCACCGGCATCATGGGACTGCTGGTCCCGCTCATGCAGACCAGCCACACCGTCCGCGTCTGGGGGCTCAACGAGACCGAGCAGAGCGCGTGGCAGGCCCAGATCGACCAGTACTGGACGGACAACCCGGACGGCGACGGCACCGGCGCCCCGGCCCCGCCGATCGGCAAGTGCACGTGGACGGAGTCGGTCGAGTCGACCTACCGCACCGACCGGGTCTGGTGGATCGCCGCGCTGAACCCCTTCGTCGTCGTCTCCGACGCCGCCCCGCTGCCGCCGAAGGCCCCCGGTGGCGACGAGGTGCAGGCCCGACAGGCCAACCCGCTGGCCGCCCTCGGGATCGGCGTCCGGATGCTCAGCATGCCGCCGGCGACCGAGCGCGACGACTGCGTCCAGTTGTACGGCTACTCCGGCGCCTACAACCTCAACTACGACCCGGCCGGCAACGTGACGGTCACCACCTCGTCCGGCACCCCGGTGAACGTGGACAGCCCGGTGAAGCGCCGGGCCGTGGACCTCAGCCAGCCGATCTGGCCGTGGGGACTGGGTGCGAACCTGCTGATCGGCGCCGGGTTCTTCGTGCTGGCGGTGAGCCGGCTGCGGATTCCGTACGGGATGCTGCCGAAGGGCACCCGGGTCGCCTGACCCCGCGGGCCCGGCCGTCTCCGGTCGTCCCGGCGGTCTGCTGTCATCCCGGGCTTGACCCGGGATCCCGGAGCGCGGACGGCCAGGTCGGTGCAGGGATCCCGGCGTGCGCCGGGATGACGTTGGCAGGGACCGGTCGTCCCGGGCTTGACCCGGGATCCCGGAGCGCGGACGGCCAGGTCGGTGCAGGGATCCCGGCGTGCGCCGGGATGACGTTGGCAGGGACCGGTCTTCCCGGATGCGAAGCCGGCCCCCGCTCCCTGACCGAACCGTTCGTCGAACTTATGGAGACGCGCTCGATCGGTGGATCCGGGCTCAGGGGGCGGTGCCGTTGCGGGGGCTGGCGAGGCCGGTCTCGTAGGCGACCACCACGGCCTGGACGCGGTCGCGGACGCCGAGCTTCGCCAGGATCCGGCGGACGTGGGTCTTCACGGTGGTCTCCGAGAGGTAGAGCTCGCCGGAGATCTCGGCGTTCGACAGGCCGCGCGCGATCAGCTCCAGCACCTCCCGCTCGCGGTCGGTGAGGCTGGCTACGCGGGGATCGTCGCACGGCGTCGGCGGGGTCGCGTCCTCACCGGTGGCGACGCGGGCCAGCAGCCGCCTGGTCGCGGACGGGGCGATCACGGCGTCCCCGGTGTGCACGGTGCGGATCGCCGCCAGCAGGTCGGCGGGCGGGGCGTTCTTCAGCAGGAAGCCGGACGCTCCCGCGCGGATCGCATCCAGCAGGTACTCGTCCAGATCGTAGGTGGTGAGCATGACCACCCTGGGCCCGTCGTCGGGCTCAGGCCCTTCGTCGGGCTCAGGGAGCGGGTGGTTGGGCGCAGGGAACGGATGGGCGGCGAGGATCCTGCGAGTGGCCTCCAGGCCGTCCATGCCGGGCATCCGCACGTCCATCAGGACGACGTCGCAGGCGGTGCGCGCGACGAGGTCGACCGCTTCGGCGCCGGAGCCGGCCTGGCCGACGACCGTCATGTCGGGCTGGCCGTCGATCACCATGGCCAGTCCGGCCCGGACGAGCTGCTGGTCGTCGACCAGGACGACGCGGACCTGCTCAGGCACCGAGACCCACCTCCTCGACCGCGGTCACGGGTATCCGCACCCGCACCCGGAACCCGTCCTCGGCCGGCCCCGCCTCCAGCGTGCCGCCGACCAGCTCGGCGCGTTCACGCATGCCGATCAGGCCGAGGCCCAGCCCGGCGAGGGGCTCATCCGGGCCGGGCGTGGTCGGCCCGGAGCCACCCCGGTCGGTGACGGTGAGGGTGACGTCCGCGTCCATCCAACTCAGCGCGACGATCGCCCGGGCACCCTCGCCGGCGTGCTTGATCACGTTCGTGAGGGCCTCCTGGCAGATCCGGTACAGCGCCAGCCGGGAGCCGGACGGGAGCTGGCCCGCCTCGCCGATGCGGATCAGTGACACCTCCAGGCCGGCCTGGCGGGCCTGCTCGACCAGGTCGTCCAGCGGCGCCTGGTCCGGGACGGGGGAGAGTTCCGGCGCCTCTCCGCCCCGCAGCATGCCGAGGATCCGGCGGGTGTCGGTGAGCGCCGCCCGTCCGGTCTCGGCGATGGTGAGGAAGGCCCGCCGGGACGCGGCGGTGTCCGCGACGACGTAGCTGCCGCCGTCCGCCTGGGCGATCATGATCGCCAGCGAGTGCGCGATCACGTCGTGCATCTCCCGCAGGATCCGCATCCGCTCCGCCGCGACCGCCAGGTCCGCCGCGCGCTGCTGGGCGAGCGCCGCGCTGTCCCGCGCCGCGACGGCGGCGGCCCGCTCGCGCTCGGACCGCCGGTAGGCGACCAGCAGCGCCACGCAGCCGGCGGCCAGGCCGGCCGCGAGGACCGCGAGCAGGATGTCGAGCGGGTTCATCGCGAGCCTCAGGAGTGGACGACGACCTCGACCCGCTGGAACTCCTTCACGTCGGTGTATCCGGTGGTGGCGAGAGCCCGGCGCAGCGCGCCGACGAGGTTCATGGTGCCGTCGGCGACATGGGACGGGCCGAGCAGGATCTCCTCCAGGCTGCCGACGCGGGAGAACTTCACCCGCTCGCCGCGAGGCAGGGTGGCGTGCCAGGCCTCGGGGCCCCAGTGGTAGCCGTGACCCGGCGCCTCGGTCGCCCGGGCCAGCGGTGAGCCGACCATGACGGCGTCCGCACCGCAAGCGATGGCCTTGGCGATGTCGCCGGAGCGGCCCAGGGCCCCGTCCGCGATCACGTGGACGTAGCGGCCGCCGGACTCGTCCAGGTAGTCGCGGCGGGCCTCCGCCACGTCGGCGAGCGCGGACGCCATCGGCACCTCGACGCCCAGCACGTTGCGGGTCCGCTTGGTCGCGCCGCCGCCGAAGCCGACCAGGACGCCGGCGGCGCCGGTCCGCATCAGGTGCAGCG
>DAINOM010000116.1:0-10762 GCA_036735445.1 Propionicimonas sp.
TCAACCTCACCCGCAGACCGAGCCGAACCCACCACCGAGGTTCGATCCCTGAGCTTGACGAAGGGTCGAACCGCAACGGCTCGTCGTCCGAACCGCGAAGTGCGCGGCAGGACCGTGCCGCTCGGCTGAACCAACTCGGCTGGCAGATCGGCATCGCGACCGAGCCCCACGCCGGCCCGCTGTGGTGCCCCTGGGACCGAACCTGCGGCGTCATCGGGCCCCAAGGCTCCGGCAAGACCCTCGACCTGCTCACCCCGGCATTGCTCGCCGCCCCTGGCGCAGCCCTGGTCACCCTCACCAAGACCGACGACCTCCTACTCACCATCACCGCCCGCAGCGACGACAAGGGGCCCTGTGTCGTGCTGGACCCGTTCGGGCAGGCCGACGGACTACCCGAACTCATCTGGGATCCCATCTCCGGCTGCGTCGACCCGATCACCGCCGAACGCCGAGCCAAAGCCTTCACCGCCGGCACCATCCGCTCCGCCGCCACCGGCGGCTCCGGGGACGCCGCCGCCCGCTTCTATGCAGCGGAAGCAGCCAAAGTCCTGCAGTGCTACCTGCACGCCGCAGCACTGGTCGGACACCGCCTCGACCAGGTGCTGCGCTGGGTCGCCAACCCCCACGGCACCGCCGAACCCGCCGACATCCTCCGCGAACACCCCCACGCCGCCGGCCACTGGCACGGTCTCCTTCAGGGCGCGATCCACGGCGACGACCGCACCGCCGCCAACACCATCACCACCGTCCAACAGGCCATGGCGCTGTTCTTCCAGCCCGCCATCCGCGCCCGCTGCACTCCCAGCGCGGGCCGTCCCGCCACCGACATCGCCGAGATGATTCGGGCCCGCGGCACCTTCTACCTGCTCGGACGCGAAGACCCGTACGCCAGCGCCTCACCCCTGATGACCGCCCTGGCCGAACACATCCTCGACACCGCCCTCCGACAGGCCAACACCAGCCCATGGGGCAGACTCTGCCCGCCGATGCTGGCCTGCCTCGACGAGCTTCCGTCCACGGCGCCCCTACCTACGCTGCGGACGAGGATGGCCAACGAGCGGGCGCTGGGGATCTCGATCATCTACGCCGCCCAGACCTGGCGACAGCTCGCCGCCCTGTTCGGCGACACCGAAGCCCGCGCGATCTTCGGCCTCACCAACGTCCTTGCCCTCTTCGGAGGCAGCAAGGACATCGGCTTCAACCGCGAAGTCAGCGACCTCGTCGGCACCACCAGAGTCGCCCGCACCAACTGGCAACTCGGCGGACACGGCGGCCGCACCGCCAGCGGCGAGGACATCCCGATCCTGCGACCAGAAGAGATCCGGCAACTGCCGGACCGCCACGCTCTCGTCATCGCCGAGAACACACCCCCGATCCTCGCCAAACTCCACCGCTGCATCGACGGCAAAGCGGGCCGGAAGCTGCTGGACGACCAGCGTCGGGTACGCGCGCACATCGCCGAGCAACGGCAACAACACCCCAGCGACGCGGCCCGAGCCGCAGCCGCCCTGGCCGCCGCGCGACGACACTCTCTCCTGGACGAACGAGGGGAGTGAGCCCATGACCGACGGCCCGCTCGTCTGGCGCTTCCCGATGCCCGACAGCCAACTCATCGACGATGCCTACTGGGACATCGACCGCTCGGAGAACGGCACCGCCACCGAGCAGCATTTCCTCGGCGACCACGACCGCCTACCCAAACCGTGGGACATTGCCAGCTGCACCGACCCCGGGCTCCGTCGCGACGTGTGGAACTGGTACGACCGCATCGTGACCTGGTTCAACCACGAGTACGTCTGGGACCCGGCCGCCGGCATGATCCCGCCCTGCTGGCCCCTCCACCCCCACCTCATCCACGAGGTCGGCGTCATCGCCGACCAACGCCGCCGGATCGAGATGGCCACCAACGCCAACGCCCTCGAGGAATGGCACCGCTACGTAGTGCCCGCCCTGCTCGACCGAATCCAGAAGCGCGTGAAGCAACACTGCGACGACCATCACCAGGCCTGGCCGGCACGAGCCCGCTTCGCACACCACGGAGCCGACGCTCAAGCTCAGCGCCGAATCGCAGCCTTCGAATCCGATCTGGAGTCATTGGCTGTCGAGGACCGAACCGATCGGCCAAGGCTCCTGATCGTCGACGAGAACGGCGACCTCATCGACCCGGAGACAGGCGAGGTCCCGTAGGCCTCCCGCACCCGCCAGCGGTCACACCCCGACTCCTATCGAAGCGGACCTCCCACCACGCCGAGCTGTGGCGATCCGGCCGTCGGCCCAGAACATTCGATGGCTGGGTCCACGCGACTGGCCCTCTCGGTTCCGACTTCCCGCTCGACATGACGCGGCCGGCCGCGCCTGGTCGGGCCCTCGTTCGCGGACCTCCTGGCCCGCAGGCTCCTGATCACCTGGGTCCAGCCGGTCTTGCCCTTGTTGTTGGTCCTTCACGTGGGTCCGACACCGATCGACACAGCCGACTCGCGGATGAGCGGACGTCATCGCTGAGGGCTTGCTCCTTGTGGACGTCGCGCCACGTTCTCGGCAAAGAGATGCTGCCCCAACCGGACCAGTCGGACGCGTTCAGGGTCGGCGAATGACTGGTGCCAACGCCGATCGACCCGGCTGGCCGCACCGCTCGTGCAAGGTGCGTCGTCACCGACCCCAGGGGCCTCCGGGATCTCAGAGCCGTATACGACCCTCAGGCGGCCTCATCGAAGTCGAAATCGACGTCGAGCTTGGGATCGATGCCCTTGATGATGCTCGTGTAGAACGACTTCGCCTGAGCCCTCAGCGTGTCCTCGTTGGAGTTGACGTACTCCTTCTTTGAACCGTCGTTCAGGATCTCGTTAACGACCTCGAACTCATCGATCTCCGGAGTCATGAAGCTAAGAACTCCGTTGTTCTCGACCGCCAGTTTGAACTTCACATCGTCATGCCCGATGAAGATGAACCTTGGGATCGAAATGACAAACTCATCGGGGGTGTCGCCCTGCCTGATGCCCACCTCGCCGCCGTCCACACCCAATTTGGCAGTGAAAGCGTACTGGAGGTACAAGGCTCTCCCGCTCCCAGGGATCTCCATGCCGAATATGGTGGCCGTCTGCGTCTTCTCCATGATGCCTTGGATGCCTAAGCTGACGAGAGCGACCTCATCTATCTTCTCGATGGCGTTGATCACTTGGGTATTGCGCGACGTGGAGGTCGTGTCAACGGGCGGAGCGGGAGTCGAGGACGTGCCGAAAGCACCCGCTCCGAGGGCGCCGGCCACCACCACAACGATGACGAGTGGAATCAGCCACACCAGCCGCTTCATGCACCTCGACCCTTCTTGTCCGTCCGTCTATCCGTAGCAAGTAGCCCAGGCGACGGTTGCCGTCTTCCTTGGCGGCCTCGCGGCCAAGGCTAGCGACTCTAGATTCGGACGACTGGGCTTCCGAAGGAGAACCTTCTCGCGACTATGGGAGTGGGGCTCCACCGGGGGCATCGTGCTCGACGGCGCCCAGCGTCCGTTGCTGCTCGGCCCGCATGTTGGAGACGGCAACCTGACGATCGTCTCGGGCAAGACGGGCTGCCGTGTCCCGGCTGCGTCTCTCCGAATCCCAGAAGGCAGCCACTCGCTGTGGGTCCGCATTCCACGCCTGAACTGAGGACGCGAGGACACAGCGCACGATGGACGAGGGCACTCCGAACCGTTCTGCGATCAGCTCGGCGTCGATGCTCCAACGGGCTGGAGGGGCAGCGGCCAAGGCCTGCGAGGCGTGGAGCACCTCGGTCTGATCGTCGGTGCGGGAGTGCGTGGCGTCGATCAGGTGGTGGGTGGCCGGGATGGCGTCGTGTAGTGCCCGAGCGAGCTCGGCGCCACTGCTGGCGCTGAGGAGGTCGGCGGGGTCGGAGGAACTGGGTAGGTCCGCCACGAGTGGGTCGGCGAGCATGGCGGTGAGGAGCCAGTAGTCGCGTTCGGCGGCGGCGCGGCCCGCCGGGTCGGCGTCTGTGGCGATGATCGGTTCGGTGTCGAGCTCGACCAGTTGCCGTGTCTGGGCCTCAGTGAGGCTGGTTCCGAGCGGCGCCGCGCCGAAGTGTGTTCCCCGGGATGCGATCGCGACCGCGATGGCGTCCATCGGTCCCTCGACGAGAACGGCCTTGCCGTGGGCGGTGTCGCCGACGGTGTAGAGCTGGTCGCCCTTGTGGAAGAGCGGCGTTTCGCCCGTGTTGAGGTACTTGGGTCCGTGCCGGCGGTCGTCGAGGTGGTCGGGGTTGCGGCGCCCGACGAAGCCGAGCACCCGGCCGTGGTGGGTGATGGGGAAGACGACTCGGTCTCGGAAGCGGTCGATGAGTCTGCCGGTGGAAGCGGTGGTTGCAACACCGGCGGCGAGCATTTCGTGGTCGGTAACGCCCTCGCGGTGGAGATGGTCGACCAAGGTCGTCCAGCCGTCTGGTGCGTAGCCGGGACGGATGCCGGAGTGGCCGGTGATGTCCTGGCGGAGGCGGTCGGTGAGGTAGGGCTGGGCCCAGCTGCTGGGCAGGCGTGCTTCGTAGAACTGCGCGGTGAGTTCGTTGATGTGCGCGAGGCGTTCGGGGGTGTAGGGGCAGTCGCGCCAGGCGTCGGCACGGTCCTGCTGGCGTCGGATCTCAGCGTCGGACGGGGGTGGTGGCTTCATGGTCTGGCGGACGAGGGCTTCGAAGGCGAGGATGCGCTCGGCTTCGCGGTCGGGGTCGTCGATCGGCTCGTCGTCGGTCTCGCTCGGTTCAGCGTTGGACCGGCTTGCCGTCTGCTCATCGGGGCGGACCATGTCGGTGACGGGGCCGGTGGGCTGCCAGCCGACGTGCAGATCATCCGGCGGCTCGTTAGCCGGCTCCAGGGTGGCGTCGTCCTCGGGCGGCAGCGGGTGGGTCGCGAGGGTGACGCGCCAGACCCAGGCCTGGGTGGCGTCGCCGAGTCCGTCGTGGCTGGCGGGGGCCTCGTCGATCAGGCCGGCCAGCGTCCAGCCACGATGCAGTCCGTGTTCGATGGCGGTGACGAGCGCGGGCCACCAGGTGCTGGTGCTGAGCTCGGCGTAGGCGGCCGCGCCGATGGCGGCTTGCAGGACGGGCAGCCAGCTGGCTGCGAGGTGGTGGTCGTTCTGGGCTGTTCGCGCGACGGCGGGGGTTAGGTGGGCGCTGATGCGCCACCAGAGGGCCGCCGCGGTGTGGTCGTCGGGCAGCGGTCCTTCAGCTGCGGCGTGGCTGAGGAGAGCTCGGGCGTCGATGCCGGCGCAGGCGAGTCGGGCGACTCTGGTGGCGAGGGTGCGGGCGTAGGTGTCGCGGAGGATGTTGGGGTCGAGCTGCGCGAACACGTGTGCCCATTCGTCGAGTGCTGGTGCGCCGATGCTGTCCAGGCGTCGGTCCAGACGGTCCTGGTGGCGCCCGGGTCCGCCACTGTGGTGGTGTTCGCCGGTGGGGCGTCGGTCGGTGTCCGGGACGTTGTTCGCGGCACGCCAGACCTCGATGTCGGCGACCAGCGCTGAGGGTGGACTGGCATCGTCGCCGACCCAGGTCGGAGTCACCGGACTGGTGAGAGCCGCGTCGAGGACCTGCCGGGCCAGGGTGCGGACACGCTCGGCCCGGGCGGCGAGGTAGGCACCCCAGTGCGGGTCGTGGACGAGCCGGGCGGGGATGGGGTTGAGCCAGGGGAGCGGTCCGTTCGCCCTGCGGTGGTGGGCGGTGTCGTCGAGTCGGCCGGCGAGGGTGGCCGCGGGGTCGCTTCCGGTCTTGATCGGGTCAGCGGCGACGCGGGCGAGGGCGGCGAACGGGTCGCGGTTGTCCGCGGCGATGTTGAGGAGTTGGGAGAGAAGGGCGGGCCAAGCGTCCGCTCGGGTGATGCCGGGCAGGAGTCGTTCGGTGCTCTTCTCAAGCGCGAGTCGTTCGATCTCGGGCGTGCTGTGGGCGGCGGCGAACACGATCGCGTCGCGGTAGCGGTCGGTGGCGGCGCCGAGGAGTCGGGCCGGGTCGCCGGCCTGTCGGAGCGTGGTCGTGGCCGAGATCGGGGATTCGTCGCGGGCCAGGATGCCTTCGAGCTGGTCGGTGGCCGTCGCCGGGTTGATCGTCGCGGGGTGGATCAGCGTGTGCGGATCCCCGTCGCCGACGGTGACCAGGTAGGCGTTGTTGGCCAGCCGTCCCCGGGTGAGCATCGTGTAGGCCTGCTGGCGGGATTCGTCGCCGGTGAGCAGCCCGTGGCAGGTGTCGGCAGTGACGCCCTGGGCGGTGTGGGTGGTGGTGGCGTAGCCGAGTTCGGCCCACTGGGCGACGTAGTCGGCGGGCAGGAAGATGTGGCGTCCGCTCTGGGTGTGGCGGGCGCGGACGCCGGCGTTGGTGATGGCGCTGATCGTCCAGCGGTCGCCGTTCTTGACCCAGTTGGTCGCGTTGAGCCGGAGCCGCCTGTCGTTGTGCCGGGTGATGATCACATCGCCGCAGCTGGCGGTGTTTCCGTCAGCGAGCTCGACGACGGCGCCAGGGCTGGTGCCGTTGAGTCGGTGGCTGCGAGCGCGCTGGTTGAGATCGGCGACGAGTTCTCTGGTGGGGGCGAGCATGACGCTGTCCCGTCCGGCTGCGCGGTCGGCGGCCCACGCCGTGAAGAGCTGGTCGGCCATCGTTTCCTGGTTGCCGACCCGGATGCGTTCGCGGTCGAGGTAGAAGCCGAGCGCTTCGGGCTGGCCTTCGCGCAGGGCGAGGGAGGCTGAGCCTTCGGCGGGGTCGGTGAACCGGACGAGTTCGCTGAGTCGCAGCGCACCGTGGGTGGCTTCGATGTCGCGTAGGACTCCGCCGGCACCGATGGCGGCGAGTTGCTGGTCGTCGCCGATCAGGCGGACGCTGCCGCCGGCGTTGAGGATGTGGGTGATGACGGTGTCGAGGCTGAGGGTGTCGGCCATGCCGGCCTCGTCGATGATGACCAGGGTCTCGGGTCCGATCTGGTTGACCCAGCGGGGCGCGCCGCCGTGTTCGAGGTGCCAGGCGAGTTTCGCGATGGTGTCGGCGGTTCCGTCGATCTGTTCGCCGAGTCCGGCGGCCGCGACGGCGGACGGGGCGAGCCCGATCACGGTGCCGCCGCCGTTGGCCCAGGCGCGGGAGAGGGCGTGCATGGCGGTGGTCTTGCCGGCGCCGGCCGGTGCGATCGCGAGCTGTAGGCGTGCCCCCGAGGAGGCCATTTCGCGCACCAGGAGGGCCTGGCCGTTGTTGAGTTCGACGCCGTTCGCAGTGGTCTCAAGGAGCGCCAGGTCGACGCCGGTTTCCGGCACCGTGCGGCCGTCGTGGCGGCCGGCGACGCGGACGAGTCGCTGTTCGGCCTCAAGCATGCGGGTTGAGGTGTAGAGCTTGTTCCCGGCGACGGTGTAGACGCTGGCGCCGTCCGAGCGGCGCAGCTCGGGCGGCTCTTCGATCCCGTCGCCGTCGGGGGTGAGTGGGATCGAGTGCTCGGTGAGAACCTGGTTGGTGAGCCAGTTCACGACTGCGTCGGTGTGGGCTGGGGGCACTCCGTTGCCTCGGACGAGGCGGAGCGCCTCGGAGCGGAGGTGCCAGCTCTGCCAGGTCGAGCGGTCCTGCTCCACCCTGGCGAGGATCGTCGAGGCGGCCTGGTCGAACCATGTCCGGTCCAGGACCGGTTCGTCCGCCCGTGCCGGGTGTAGCGCGCGCAGGAGCATCGACTGGACTGCGAGGTCGTCGCCGAGAACCTGAACCGCCTGGGCATGCCACGCGGCTCGCTGCGCGGCCAGCGTGCGTGGTTCATGCTTGGCCTCGCGGGTCTCCAGGGTGGCCTGCTGGGCGAGCGCGATCGCCTCGACCGGGGTGGGCGGACGTCCGTGGTCGTGCTGGAACTGGCCGGCCAACTCGGCCTGCCGACTCACGATCCGATGCCGGCGCGATGACCACCGGGACAGCAGCCGCGGCTCAACACCGACGATCTCGCGGACGGGACGCTTGCCGGGATCGTCGCCAGCGCGGGCGGCGAACCGGAGGCCGAGGGTCTGGTTCAGGTGGGCTTCGAGGGCGGTGTTGTAGGTCTCTGAGGCGGTGGTGATCGCCTTGTGCATCAGGCGGCTGTCGATGGACAGCCAGCGTCCGTCGGCGACGGTCTGCACCTTGTTGGCCACGGCGATGTGGGTGTGCAGGTCGGGATCGCCGGCGCGGGAGTCGCGGTGGGTGAACGCGGTGGCGACCAGTCCGCGGACCTCGACCTGGCGGACGCCGTTGGTGCCGGTCCGGGTGAACAGCACCTGCTTCTCGATGAACGCTAGCGCGTCGGCGACGGCTGCCTGGTGCGCGGTCTCGATCACTGCGGCGAGCTTGGGATCGGCCAGGGCCCACAGCGCGGAGACCGACTTGACGGGGGAGAAGGTGAGGTCGAACCCGGCCACCGCGGTGGTCTGCTGCCGGGAGAGCCGGGCGATGTGTCCGGAGAGTTCGCGCTGGTCGAGCGGCGCCCGTCCGAACTCGCGGCGGAAGGACTCCAGACCTACCTCGGTCCGGATCCGGGCACGGTCCTCGACACTGCTGGCCGCCTTCGTCGGCCTTCCGTTGACCCGGTTCAGCGCTTCGAGGCGGCCGGCGACCTCGATCCGGTAGGGGCTGATGTCGCCGGCGTAGACCTTGAACGGTTGGCCGAGTCGGATCGCGTCCAGGACGTCCTGCTTGGTGGCGTCGGGGTTGCCGGCGAGCGCGGCAGCGCGCTGCATGGCGAGGGGGTGGTGGCCGGAGCCGAACAGCGACTGCATCTGTTCGGCGGTGACCAGGTCGCCGACGTCGAGCCCCTCGATGCCAGCCATTCCGGAGCCGATCCAGCGTCCGGGGATCTCGCCCTTCTCGGTGTAGTAGGACGCCAGCGCGGTGTGGCCGCGTTCGGTAGCGTCCATCGCAGCCACCTGGCGGGTCAGGTAGTCGTACCCGGACCCGGCGGTGATGCGGTGGAGGGACATCGTCACACCCTCCCTAAGCCCACGAAGTGGGCGATCGGGACGCGATTCGCGATCTTTCCTTCGGCAATGCCGAGGGTGTGTGCCACATGAGGAAGGCCGTGACCTGGGAGTCGGGCTCGTCGGGGGGACGTTCGGCGGGTCGGCGGTCGGGCTTTACTGGTCGGGATGATCGGATCTCGGGGGGCGCGAGGGGATCGGCCTCTGGTTCGGTCGACTCAGAATCTCGCCGTCGAAGGGGTAGCTGAGCAGTTGGCGCTGTCAGGCGAGTCTGACGGCGAAGAGGTCGTGCCTCACGCGGGACTGCCAGAATCCGAAGTGGGCGTAGAACTGTTCGGCGGCGGGGTCGATCGCTTCGGCCACGAGTGCTCGGGCGCCCAGGACTGTGGCCCCGAGTCGAGCGTTGTTGAGCGCATCGGCGACCAGATCGCGTCCGAGGCCGAGGCCGGCAGCGTCGAGGGAGACCGCGAGCCGTCCCAGCAGCACGACGCTCACCGGATCCGGCGCATTGCGGGAGAGCCAGCCGCCACCGATCTCGAGGTGAGCCACGGACCAGGCGGCGAGACTGTAGTAGCCGGCGATTCCTTCGGCGTCCGCGTCGATGCTGAGATAGGTGCGTGAGTCACCGGTGCGCTCGTTCCGCAGCGCTCGGTGGGCGAGCCACTCACTGAGCGCCTGGTTGCCGCAGTCGAACGCCGCGGTGTCGTCGTCGCTGCTGATCGGCCGTGGGCGAGACGGCTTCACCGCCTGGTCGCGTCCCAGTCGGGACGGTGCTCGCGCAGCGCGGCCAGCCGCTCGTTGTCGGGCCGGTCGAGGATGTCGAGGAAGTCCTCCCAGGCGTCCCGGGAGAGCCGCATCGTCCTGGACTCCAGGACGTCCCGGCGGGCGGCCGGCACGACCAGATTCAGGATGTAGTCCGTCAGACTGCTGCCTGACAGGGCAGCGGCCTCCGAGATGAGCGCACGGGTCTCCTGCGGAAGGCGCAGATCAAGGCGGGCGTCCCGCTGCGGTTCGGCTGTGGCACTCATAAGGTTGATTGTACGGAGCTGATCCGTACACGCAATGGGACGGCCCCGTATCCATGATCCCGGGGTAAGGATCCCGGGGCCGACCCGGTTGTGCTTGTTCTCAGCTGGCTGGCAGAGGCTTCGGGGGCGTCGGGGCATAACCCTCGCCGGCGAGCCAGGCTCGAGCCCTCCCGCGGTGGCGCTCATCGCTGAAGCCGTACCAGCGGTCAAGGAGGTCGGGGGACTCGGCCAGGGCGTCCTTGAATCGGCGGAAGGCTCCGCGGCCCCGGATCGCTCGCGCGAGGCGATCAGCGAGGCGGTCGTCATTGAGGTTGTCGATGAAGATCTCCATGTCGCGGTACCCGGCGCGAGAACCCTCACAGGAGACGTGGAGCCAGCGCTCCTCGTCCTCGTCGTCTGGGTCTTCCTCCCCGACCTCCTCGGCGTACTCGATCGCAGCCTGCGGCCAGACCTCGCCAGTGTGGAGGTCGATCCGTCCGCCACCGGTCAACGGGTCACCCTCCAGCACGTCCGCCAGCTCTTCCAGGTCGACCGCAAGGTTCTTCAGCAGCGGCGTGGGTCCCCACCCGAGCGTGGCTTCGATCTGGGTCGCGAGCCCGGCGTCTCCTTCCCAGTCACGGTCGCGCAGCGCCGCGACGCAGCGGCGGGCAGCTGTCCCGATGTCGTCCGGACGCTGACGAGCGACCTCCAGGACCGCATCGCCCAGCAGTTGCAGCGCGTCCTCGGGCCACGCGCCTTCGTTCAGCGCGACCTCCAGCGCGTCGGTGTCTGCTCGGTACACAGCGGCGCGCAATC
>DAINOM010000117.1:0-10686 GCA_036735445.1 Propionicimonas sp.
TCTGCGGCTGGCGCTGCTTCTTGCGGTAGTTGTTGATGAAGGTGTTGGTCAGGATTCGGTACAGCCAGGCCTTCAGGTTGGTGCCCGGCGTGAACTGGTGGAACGACGCGTACGCCTTGGCGAAGGTCTCCTGGACGAGATCCTCGGCGTCCGCGGGGTTACGGGTCATCCGCAGGGCGGCGCCGTAGAGCTGGTCGAGGTAGGCCAGGGCCTCCGACTCGAAGCGCTCGGTGCGCTCGGCGTCGGTTTCGGTCACCTCGGTGTCTGTCTGGTCAGGCAACGTGGGCAGGTTCATCACGAACGAGCCTAGCGGGTGCCCCGGACGTCGCCCCAGCTCCGCGTCCAGCGCGGGTGCGGTGGCTTCCAGGGTCGCGATCACGCCGCATTCAACGCCACGCCGGACGGTCGTTATTCCGTCCGCAGCCCAACCGGGGACGGTTCCTCACTCGGTCCAGGTCCCGGCTGGACCGAGTTGAGAACCGTCCCCGTAGTTCAACCGGGGACGGTTCCTCACTCGGTCCGCGTCGCGGGTGGACCGAGTGGAGAACCGTCCCCAGCGTTGGGGAGGGGCACCACCAGGTCCGGACCGTCGTTCGCCACCTTGTTCACCGCCATCGACACGGGGAAGTACGTCAGGGTCGGGGCCGGGACGGTGAGCAGCCCGAGCGGGTCCGCGTCGAAGCCCGGGTCGAGCCAGGCGTCCCAGTTTTCTCGCGCCACGGCCATCGGCATCCGGTCGTGGAGGTGACCGACATCGTCAGTGGCAGAGGTGGTGATCACGGTCGCGGTGGTGAGCCAGGTTCCGTCCGGCGCCTTCCAGAACTCGTACAGTCCGGCCATCACGAATGGCGAACCGTCCTCGGGCCGGATGAAGTAGGGCTGCTTCGCCGGCCTGCCCTCCCGCGTCACCGGATACCACTCGTAGTAGCCGTCCGCCGGCAGCAGGCAGCGCCGGGACGCGAACGCCTTGCGGAACGCCGGTTTCTCCGCCACCGTCTCGACCCGCGCGTTGATCAGCCGCGCCGCGCCGGAGGCGTCCTTCGACCACGACGGCACCAGGCCCCAGCGGACCGGCACCAGCAGCCGCCGCAGCCCGGCGTCCCGCGGTCGCTCCAGCACGGCGACGATCGGGTCGGTCGGTGCGATGTTGTAGTCCGGCGGCGGCAACGGGCCGGCGACCTCGTCGATCTCGAAGTAGTCCTCGAGGTCGTCGGCGCTGAACGACTGCGCATAGCGTCCGCACATGGCTCGACCCTACCCACGCCGACGGTGGACGAGCTTGGCAGAGGGTGGGGATCGGGGTAGGAATAGGGCATGAGTCTGCTGCGGTTCGTCGCCCGTTCCATGCTGGCCAGCTATTTCGTCGTCAACGGCGTCAAGGCGCTCCGGCACCCGGAGGAGCTCGTCGCCTCGGCCGAGCCGGTGGCCGACAAGGTGCTGCCCCTGGTGAACACGGCCCTGCCGGAGTCGGCCCGCAGCTACCTGCCGACCGACACGACGGGCTACGTGAGGCTGACCGGCGCCCTGCAGGTGGCCGGTGGGCTGAGCCTCGCGACCGGTCTCGGGCGGCGGCTCGGCGCCGGCGTGCTGGCGCTGACGATGGTGCCGCACGTGCTCGCGTCCAACCCGCTGAAGGCGAAGGGGACGGAGCGGACGGTCGCGCAGTCGCAGCTCGGCAAGAACGTCGCACTGCTCGGCGGGGTGCTGCTCGCCGCGCAGGACACCGAGGGCAGGCCCAACCTCGCCTGGAAGGTGCGGACGCAGAAGCAGCTGGTGGCCAAGGAGGCCGCCCGCCGCAAGGCCGAACTCGAACGGGATGCGCGCGCCACCGCGGCGGACGCCGCCAAGCTGGCCCGCAGGTCCGTCCGCAAGGCTCGCCGGAGCGTGGAGGGCGTGCTTTCTTGATCCCCTGGCCGGCTCCGGTCGCGACGGCTCCCGTCCGCGGTCACGTCGTCGTTCCCGGATCCAAGTCGGCCAGCGCCCGGAGCCTGCTGCTCGCCGCCCTCGCCGACGGGCCGTCCGGGCTGGGCGGGGTGCTGGACTCCAGGGACACCTCCCTGATGCGGACGGGCCTCAGTGCACTCGGCGCAGGCGTCGACGACCTTCCCGACGGACGCGTGCGGGTCTCCCCCGCGGACCCGGTCACCGGCGGCGGCACCATCGACTGCGGTCTCGCCGGCACCGTGCTGCGCTTCCTGCCGCCGGTGGCGGCCCTCGCCGCCGGGCCGACCCGGTTCACCGGCGATGCCGCCGCGTCGTCCCGACCGATCACGGGCCTGCTGGACGCACTGGCCGATCTCGGCGCGAAGGTCAGCGAGCCGCGCGTCCTGCCGTTCACCGTGGCCGGCGGCAACTTCAGGGGTGGCACCGTCACGCTCGACGCCAGTCCGACCAGCCAGTTCGTGTCCGCGCTGCTCCTCGCGGGTGCCCGCTTCCCCGACGGCATCGAGGTGCGCCACCGTGGCGGGTCGCTGCCCTCGCTGCCGCACATCGAGATGACCTGCGCACTACTGCGCCGGCGCGGGGTGACGGTCGAGCGCACCGCGGAAGCGGCCTGGCGGGTGGAGCCGGGGCCGATCGCGGCGCTGGACGAGTACGTCGAGCCCGACCTCACCAACGCCGCCACCCTGCTCGCTGCCGCGCTCGTCACCGGCGGTGAACTGACCACGGCCTGGCCGGAGGTGTCGGTGCAGGCCGCGGACGACCTCATCGGTGTGCTCGCGGCGTTCGGCGCGCGGATCGACTACTCCCCCGGGCCCGACGGGCGACTGGTCACCGTGTCCGGCGCGGACGGCATCCGGGGCGCCGACGTCGACCTGCACGCCGTCAGCGAGCTCACCCCGGTGGCCGCAGCCCTGGCCGCCGTGGCGGACAGCCCCAGCACCATCCGCGGGGTCGCCCACATCCGGGGGCATGAGACCGATCGGCTGGCGGCGCTCGCGTCCGGCTTGTCCGCACTGGGCGCCGACGTCCGCGAGACCGCGGACGGGCTGGCGATCGCGCCACGTCCGCTGCACGGCGGGCTGTTCCCCACCCATGCCGACCACCGGCTGGCCCACGCCGCCGCACTGGTCGGCCTGGTCACGCCGGGGGTGGAACTCGACGACGTCGCCTGCACCACCAAGACCCTGCCGGACTTCCCCGGCCTCTGGTCGCGCCTGCTCGGGGTCGCCGGGTGAGCCGGCGGCAGCGGGACGCCATCACGGACGATCCCCACTCGGGCTTCGACCGGCCCAGTCGCCGCTCCCGCCCGCGCACCAAGGAGCGGCCCACCTACGATGCGGCGGTCGAGGCGATGGTCGTCACCGTCGACCGTGGCCGGTACCGGTGCCTGGTCGCCGACGACCTGCCGCTGGTGACCGCGACCAAGGCGCGCGCCCTCGGCCGCAAGGGGGTGATCGTCGGTGACCGCGTGCGCCTGGTCGGCGACACGTCGGGCGCCGAGGGCACCCTGGGCCGGATCGTCGAGGTGGACGAACGCGAAACCGTACTACGTCGTACTGCGGACGACGACGACCCGTTCGAGCGGCCGATCGTGGCCAACGCCGACCAGTTGGCGATCGTGGCGGCGCTCGCCGATCCTCCACCCCGCGTCGGCATGATCGACCGGATCCTGGTCGCGGCCTACGACGCCGGGCTGGAGCCGCTGCTGGTGCTGACCAAGGCCGACCTCGCCGATCCGGACGGGCTGATGGCGACCTACCGTCCGCTCGGCCTGCACGTGGTCGCGGTCGAGCCCGGCGCCGACCTCAGCGAGCTGCGGGATGCACTGGCCGGACACCGCAGCGTTCTCGTCGGGCACTCCGGCGTGGGCAAGTCCACCCTCGTCAACGCGCTGATCCCCGGGGTGGGCCGCGAGGTGGGCGAGGTCAACGAGGTGACCGGACGGGGACGGCACACGTCCACCAGTGCGATCGCGCTGCGGCTGCCCGGCGGCGGCTGGGTGATCGACACCCCCGGCGTCCGCTCGTTCGGGCTCAGCCACGTCACCCCGGACTCGGTCGTCGCGGCGTTCCCCGACCTGTCCGAGATCGTCGAGGACTGTCCTCGCGGCTGCCGGCACGACTCGTCCGAGCCGGAGTGCGCCCTGGACGTGGCCGTCGCCGACGGCCGGCTCGCCCCCGAGCGGCTGGAGTCGTTCCGCAGGATGGAAAAGGCGTTCACCTGACTCCGCGCCGCTGGTGGCTCCCACGGTTGCGCCGGTGCGGCCACTAGATTGGCGGCCATGCCCGACCAAGCACTTCTGGACGACCTCAGGCTGGCCCACGTGCTGGCCGACCAGGCCGACGCGATCACGATGGCCCGGTTCAAGGCGTCCGACCTCCGGGTGGACTCCAAGCCCGACCTCACCCCGGTCAGCGACGCGGACACCGCGGTCGAGGACGCCATCCGCACGATGCTGTCCCGCACCCGCCCGCGCGACGCCGTCCACGGCGAAGAGCGGGAGGACTCCGGCTGGGGCCCGCGGCGCTGGGTGATCGATCCGATCGACGGCACGGCGAACTTCGTCCGGGGGGTGCCGGTGTGGGCCACCCTGATCGGCCTGATGGTCGGCGACGAGGTGGTCGCGGGCGTGGTCTCGGCGCCGGCGCTGTCCCGGCGTTGGTGGGCGCACAAGGGCGGCGGAGCGTTCACCGGGCGAACCCTGCTGCAAGGCTCATCGGTGCGCGCCTCCGCGGTGGCGTCCATCGAGGACGCCTTCCTCTCGTACTCGTCCATCGACGGCTGGGTGGAGTCGGGGCGCGGCCAGGAGTTCGTCGACCTGATGCGCGACTGCTGGCGCACCCGCGCGTTCGGTGACTTCTGGAGCTACATGATGGTGGCCGAGGGTGTGGTCGACCTGGCCGCGGAGCCGGAGCTGGCGCTGCACGACATGGCCGCACTGACGGTGATCGTCACCGAGTCCGGCGGCCGGTTCACGAATCTGGACGGGCGCGACGGCCCGCACGGTCCCGGCGCGATCGCGACCAACGGCCTGCTGCACGACGAAGTCGTCGAACTGCTCGCGGTCGACGCCGAGTGAGGCTGCCGAGGACGGTGGTCAGACCGCCCGTCCCACGCGGCGACAGCGGGGAGACACCTGCCGGCGACGCCGGCTGACGGCTGCCCGCGAGCCGGCAACGAACACCGGCGCTCGCCCCACCCGGACCACGGGGATCTCGAACACCGCTCCCGCCATGGCCTTCACAGCCATTCCTGTCACCCTCTTCCACCAACTGGTTCGGTCCCTCAATGACATCCCATGGCGCGGCGCGAGCATCAGTCCTCATCCGGGCGACTCGCGTGGCCAGCCCGAGGGCTGGACGGAAAGGACCCGTCCCCTTTCCGTTCAGACGCGGATGCGGGGGACGGCGTCCAGCAGCGCGCGGGTGTACCCGGTCTGCGGGTCCGCGTAGACCTGCGCGGTGTCGCCGCGCTCGACGATCCGGCCCTGGCGCATCACCACGAGCTGGTCGCACAGGTGGCGGACGACCATCAGGTCGTGGCTGACCACGATCAGTGTGAGCCCCTGCGCAGCGACCAGATCGGTGAGCAGGTTCAGCACCTGCGCCCGCACGGAGACGTCGAGGGCGGAGACCGGCTCGTCGGCGATCAGCACCTCGGGCTTCGGGGCCAGGGCGCGGGCGATCGCGATCCGCTGGCGCTGGCCGCCGGAGAACTCGTGCGGGTAGCGCCGCCCCGAGTCGGACGGCAGGTCGACGGCCGCCAGGACCTCGGCCAGGCGCTGAGCGTGATCCACGTCCGCGGACAACTGGCGGCGAACCAGGCGCGAGCGCAGCGGCTCGGTGATGATGTCCCCCACTCGCATCCGCGGGTTCAGGGACGACCGCGGGTCCTGGAACACCATCTGGACGGCCGCGCGCAGGAAGCCCAGCTCCCGCTCCGGCAGGCCGCTGATCTCCCTGCCCTCGAACCACACCCGTCCGGACGTCGGCCGGTCGAGGCCGGCCAGCAGCCGCACCAGCGTCGACTTGCCCGACCCGGACTCGCCCACGATGCCGAGGCGCTGTCCGGAGCGGAGGCTCAGCTCCACGCTGTCGAGTGCCCGCACCTCGCGTCCGCCGGTGCGATAGCTGCGGGTGAGGGCTTCCGCGCGATAGAGCTCGGGGACGGACGGAGGGGTCTCGACAGGCTCGACCAGCGGTTGGGGGGGCTCGACCAGCGGTTGGGGGGGCTCGACCAGCGGTTGGGGGGGCTCGACCAGCGGTGGTTGCTCAGCCATGATCGGCTCCTGCGTAGAAGTCCTCGACCGTCGGCAGCCGCTCCCCCGGCGCCACCTGGTCCAGCCGGGCGGTGGCGACCAGGCCGCGGGTGTAGGGGTGCTCGGCAGCGGTGAACAGCGTGGCCACGCTGCCGGACTCGACCACGCGTCCGTCCAGCATCACCAGCACCTGGTCGCACACCTGCGAGACCACCGCGAGGTCGTGGCTGATGAACAGGCAGGCGGCGCCGCTGCTGTCGAGCGCCTCGTCAAGCCGCGCCAGGACACGGGCCTGCACAGTCACGTCCAGCGCCGTGGTGGGCTCGTCGCAGATCACCAGGCCGGGCGAGTTGATCAGCGCCATGGCCAGGACGGCGCGCTGCCGCTGGCCGCCGGACAGCTGGTGCGGGAACGCGTCCGCAACCCGCTCGGGATCGTCCAGGCCGACCTCGCCCAGCATCTCGACGACCCGTTCGCGGGCCCGCCCGGGCTCGGCGCCCTGGTGCAGGCGCAGCACCTCGGCCACCTGCCGACCCACCCGCATGGTCGGATCGAGCGCCGTCATCGGCTCCTGGAAGACCATCGACATCGCGTCACCTCGCAGCCGGGCCAGACGCTGCTCCGGCAGGCCGACCAGCTCCGTCCCGGCCAGTCGCACCGATCCCGACACGTGCGCGTTCTCCGGCAACAGCCCCAGTACCGCCAGCGCGGTCACCGTCTTGCCCGATCCGGACTCGCCGATCACCCCCAGCCGCTGCCCGGACTCCAGCGAGAAGCTCACCCCGCGCACCGCCTCGGCCCTGCGGCGGCCGAAGCTCACCTGCAGGTCGCGCACCTCGAGCAGGCTGCTCGGGCTGCTCATGCGCGGTGGGGTGCTCATGCGGGGTCCCCGCGGAGTTGTTCGGGGGAGCGCAGCGGAGGAGAAGAAGTCCGTGGGGTGCTGGTCATGGCACCTCCCGCAGCCGGGGATCGAGGTAGTCGCGCAGCCCGTCGCCGAGCAGGTTGAACCCGAGGACGGCGACCGCGATCGCCAGACCCGGCCACAGCGCCTGCAGCGGTGCCACGTAGAGGAACTGCTGCGCGTCCCGGAGCATGTTGCCCCACGTGGGCGTGGGACGCTGCGTGGCCAGGCCGAGGTAGGACAGCGCCGCCTCCGCGAGGATCGCCAGTGCGAACCCGATGGACGCCTGCACCCCGACCAGCGGGGCGATGTTCGGCAGCACGTGCCGGCGGGCGATGCCCCACCGCGACGTGCCGGACGCCCGCGCGGCGAGCACGAAGTCACTGGCCACCACTTGCAGCGTTCCGGCCCGCGCCACCCGCGCGAACGCCGGGATGGTGGCCACGCCGATCGCGACCATCGCGGTCACCGTCGACGCGCCGAACACCGAGGCGAGCAGGGTGGCGAGCAGCAGCGCGGGGAAGGCGTAGACGACGTCGGCGGTCCGCATCACCACGTCGTCCAGCCAGCCGCCGGCCTGACCCGCGAGCATGCCGAGCGGCACGCCGGCCACGGCGGACAGCCCGACCGAGATGATGCCGACGAGCAGCACGGTCCGGGCACCGACCATCAGCCGGCTCGCGATGTCGATCCCGAAGCCGTCCGTGCCGAGCACGTGCGGCCAGCCGGGGCCGAGCAGCCGCTGGCCGGGGACCACCCGGATCGGGTCGAACGGCGTCCAGAACGCGGACACCAGCGCGGTGACCACCACCAGCGCGACCAGCACGAGGCCGGCGACGAGTTGGGCGCGCTTCATGCCCGTCCCGCGTCCGCTGATGTCTGCCTGGCGCCCTGCCTCGGGTCGATCAGCAGGTAGGAGAAGTCGACGAGCGCGCTGATCACCAGCACGGCGAGGACGAGGAACATCACCGTCCCCTGCACCACCACCAGGTCGCGCTGGCCCACGGCGGTGAGCAGCATCGAGCCCAGCCCGGGAAGGGTGAACACCGACTCGACCACGATCGCACCCACCAGCACGCTGGACAGCTGCAGGCCCAGCACGGTCACCAGCGAGATCGCGGCGTTGCGGACGCCGTGGCGCAGCAGCGCGCGCATGGGCGTCCAGCCGATCGAGCGCGCGGTGCGGTAGTAGTCCTCGTCCAGCACCTCGAGGAAGGCGGAGCGGACGTACCGGATCAGCACCGCGGCCTGGACACCGGCGAGGGTGACGGCCGGCAGCACCAGGTGCGCGGCCCACTGACCGGGGTTCTTCGCCAGCGGTACGTAGCCGTTGGCCGGCAGCCAGCGCAGCCACACCGAGAAGAGGAAGACCAGCAGGATGCCGCCCCAGAACACCGGGATCGCCATCCCGAGCTGGGCGGCGGCGCTGATCGTGAAGCCCGGCCACGAGCGGCGCTTGAGCGCGGCCACCATGCCGGCGGGCAGCGCGATCAGCAGGGAGCCGACCAGCCCGAACAGCACCAGCCACAGGGTGACGGCGAGCCGTGGTGCGAGCAGCGCCAGCACGGGCTGGCCGTTGAGGTGGGAGTGCCCGAAGTCGCCGACGAGGATCCCGCCCAGCCAGCTGAGGTACTGCAGGGGCAGCGGACGGTCGAGCCCGAGCTGCGCGCGCAACTCGGCCAGCGCCTCGGGGGTCGCGTCCGTGCCGAGCAGCACCTGCGCGACGTCGCCGGGCAGGGCGTGGGTCATCCCGAAGATGAGCAGGGACGCCCCGAGCAGGCTGACGACGAAGACCCCGAGGCGTCGGGCGACGCGCAGGGCGAGGCTCATCTCCTCCGCCCTCCCCTCACCTGCTGGTGATCGTCGTCAGGTCGAAGCTCAGGGTGGTGGCGTTCTGCGGAATGCCCGTGACGCCCGTCTTGGTGATGACGAGGTTCGGCAGCGCGAACAGCCAGATGGCCGCGCACTGGTCGGCGAGGTAGCGGGCGGCGGCCTTCATCTCCTGGGTGGCCTGGTCGTCCGTCGTGGCCTCGACGGCCGTGTCGTACAGCGACGCGAACTTCGGGTCGCCGTAGTGCCAGTAGTAGGTCTTGTCCGCGAACTTGCCGAGGTCGCGGGCCTCCACGTGCGCGACGATCGTCATGTCGTAGTCGCCCTTGATGAACACCTCGTCCAGCCACCGGTTGAAGTCGAGCTCCTCGGTGGTCACCTTCACCCCGACGTCGCGCAGCTGGCTGGCGACGAACTGGGCGGACTTGACCGCGTACGGCAGCTCGGGGACGCGCAGTCGCAGCGTGAGTCCGGTCGCGTAGCCGGCCTGCTTGAGCAGTGCCTTCGCCTGGTCGGGGTCGTAGGGGTTGAGGCCGGAGAGGTCCTCGTACCAGGGGTCGGTGGGCACCGTCATGGTGCCGATCAGCGTTCCCTGCCCGGCCCAGGCGGTGTCGACGAGGGCCTTGCGGTCGATCGCCATGGTCAGGGCCTTGCGCACCTCGAGCTTGGCCAGGGCCTTGCTCTGGTGGTTGAGCCCGAGCACGACCTCGCCGTTGGTGGTGCCCGAGACCGTGGTGAACTGGCTGGTGTCGGCGAACTGCGGCAGCGCGTCCGGCGCCTGCAGGTTGGAGATGATGTCGAGGTCGCCGCTGAGCATCGAGGCGTTCTCGGCGTTCGGGTCGGTGAAGTAACGGAAGGTCACCTCGTCGAACCGGGCCGGGTTGGCCCAGTAGTTGGCGTTCCGGGCGAGCACCACGCTGTCGCCACGATTGTGTGCCTTGACCGCGTACGGGCCGGAGCCGGCGCTGGTGGTGTTGAGGTCGCCGGTCGCGGCCGGGTCGAGGATCATGCCCAGCGTGGACGACATGTCGTACAGCCACATGATCGACGGGTGGTTGAGGGTGATCTTCACCTGGTGCGTCTCCGGCGCGCTCGCGTCCGCGACGACGTCGAGTTGGGCCTTGAGGGTTGCGGTGAGCTTCGCGTCGCCCTTCATCCGGGTGATGTTGGCCACCACCGCGGCGGCGTCGACCGGCGCGCCGGACGCGAACTTCGCGCTCGGGTTGAGGTGGAACGTGTAGCTGAGCCGGTCCGGGCTCACCTCCCACCGCTGGGCGAGCAGCGGCTTGATCTCGCCGGACGAGTCCACCTTCACCAGCGTCTCGTAGACGTTGTACAGCAGCACCTGGGGGATGGCCGCGGCCACGTTGTGCCACGGATCCATCGACGCGGGCTCATTGGTCGCGCCGACGACGAGCGTGCGTTCGGGCTCACTGCTTCCGGACGGCGTCTGCGCGGGCGGGGTGCACGCGGCGAGGGCCAGGGCGAGCACGAGGCTGATCGCCGCTGCGAGGCTACGGCCGCGTCGAGGGTGTGAACGCCGAGACGTTGCAGCGGCGTAGGTCATCTGCCCTCCACAGGTCCGTCCCCGCGGCGCGAGGAAGCGCCAAGAGTCTAGCCGAGGGGGTCTCCGCGTCCGGCGGACGTGCCCGGGCCGCGGCGATTTGGGTATCCGGCCAACCTCACCTAAGCTGAAGCAGTCGACGCGGGGTGGAGCAGCTCGGTAGCTCGCTGGGCTCATAACCCAGAGGTC
>DAINOM010000118.1:0-10666 GCA_036735445.1 Propionicimonas sp.
CAAGCTGGGCATCTGTGGCGAGCACGGTGGCGACCCGTCGTCCATCGAGTTCTGCCAGCAGGTGGGCCTGAACTATGTGTCCTGCTCGCCGTTCCGGGTGCCGATCGCGCGCCTGGCCGCTGCGCAGTCGGCGCTGAAGGCCAAGTAGTCCGCTGACGGACAGGGGTCCCCGGCCAAATGGCCGGGGACCCCTGTCGCGGTTTCAAAGAGATCAGCGTCGATCATCGCAGGCGTGCCAAGCGATCTCAGCTCAGTTCCTCGCTCTCCCGTGACCGTCGCAACCACCTGACGCGCCGGTCATCGGCGGGGGCATTCGAATAGCGGTAATTGTTGCCGTACTCCTGGTCAGATCGTGCGACCTTGCGCATGTTCAGCACTGCGCCGACCAAGGGCGCTCCGACCGCGTTGAGGGCGGTCGCAGCATGATCCACGTCGCTGCGCGATGTCTTGTGGGCCCTTACGACGAGGAGCACACAGTTGGCTTGGCGGGCGAGGACGACAGCATCCGTCACGGGCAGGATCGGCGGCGAGTCGAGGACCACCCGGTCGTACTCAGTGCTGAGCTGTGCCAGAAGGTCCCTCATCCGCTGTGACCCCAACAACTCCGCTGGGTTTGGCGGCGTGGAGCCGCTTGCGAGCACAAACAGTCCCTGCTTCCCCCACGGTTGTACGACGTCTGCGAGATCCGCCTGTCCGGCGAGGAGATTGGAGAGCCCGACATCGTTGGCCAGGTCGAGGTACTTGGAGAGCTGGGGCTTCCGCATGTCTGCCTCTACGAGCAGGGTCCGTTGCCCAGCCTCGACCAACGATAGAGCCAGGTTTACCGCTGTGATCGACTTGCCTTCGTTCGGAAGTGACGACGTGATGAGGATAGTTGCGGCATTCTGCGCGGCGTCCACGAACTCGAGGTTCGTACGAAGCTTGCGATGAGCCTCGGCGCGCGGAGTTGTGGTCTGGCTGCCGATAATCAGAGGTGAACGCTTGAACTCCGAGTCGAGCGGGATACTCCCAAGGACGGGTACCCCGGATGCGCTTCGCGCCTCCGCTGATGTCCTCACCGTCGTGTCGAGGATCTCCCGTAGGAGGGCATACCCCACGCCAATGACCAGGCCGCTAGCGATGCCGATGAGGAGGTAGAGGCGGAGGGAAGGCGCCACCTTTCCGGAGAGCAGGGTCGGCCCGGAAACCGTGTGGATGACCACGAGGGCGGAGTTCCGACCCGCGTTGTCGAGTTCGTCAACCATCGTGCCGAAGGCGATGCCCACACCTCGGGCGATCGCCAGTGAGCGGTCCGGTGACTGGTCTGTCGCTGTGGCGGTCAGCAAGACGGTGTTCACGTCTGCAGTGGCGCTGATTCGCTTAGCCACCTCTCCTGCGGTGAGATCCACACCCGTGGCCTTGACCACTCGCGCGCCAAGGACCTCGCTGGAGAGCAGCTGGACGTACGAGTTCACTCGCGCCTGTGCGAACTGGCCAGCAGACTGGGCGTTCGTGCCCTCTGGCAAGGGAGTGCTCACGTAGAACTGGATCTGCGACGCGTACGTCGGTGGAGTCCGCCAGAAGATCAGCATGGCCACCCCGGCGCCCAGCGCGACCGCAACGATGATGAAGATCAGGTGTTTCCGCAGCGTTGCCAGATACGATTGCAGGTCCAACCTCGTCCCCCCAATGGTGAGTGACCCTACGCCGCTGACCGAGTTGTCATCGGCCGCGCCAGTCTACTGGCCGCCTATGAGGGTGGTCCTCGTGAACAGGGGCTGAATGCGCTGCTCGATGATCCCCGCACAGCTCTGGAACTGTCTCGGCGGCCGCCCCACCGGATCTTCGATGTCGCGCCCCTCGATGAGCGGCTGTACCAATGTGCGTCCTTCTAGCGCTCGGCTGAGAAGCGAGGGTCCCCACTCTGATGGCGCGAGCGGCCCCGGGTCGGGCGTCGCCCCGACGAGCCGCGAGAACTGACTCAGCAGGTACGTCCGCCGCACGGCGTGAGGGAAGTTGTTCACAACCCAGGAACGCTGAGCGTCGGTCATTGTCAGGATGAGGCTGCTGCGCTCGACGATGGCATGGGTGAGCGGTCGGCTCAAGAAGGGGGCGGGCTCGATGTTCAAGGCTGCTAGGGCTTGGTGTGCAAGCCGGTGCATCGGCAGATCCGGATTGGCGTGGGTGCCCGCCGATGACACGTGGACCGGAAGCCCGTGGGCTTCGATCTGCCTTCGTACCAGGAACTCTGCCATCGGTGAGCGGCAGAGGTTCGCTCGACAGACCAGCAGGATCGAAAAGTCAGTTCTGACTGAGGGTGACTTTCCTCGCTTTCGGGGCATGGTGGGGCGGGCAGTTGTCGCGAGAGCCGGCGCATCGAGCACTCGTCAATTCTGCCAGTTGACTTCAAGCCGCTCGATACGCCTGCCAAGGGCTGGACCACGTGTCACCCGCGCGGGGGGCAGTCTCCGTCTGAACCAGGGGCACGCGGGCCGCGGGCCTGGATGGGATGACACGGCTGCCACGGCGTCGAGGATACCTCGCAGAGTCACTGAAGGCCCGGCGCAAGCGCCGGGCCTTCAGAAAGGACCGTGGCTCCATCCGCTCTCACTGGCGGGAATGCCAAATTGTCCCCCGACGTCCGGAAGTGTGCTCCAGACTCGGCCGCCTGTTCCCCCCCGAGAAGTACGGCCGACGCTCACAATAGCCACCTCGGAACGAAATTGCCAGAACGTGATGTCCCCTTCTGGGTGACGCGATCCGTCCCGGCGTGGACTCCTCGATTGAGCGGCCGTGCGGGGTGAGGATGGCGGACGTGGACAGACGAGGATTCCTGCTGGCAACGACCGCCGTGCTGGCCGCGGGCTGCGCCCGGGTCCCGCCGCCAGGGGTGGCTACGACGCCCACGTCCGCGGCCAGCACGGCGCCGCCGGTGGACGTGGGCCGCGACGGTACGCCGGCCCACGCGGTGATCACCCAGCTGCTGGTGGGCGCGGCGACGGCCAAGGGGCGCACGGCTGCTCCGGCCGATACCGGTGCCGACTGGCGGGCAGCGCTCGGCCACGGCGACCTCGTCGCGCTGCCCGGCTACGCGGGCACGCTGTGGTCCGCGCTCAGCACGTCCGACGAACCTCCCGGTGCCGACGCCCTGCTCGGTGAACTGGCCGATCTCGTGGAACCCGAGCTGGGTGTCCTGGCCATGCCCGACGTGGACGGCGGGCTGGTCTGGCTGGTCTCCAGGGAGACCGCCGCGGCAGGAATCACCAGCCTGAGCCGGATCCGCGACTGGTCGAAGGGGAAGACGGCCGCGGTGCCGGAACTCGCGATCTCCCGCGGCGACGGCGTCCCCGGGCTGAAGACCGTCTACGGCGCACAGTTCCGGTTCACCGACGTGCCGGACCCCGTGACGCGGGCAGCGCAGCTGACCAGCGGCGAGGCCGCCGTCGCAGCGTTCCGGGGCACGGAGTACACCGGCGCGTCCGGGCTGGTCGCGCTGGTCGACACCGAGAAGCTCGCGGCCGCTGACCCCGCCGTCGTGCTCGTGAACAGCGCTTTCGCCGATGCCTCGCCCGATGCCGTGCTGGCCATGAACGACGTCGCCCAGGCGCTCACCACCGACCTCCTGATCGAGCTGCAGGCCCAGGTGGCCGCCGGAGGCACTGTGGCTGATGTCGCCCAGCGGTGGCTGGCGGGACAGGGGATTGCCCGGTAGCCCTTCGTGACGGTCCACGGCTCGTTCCTCGCCGCGGACCTCCTCAGGGAGCGGTTGGGGAGTGTGGCTCGTTCCTCGCCCCGGACCTCCTCAGGGAGCGGTGGGGAACTGCTCCTTGGGGGCGGTGGGCTCAGTAGCCCTCGGACGTGCCACCGGCGAGGACGGCGGCGGTGCCGGACAGGCCCAGGCGCGTCGCGCCGGCCTCGACCATCGCCACGGCCGTCGCCCAGTCGCGGATGCCGCCGGACGCCTTCACGCCCAGGCGGCCACCGACCGTCCGGGCCATCAGCTCGACGGCGTGGACGGACGCGCCGCCGGCCGGGTGGTAGCCGGTGGAGGTCTTCACGAAGTCGGCCCCGGCGGCCTCCGCGGCCCGGCAGGCCGCGACGATCTCGTCGTCGGTCAGCGCGGCGGCCTCGATGATCACCTTCAGCGCCTTCGGTGCCGGCACCGCGGCCCGCACGGCGGCGATCTCGGCCTGGGTGAGCTCCGGCCGTCCGGCCTTGAGCAGGCCGACGTCGATCACCATGTCCACCTCGTCCGCACCCCGGACCACCGACTCGGCCGCCTCGAATGCCTTCGTCTCCGGCGTGTGCTTGCCGGACGGGAAGCCGCACACCGTGGCGACCTTCACCGTCCCCAGCCCGGCGGTCACCGGCAGCATGGACGGGGACACGCAGATCGAATAGGTGCCGAGCGTCACGGCCTCGGCGGCGAGGGCCTCGACGTCAGCGGTCGTGGCCGTGGGGGAGAGCAGGGTGTGGTCGACGATCGACGCCAGCTGGTCACGGGAGATGGTCACGCCAGTGACGCTACCGCAGCACCGGCGTCCGCGGCATTCCCGAAGCGGCGCCGGTAGGCCTGGGGCGACAGCCCGGTCGCCCGGCGGAAGTGGTCGCGCAGCACCACGGCCGAGTTGAAGCCCACCCGGGTGGCGATCTGCTCGACCGGCAGGTCGCTGGCCTCCAGCAGGTCGCGCGCCGCGAGGACGCGCTGCTGGGTCAGCCACTTGTGCGGGGTCGTGCCGGTCTCGGCGAGGAAGCGTCGGGCGAACGTGCGCTCGCTCATCGTCGCCCGGGCGCTCAGGGACGCGATGCTGTGGTCGTCCTCCAGCCGCTCGGTCGCCCAGGCCAGCAGCGGAGCGAGGCTGTCCGCCGTGCACGCCGGGATCGGGTTCTCGACGAACTGCAGCTGGCCGCCGTCCCGCTGTGGCGGGACCACCATCCGTCGCGCGATCCGGGTGGCGACGGCTGCGCCGAGTTCCCTGCGCACCAGGTGCAGGCTGGCGTCGATGCCGGCGGCCGTGCCCGCGCTGGTGACGATGAGCCCGTCCTCGACGAACAGCGCCCGGGGGTCGACGGACGCCGCGGGGAAGCGGCGCTGCATCTCGTCCGCGTACATCCAGTGGGTGGTGCAGCGGCGGCCGTCCAGCAGCCCGGCGGCGCCGAGCACGAACGATCCCGAGCACAGGCTGAGCAGGGTGGCGCCCTCGTCGTGGGCGGCGCGGAGCGTCTCCAGTACCGCGGCCGGGTAGGTCTGCTCGGGCCGCGGGATCGTCGGCGAGACGATCACCAGGTCGCTGCCGGCGACGGCGTCCAGGCCGTGCTGGGGAGTGATGGTGAACGGGTCGCGGTTCTTGGTCGCCAGCGGACGGCCGGGCTCGATGCCGCACACGCGGAAGTCGAAGGGCTCGATGCCGTCGTCCGTGCGGTCGATGCCGAAGACCTCGACGGCCACGCCGAACTCGAACACGGCCACCGGCTCCATCACGATCACGCTCACCTGGTGCAGTGCCATGACGCCAGCATACTGGCTGGAATCCTTCGAAGAGTGACGTTACAGCCACTGTTTGGCAGAAGGGTTCTGGCAGAAGAATTTCTGCCATGACCGGACTGTTGATCTCCCTGACGCTCGTGATCCTGCTCGTGCTCGCGCTCCAGCCCGCCCACCGGCGGTCATGGCGTCCGGGCTACGACTCACGCGTGGACCGTGATTACTCCCGGCAGGCCGAGGAACTGCTGTTCCTGGCGTCCTTCGAGGACTCAGCGCCGGTGCATCAGCAGGCGCAGGGCGACGAAGCGCAACAGGGTGGCAGCCGCGTTCGCCACCACGAGGACGACGACCTCGACCAGGTGACCGGCGCCGGGCCGGAACGTGTCGAGCAGCCACAGCGACCCGCTGGCCAGCCCCAGCGCGGCCGCGAAGGCCGCCAGGCCGCCTAGGTGGTGCCTGAGCGCGCCTTCCCGTCCGGTGACGCCGAACGTCAGCCGTCGATTGGCCGCGGTGTTCGCCACGGCGGTCGCCAGCAACGCGATCAGGTTCGCGGTCTGGGCGCCGAAGGGACGCAGCAGCAGGTACAGCCCGACGTAGGCGATCGTGCTGGCCACCCCGATCGCGGCGAACCGGAGGAGCTGGCCGGGGAGCCCGTGGGGGGTCTCGACAGGCTCGACCAGCGGTTTGGGCTCGGCCAGCGGTCTGGCCGGGAGTCCCTTGCGCCGCAGCAGGCGCCAGATGCCGCGCAGGTCCTCCACGGCGGTGGCGACGATGTCGACGGTGCTGCCCGGGTCGTCCGTCCAGTCGACGGGCACCTCGTGGATCCGCAGGCCGGCGCGCTGGGCCAGCACGAGCAGTTCGGTGTCGAAGAACCAGTTGTCGTCCTCGACCGCGGGGAGCAGGCGCTGCGCGACGTCCCGCCGGACGGCCTTGAAGCCGCACTGGGCGTCGGAGAAGCCGGCGTGGAGCACCGTCCGCAGCAACACGTTGTAGCTGCGGGAGATGAACTCCCGCTTCGGCCCGCGCAGGACGCGCGACCCGCGCGCCAGCCGGGTGCCGATCGCCACGTCGGAATGGCCGGACACCAGCGGCGCCACCAGTGGCAGCAGTGCGTTCAGGTCGGTGGACAGGTCGACGTCCATGTAGGCCACCACGTCGGCGTCCGAGGCCAGCCAGGCCCGGCGGAGCGCGCGACCACGTCCCTTCGCGTCGAGATGGACGGCGTGGACGCGCTCATGGCGTGCGGCCAGGCGTTCGGCGATCGGCCAGGTGCCGTCGGTGGACGCGTTGTCCGCCACCACGATGCGGTACTCGAACGGGAAGCCGGTGGCGAGGTAGGCCTCCAGCCGCAGCACGGACGCGGCCAGGTCGGCGGCCTCGTTGTAGACCGGGATGACGATGTCGACGGTGGCGGTCCGGGTGGGGGTGGCGGCCGGTGCCGGGAGGGCCAGGGCGCTCATGGCGAGCTCATTCCGCCGTCAGGTCGTAGACGGTGGCGCTGCCGACGGTCGTCGCGGTGAAGTTCTCCTCGACCCAGGCGACGATCTCGCTGGCACTGGACGACCCGCCGTTCTGCCGGCCGCCGAGCGAGCCGCCGATGAAGTAGTGGATCCGGCCGTCGGCCACGTACTGCTGGAACTGTGCCAGCGTCGGCGACGGGTCGGAGCCGTTGAAGCCGCCGATCGCCATCACCGCGTCCCCGGTCGCGAGCTGGTAGCTCGCCGCGTTCTGGGAGCCGACCGTCGCCGCGACCCAGGTGTAGCCGGACGCACCCTGGCTGAGCAGGGCGACCAGTTCGCTGGACGCGCGGGAGCCGTTCAGCAGCCCGCCCATGCCGGTTCCGTCGGACCTGCTGCTCTCGCCGGCACCGCCCTGGCCGGTGCCGCCCGGACGGGTGCCTCCGGGCGCTCCGGCGGGTGCCTGGCCGCCGCGGCCTCCGCCGCCGCGTCCCGAGCCGAAGCTGCTCACCGGACCGGCGGTGACGATCGAGCCGGTGTGGGCGGTCGCGGCGGTGTTGACCGAGTACGCGTACGGACCCGCGAGCCCGCCGACGACCGCGCCGCCCAGCACGACGGTGGCCAGCGCCTTCGGCAGCGCGTGCACCCAGACCAGGCCGAGGCCGCTGACCAGGCCGAGCGCGAACACCGTCCAGCCGAGCGCGGTGTACCAGCCGCCGGCCTGCTGCAGCAGCACCAGCGCCCACACTCCGGTGCCTGCGCCTGCCGCGGCGAGGAGCAGCCGGGCGACCAGCCGGCCGCGGTACGCCCACAGGGCAGCGGCGCCGAGGGCGACCGTGCCGCCGATCGCGGGAGCCAGCGCGACGGTGTAGTAGTCGTGGTAGATGCCGGCCATGAAGCTGAACACGGCCGCGGTGACCACCAGCCAGCCCAGCCAGACCACGAGTCCACCGGCGAGGGCCTGGGCCGGGGTTTGCCGGGCTTGGCCGGAATCCTGGAGGCGCGGCCGGCGGGAGGCGAACGCCACCCCGAGCCCGGCGACGCCCAGCAGCAGCGCGGCCGGGATCAACCAGGACACCATGCCGCCGGAGACACCCTCGAACATCCGCAGGATGCCCGTGGAGCCCCAGCGTCCGCCGCCGACCGAACCGACCTCTTCCCCGGTGATCCGGCCGAGGCCGTTGTAGCTGATCACGAGTTCCAGCAGCGAGTTGGACTGCGAGCCGCCGATGTAGGGCCGCAGCGACGCCGGGGTCAGCTCCACCACCGCGAGGTACCAGCCGAACGACGCCACCATCGTCACGAAGGCGACCAGGAGGTCGACCACTCGCTTCTTCCACGAAGCGGGTGCGGCGATCCAGTACGCCACCACCAGCGCGGGCAGGACGAGGAACGCCTGCAGCATCTTGGTGAGGAAGCCGAGGCCGATCGCCACCCCGGCCAGCGCCAGCCAGCCGCGGGACGCGGTCTCGCCGGCCCGGACCGTGAAGTAGGCGGCCAGGACCATGGTGAACACCAGCAGCGCGTCCGGGTTGTTGAACCGGAACATCAGCGTCGCCACCGGGGTGAGGGCGAACACCGCGGCGCCGGCGAGCGCCGCCCAGTGGGCGGTCCGTGTGTTCCCCGAGCCCAACCCGATCCCTGAGCCTGACGAAGGGCCTGAGCCTGACGAAGGGCCTGGGCTTGACGCGGTCCCTGACCCTGACGAAGGGCTCCACCCCAGCAGCGAGCGTCGGACGGTCGCGTACAGCACCCCGACGCTGGCGACCCCCAGCAGCGCCTCCGGCACGAGGATGCTCCAGGAGCTCAGTCCGAACAGCCGGACGGACAGTGCCATCAGCCAGATCGCGGCCGGCGGCTTGTCCACGGTGATGCTGTTGCCGGAGTCCAGCGACCCGAAGAACCAGGCCGTCCAGTCCTGGGAGCCGGCCTGGGCCGCGGCGGAGTAGAACGAGTTGGCATAGCCGGAGGCGGACAGGCCCCAGATGTACAGGAAGGCGGTGGCGACCAGCAGGGCGGCCACCGTGCCCCGGGCCACCCAGTCCGGCCGGTCGTCGACGTAGGCGTAGTAGTGCCGCTCGGGCGTCGCGTCCGCGTGTCCGGACGCCGGGGCCGGCGCGGGAGTCTCGATCAGCGTCATGCAGCCATGGAAGGCGCCGCTGCTGAGCCGGTCTTCTGGGGATCCTGTGAGCCTCCGGTGAGCGGGCGGCCCTCCCTCCGCGGGGTCAGGCCAGCGGGATGCGGATGGCGAAGGTGGTGCTGCCGGGCCGGCTCTCCAGGGAGACCTGGCCGCCGTGGGCGTTCACGACGGCGGACACGATCGCCAGGCCGAGACCGGTCGACGAACCCCCGGCCTGCCGGACGCGGCTGACGTCGGCCCGGGTGAACCGCTCGAACACCGTGTCCCGGATCTCCGCCGGGACGCCGGGGCCGTTGTCGGTGACCGCGATCACCGCCCAGCCGTCCGCGGCGCGCAGTGAGGTCTCCACCCGCGTCCCCGCCGGAGTGTGCGTGCGGGCGTTGGCGAGCAGGTTGGTCACCACCTGGTGCAGCCGGTGCGGGTCCGCGCGGGCGATCACGACGTCGTCCGGCAGGTCCAGCGCCCAGACGTGGTCGGAACTGGCCGCGCGCGCGTCGCTGACGGCGTTCAGCACGATCTCGGTGACGTCGGTCGGGTGCAGTTCGAGCGTGGGCTCGGAGTCGAGCCGGGCGAGCAGCAGCAGGTCCTGCACGAGGACGGACATCCGCTCGGACTCCGCCTCGATCCGGCCGAGGGCGTGCGCGGCATCGCTGGGCAGTTCGTCCGCACCGCGCCGGGTCAGCTCGGCATAGCCGCGGATGGACGCCAGCGGGTTGCGCAGTTCATGGGACGCGTCCGCGACGAACCGGCGCACCTTGGTCTCGCTGCGGTGCCGCGCGGCCAGCGCGTGCTCGACGTTGTCGAGCATGTGGTTGAAGGCGATGCCCACCTGTCCCACCTCGGACGCGGGATCGGCGTCCGCCGGCGCCACCCGGACCGGCACATGGCCCTCGCCGCTCTCCAGCGGGAGGTTGGACACGTGGGTCGCGGTCGCCGCGAGCCTGGTCAGCGGACGCAGGCTCCGCTCCACCACCCGGCGCGCGCCCACATACGACACCAGGATCGCCCCAATGGTGAGCAATCCGGCCATCATCAGCTGACTGGTCATCGGGCTGGTCACCTCGGCGTAGGGCAGCGCCACCACGGTGACCACGTCGATGCGCGCCCAGTTGCGCTCCTGCACGAGCACGCGGTAGAGGCCGAGTCCGGGCAGCGCCACGGTCGTCGGGTCGTTACCCGCGCCGAGCTTGAGCAGTGCGGCGAGGCCGTCCGCGGTGAGCCCGTCGGGGGCGGCGACCGTCGCGTACTTGCCTGTCGCCGGGATGCGTTCGATCCGGATCAGGCCGGAGCCGGCGAGATCCGACGGACCATTGGTCGGCTCATCGTTCGGCGATGACATGTCGCCACCACCCGCGCCGATCGGACGGGACATCGCCGTGTGCAGGCGGTCGTCCAACTGGTTCTGCAGGATCTGGAAACTGGCCAGGGCCGTGAACAGGCTCAGCGCCACCGTCACCAGGGCGACCAGCGCGGTGGTGCGCAGCACGAGTTGCCGGCTGAGCGTCCCCTTGCCCATCGGCGAGGGGACGGCGACCGGGCCGGTGGCGAGGGTCATTCGGCCGCCGGCTTGAGCACGTAGCCCGCGCCCCGCATGGTGTGGATCAT
>DAINOM010000119.1:0-10634 GCA_036735445.1 Propionicimonas sp.
CTGCACCTCGCGGGCCGGGGGTGCCGGGTCACGATCGTGGAGCGCGAGTCGTTCCCGGGCGGGCGCAATGGCATCCTCGAGCGTGACGGGTTCCGTTTCGACACCGGCCCCGTCGTCTTCACGATGGTCCCGCTGCTGGAGGAGGCCTTCCGGGCCGTGGGACGCAGCGTGAGCGACTACGTCACCCTGCAGTTGCTCGACCCGGCTTACCACGCCTTCTTCGCCGACGGATCGCGCCTGCTCGTCCGCCCCGGGTACGAGAAGATGCGCGAGGTCATCGAGGCCGAGAGTGGCGCCAAGGACGCCCGCGCGTTCGACGACTTCGTGGTCTGGCTGCGTCGGCTGAACGACGTGGAGCTGCCCCACTTCATCGACGCCAACTTCAACTCGCCGCTGGGCCTGTTCCGCTCGCCCCGCGCAGTAGCGGAGTTGCTCCGGCTGGGGGGATTTAAGCGTCTCGGGCCCGAGGTGGCACGCCGGTTCTCCGACGAGCGCCTGCACCGCGTGTTCAGCTTCCAGTCCATGTACGCAGGTCTGGCGCCCGACCAGGCGCTGGCGCTGTACGCGGTAATCACCTACATGGACTCGATCGAGGGCGTCTGGTTCCCCGAGGGCGGCATGTACGCGGTGCCCGCGGCGATGGCCCGGGCGGCGCAGGACGCCGGGGTGGAGATCCGCTACGAGGTGACGGTGGACCAGGTGTCCCGGGTGCCCGGCGGTGCGGTGTCCGGTGTGGTGCTGGAGAGCGGGGAGCGCCTGGCGGCGGACGCGGTCGTGGTTACCGTCGACCTGCCGGTGGCCTATGAGCGGTTCCTGCCCGGTGTGACCCCGCCCCGGGTCGCCCGCCGCGGCCAGTACTCGCCGAGTGCACTGGTGTGGCACCTCGGCGTCAAGGGCGAGCTTCCCGAGGCGACCGGCCATCACAACATCCACTTCGGGAAGGAGTGGTCGCAGGCGTTCACCGACCTGATGAAGACCGGCATTCCCATGCGCGACCCCTCCCGGTACGTCGCCGTGCCGTCCGTGAACGCGCCGGCGGTCGCCCCCGAGGGCGCGCACACGCTGTACGCGCTCGAGCCGGTGCCGAACCTCCACGTCGGACGCCTCGACTGGAACCGCGAGGGCCCCCGGCTGCGCGACCGGATGCTCACGTTTCTCGATTCGTTCGGGTACCCCACCGACATCGTCACCGAGGAGCTCGTGACCCCGGCCGACTGGCTGGCCCAGGGCATGGCGGCCGGCACGCCGTTCGCCCTGGCCCACACGCTGATGCAGTCGGGCCCCTTCCGGCCCCGCAACGTCGACCGGCGGGTGCCCGGCCTGGTCTTCGCCGGTTCCGGCACCACGCCGGGCGTGGGCATCCCGATGGTGCTCATCTCGGGCAAGCTCGCGGCCCAACGCGTCCAGGAGATGCGGCGATGACCGACCTCGAGGCCGGCTACCGGCGCTGCGGGGAACTCACGAAGCAGTACGGCACGACCTACTACTGGGGGGCGCGCCTGTTGCCGCCCGCCCAGCGTCGTGACGTGTTCACCGTGTACGCCCTGTGCCGGATCGCCGACGACATCGTCGACGAACCCGACCGCGTCGACGCCGTCGTGCCGCCGGGGGGGACGCCCCGGGAGCGGCTGTCCGCCTTCCGCGCCGCCTTCTTCAGGGCGCTGGAGAAGGGCTCGGACGAGCCGGTGATGGCCGCCATCGTCGACAGCATCCGACGTCGCGGAACCGACCCGGAGTGCTTCGAGCGGTTCTTCGCTGCCATGGCGTCCGACCTGGAGCACGACACGTGGGCGACCTGGGAGGAACTGCGGGACGGGTACATGGAGGGTTCCGCGGCCGTGATCGGCGAGATGATGCTGCCGGTCCTCGAGCCGTACTCACCCGACGCGAAGGAGTCCGCGCGGGCGCTGGGCAACGCGTTCCAGCTCACCAACTTCCTGCGTGACGTCGCTGAGGACCTCGACCGGGGTCGCGTCTACTTGCCGCAGGCGGACCTGCAGCGCCACGGCGCCGACCCCTGGTTGCGGACAGTCACCCCGGCGTGGCGGTCGATGATGGCCGAGCAGGTGGCGCGCGCCCGCAGCCTATACGTCCAGGCGGAGGAGGGCCTCCCGCTGCTCCCCCCTGCCTCGCGGCGTTGCGTGGGGACGGCCCTGGTGCTGTACAGCCGGATCCTCGACCGGATCGAGGCCGCCGGCTACGACGTGTTCGGCGGGCGCATCCGGGTGCCGGACGCCGAGAAGCTGGCCGTGGCGCTGCGGTCGGTCACGGTTGGGGTGCCGCGCCGCTGACCCTTGACACGGTCACCGGGACAGGGAAATCCGACTGGTTGCCCGGCCCGGATAGCCGAGGGGGCCAGCCGGGTCCGGTGCAGACCGTGGAGGGCGGGTGAGGACCCGTCCAGGACACCGGCGGAGGGGGAATCGTGTACCCGGCCGAAGATGCGCACGAACTGGCGATCCTGCTTCACACCGGCCGTGACCTCGACATCGTCGGGGACATGACCGCCACGGTCGCGGGCCCGTCCGAACTGCTCACGTGGGCGTTGATCCTGTCCCGCCCGGAGGTGGTCGCGTGGCGGTCCAGGGATTTCGGACATCGCTACCTGTACGTCACCGCGGGGCGCAACCGGGCCCCGCGGTGCGGCCAGGTCACCGCCGTCCTGGACCGTGAACAACACCGGGACTTCTGGAGGGCGATCGGTCTGGACGACCTCACCCACGGCGCACGCAGGAACGTGGGCACCGCCGCGCTGTCCGCGGACTGTCACCTGGTGCCCTCAGGCCGCCCGACACCGGGCAGGCGGCCCCGTCCGAGCCTCCGGTTGCCGACCGGGGCGCCGACGAGACCCCCGGCGTGCCGGCGGCTGACCGACCGCCTCAGCGAGTGGGAAGGGCCAGGAGGCCCCGCAGGGGCACGGTCCACAGGTCCTCGCCCCGGACGCCCCAGCCGCGGAGCAGCTCGTTGGCGGCAAGGAAGCCCGTCGTCGCGGCACGCTCCATCAGCGCGACGGGGTGGTCGCACCGCACCCAGTCGCCCGCCAGCACCAGGCGCGGCGAGGGAGTCTGGACGCCGGGGCGTGCCTCCCACGGCTCCGGGGTGATGAGGGCGCAGTCGTCGCGGACCAGGACCTCCCGGTGGCGAACGGCGATCCCGCGCGTCTCGGGGAACACCCGGTGCAGCTCGTCCTCGAGCGCGGCGGCCACCTGGTCCGCCGCGGACGGGTCGGACGCCACCGCTGGGGCGCAGGCGTAGGCGTGCAGCTCGACCACCGAGCCACCGGTGTCCCGCGCCCAAGTGGCGGCGCCGGCCTCAAAGCGCTCCAGCACCGACACGTTGTCGAGGGGCCCGTAGCCGGTCGTGCCGAGGAAGGCGAGGCGGTCGGCGTCCACGGAGCGCTCGAGCCAGAGCCGGACGACCACGAACGGGGGCGAGTTGCGCGTCGCGGCGACGGCGTCCCGCCAGGCCGGGTCGGCGTCCGGCAGCGCCGCGATCAGCTCCCGGGCGGAGCGCGGGTCGGCCGCGAGGACGCAGGCGTCCGCCTCGATCGGGTCGCCGGAAACCAGCGCGGTCACCCGGTCCGCCCCGATCGCAAGGTCGGTGACGGGGGCGCCCACGCGCACCATGACACCGAGACCCGCCAGGTGGCGTCCGAGGGGCGCCCACAGGGCGGTGTCGTAGTCGTCCTCCGGCACGTCGAAGAGCAGGCCCTCGGCGGACCCGAGGAAGTAGGTGTGGAACATCGCCACGAGTTCGCCGGCGCCGAACTCCCGCGGGTCGGCGAAGAAGGAGCGGGCGAACACCTCCAGGGCCAGGGCGCGCGCCTCAGGGGGGAAGCGCAACCGATCCAGGAACGCCGCCGCGGACTCGCCGTCGTAGGCGGCGTGGGTGCCGGGAAAACGGGTCCTGAGCAGCTCGAGGGCCGCGGGCACGTTGACCCGGGCCAGCGTCGCGAGGGTGAAGGAGGGGCTGCGCCGCACGAACTCCAGCATCGACCACGGCGGGGTGGTGGGCAGGCCGTTGAAAGAGTCGCGCAGGCCGTCGGGGCGTTGGAGCGGGTAGTCCTCCACGGGGGTGAGGAAGGCCAGTTCCGGGTCGACGCGACGCAGCAGGGCGCGCAGGTTGTAGTACTGCCGGAAGAAGGCGTGGAAGCCCCGGCTCATCGTGCGCCCGTCGGCCAGCGGCCACGCGGCCACCCGCCCGCCGAGCCGATCGGACGCCTCGGCCAGGGTGACCCGGACGCCGCGTTCGGCCAGGACCGTGGCTGCCGCCAGCCCTGCGATGCCGCCGCCGGCGACGAGGACGTGTCGGGGGTGGCCGGTGCGTGCGGTTCCACCCGGCGCGGGGTGGCGCACCGCTCGCCGGTCGCGGCCGGGGAGGGTGCCTGGAGGGCCGGACTGGTTCATGATGCCTCCGGGGTGCTCGTGCGACGACCGAGGTGCTCCCACACCAGGATGGTGAGGGTGACCATCACCCAACCGAACCCGAAGTCCTCGACCGGGATGTCCCAGGGGAATCGGACGCCGCTGTGGTGCGCGGGGTTGTACAGGACGATGGGGTCGCTCAGCTTGGTCAGCCAGCCGTCCACCCAGACCTGAAAGAAGAAGACGATCGCGATGGCGAGCCAGTACTGTCCCCGGCGGAATAGGCCGGTTCGGAGCCACAGGAGTTCCATCGCGGCGACGGCGGGGATGGCCGCCAGCGTGAGGACGGTGTACTCAGGCATGCGCGTCCTCCTCCCCGCCGCGGACGCGCCGGAGCACGCTGCCGACAGCCTCGTACGTGAGCAGGCCGCACACCGGAATCACGAGGAAGAACACCAGCTCCTCCAGGGGCATGGGGCCCAGCATGATTCCCGTGGTGAACCGAGGACTGTAAGACCAGTGGTCGCGCGCGATGCCGAGCATGTCCCAGGCCACGAAGACGACCAGCGTCGGCAGCATCGCCAGGGCCAGGCGCACCGGGCGCCGGTACACCCGGGCCCGGAGCAGGAACTCCAAGGGGAGGGTGACCAGCACGCAGGCGGCCATCAGGGCCAGGTACTGGTAGCGATCGTCCATCAGGGCTGTCTCCCCGCCGTGGTGGCCGGTGCTTCAAGCCGCAGGCGGAGGCCGCGCAGTGTGTAGCCGGCGATGAGGTCGTCCCAACCCAGCGCCGGCTCGCCGAGCACGACCGGTTCGCGCGCCAGGAGGCGGGTGAGCAGCACGTCGGCCTCCAGGACGGCCAGCGGCTGGCCCGGGCAGCGGTGCGCCCCGTCGCCGAAGCTCAGCCCCGCCTCGTTTACTCCGGCCGGAAGCCGGCGGCCGGGGCACAGGGTGAGCGCGTCGGCACCCACGGCGTCCGGGTCGGCGTTGGCCTGGCGGACGGCGACGTCGATCAGGTCCCCGGACGCCACCGCCCACGTCCGGTCACCCTCGGTCAGGGTAAAGGGAGCCGTGGCACGCCGGTAGAGGTGGCCAACCACCGGCTCCAGGCGCAGGATCTCGTTGAGGATCGCCAACCGCTCCGGGCGTTGCGCCGCCCGGTAGCGATCGGCCAGGTCCTGGTCGTCCAGGAGGTGCCAGGCAGCCATCGTGATGAACTCGCGGGTGGTCACCATTCCCGCGGTACCGTAGGTGAGGCACTCGACGAGGATGTCGGCGTCGGTGTAGCCCTCGCCGATGAGGTGGCTGATGATGTCGTCAGCCGGAAGCCGACGCCGCTTCCGGATGGCCGGGCGCACGTCGGCCAGGTGGAACCGAACGAGGGGCCACAGCCCGTTGGCGGCGGCCGTGGCCCACTGCCGGGGCGTCCGACCCAGGCGCGGCTTGGCCAGGTCGAACGGTGGCTGCCGGAAGAACGAGACCAGCCGGCGGGCCATCGCCGGCACCCGTGACTCGGTCAGGCCCACGACGTGAGAGGTGACCTCGACCGAGTACAGCAGCGCGAGGTCGTCCAGGGCGAACTCGTCGCGGCCTTGGCCGTCCAGCAGCGCGTCAGCCCCGCGCTCCATCAAGTTGAGGTAACGGTCGGCGACAACCGCGGGGGCCAGGAACCGGCCCACCTTGACGCGTTGGGCATCATGCAGCGGGCCGTCCGAGATCAGGATCGGGTGGTGCCGCAACCACCCCTTGGGGATCCACTCGGCCGTGAACCCCGCCTGGGTCGTCTCCCGGCGCGCCCGCAAGACCTGCCGGGCCACCGGGAGGGATCGGATGCGCCATAGGCCGTCCTCCAAGGCCACCCGCGGGACCTCGCGCTCGCCGGCCCGCGACGAGCGACGACGGGGTGCGGGCGTGGTCACAGGGGCTCCTTCGCGGTGGATCGAGCACCACCCTAGCTTGCGCATCGGTCACTTGTGCAATGTTTGTCCAATCCCTAGGCTGGCTGCATGGGCGCGATCGTCTGGCTCCGGCGCGACCTGCGTCGGGCTGATCTCCCCACCCTGGCAGCAGCCCACGAGCGCGCCGCCGGGGGCGAGGTCACGGTCTGCTTCGTCCTCGACCCCGCCTTCTTCGACACTGCGGGGGCCGCCCGCCGAGCGTGGCTGGCGGCGACCCTGCTCGCGCTGCGGGAGGCCTATGACGGACACCTCACGCTGCTCCAGGGAGAGCCGGCCGAGGTGCTGCCTGCTCTCGCCCGGGCGCGCGGGGCGAGGTCGGTCCATGTCTCCACCGAGACAGAGCCCGCCGGCGCCGCCCGGGACGCACGCGTCCGGGACGCGCTCGCCGAGGTCGGCGTCGCCTGGGTCGAGACGGGCAGTTCGTACGTGGTCACGCCCGGACGGGTCCGCACCCGGGAGGGCAAGCCGTTCGAGGTCTTCACCCCGTTCGCCAGGGCGTGGCGCGAGCACGGCTGGCGGGCCCCGGCCCAGGAGCCCCCCAGCCTCGTCCTCGCTCCCGCCGCTCATGCGGGCGAGTCGTGGTCCCGCCTCGAGGCTGCGTTGGACGCCCCCGGCGTCCCGGACCTGCCGCCGGCAGGGGAGGGGGCGGCGCTGGACCGGTGGCGCGCCTTCCTCGCGGACGGTCTGGCGGGGTACGCGACCCGTCGCGACCGCCCCGACCTCGACGCCGCCTCCCGGCTCTCCCCGTACCTCAAGTTCGGCGTCCTGCACCCACGCTCGCTGCTGGCCGACCTCGAGGCGTACGGAGGGCCGGACGCCGAGCGCTTCATCACCGAACTGGCCTGGCGGGAGTTCTACGCCGACGTTCTGCACCATCACCCCGAGAGCCTGGAGGCCGACCTGCGCCCCGCACTGGCGGGCATCCGGTACGAGGACTCCGCCGACCTGGTGGAGGCGTGGCAGCAGGGTCGCACGGGCTTCCCTCTCGTCGACGCCGGCATGCGCCAGCTCCTGGCGACCGGCTGGATGCACAACCGAGTGCGCATGGTCGCGGCCAGCTTCCTGACCAAGGACCTCCACGTGTGGTGGCCGGCGGGTGCGCGGTGGTTCCTCGACCACCTCATCGACGGCGACCTCGCCTCGAACACCCACGGCTGGCAGTGGATCGCCGGCACCGGCACCGATGCCGCCCCCTATTTTCGGGTGTTCAACCCCGTCCTGCAGGGGCTGCGCTTCGACCCTGAGGGTCACTACGTCCGCCGTTGGGTCCCCGAGTTGGCGCATCTGTCGGGGGCGACCGCCCACGAGCCCTGGGCGGTTGAAGAGGGCTACGCACACGGCTACCCCGAGCGCATCGTCGATCACGGCGCCGAACGCCGCGAGGCGCTGGCTCGTTACGCCGAGGTGCGAGGGGCGGTGGGGTCGCGTGCCTGACCTGACGGATGCGCCGGTGGGCCGACGCGGTCCGGTGGCCGAACTGCGGGCCTTCTTCCGCGCGTCCCTGCTCAGCCCGGTGGGCTCTCCCTTGCCGGAGCCCCGCGGGCAGCGTTTGCGCCGGCGTGTCGTGGTCGCCCTCACTGTCCTGGTCGGGGCGCTCGCCCTGGGGGGGACGCTGGCCATCCGTACGGGCGACCCCCTGTTCTACGGGGCCGCCGCGGGCGTCGCCGGGCTGTGGGGGGCCGGGGCGCTGGCGTCCGGACCCCTGCGGCTGGGTCGGGGGCGCACCCGTTCGGGCGCCGCGAGCCGCGGCGTCCTACAGGGGTTGATCCTGGGCGCGATGCTGCTGACGCTGTTCCTCGCGGGCGCGTTCGTCATCGCGCGGATCCCGGTCCTGCGGGCTCCGGTCGACGAAATCCTGGACCACGCGCGGTTGGGGTCGGTGTGGGTCGTCGCCGTGATCACCGTGGTCAACGGCATCGCCGAGGAGCTGTTCTTCCGTGGCGCCGTCTACGCCGCGTTCGGGCCGCGGTGGGATCTGGTGGGCTCCACGGCGCTCTACACAGCGTCCACGCTGTTCTCTGGGGTGCCGCTGCTGACTTTCGCGGCGGCGTGCCTTGGCCTGCTCACCGCGGCGCAGCGCCGCGTGACCGGCGGCGTCGCTGGACCCATCGCCGCCCACCTCACCTGGTCGCTCGGGATGCTCTTCCTGCTCGGCCCCGTCCTCACCCTGGGAGGTTGACCATGGCCAGAACAGCGCTCGTGACCGGCGCCACCGGCACCATCGGCGGAGCCTTGGTGCCCGCCCTGCTCGACGCCGGCTGGGAGGTGCGCGTGCTGACCCGCCGCCCGGACTCACTGGACCGCGCCTGGGTCGACCGCGTCCAAGTGGCCGAGGGGGATGCCGCCGACGCCGCCGTCCTGGGCCGTGCGCTGCACGGGGCCGACGTGGCGTACTACCTCCTGCACTCCATGGACGACGAAGGCGACTTCGTTGCGCGTGACCGGGCGCTGGCCACGGGGTTCGCCGACGCGGCCCGTGAGGCGGGAACGGGGCGCATCGTGTACCTCAGCGGGCTGCACCCCGACGGCGACCTGTCCCCGCACTTGGCCTCCCGCGTAGAGGTGGGGGACATCCTGCTGGCGTCCGGCGTCCCGACCGCGGTGCTGCAGGCGGGCGTGGTGCTGGGGGAGGGATCGGCGTCGTTCGCGATGCTGCGCCACCTCACCGAGCGTCTTCCGGTCATGGTCGGGCCCCGGTGGCTGACCAACCGCATTCAGCCGATCGCGTTGGCCGACGTCGTCCACTACCTCGTGGGCGCAGCCGATCTGCCACCGGAGGTGAACCGCACGATCGACATCGGGATGGACGAGGTGCTCACCTACGCGGACATGATGCGGCGTTACGCACGGGTCACGGGCCTGCGGCCCCGCCTGGTGGCGACGGTGCCGGTGCTCACGCCGTGGCTGGCTTCCCACTGGGTCGGCCTGATCACCCCCGTGCCCGCCGCGATCGCCAAACCCTTGGTGGGGAGCCTGATCCACGACGCCGTCCGGCGCGAGACGGACGCCGCCGCCCTGCTCGGCGACCCCGCCGGCGGCCTGCTCGGGTACGACGAGGCCGTCCGTCGCGCACTCGCGGGCGCGGATCCGAAGCGGTGGGGACGACGGTCCGCCCTGGTCGGCGCCACGCTCGCTTCCGTCGCCGTGGCCGGCGCGCTGTCGGCCCTCGCGCTCGCCCGTCCGCGGCACACCCTGACACCACGAATCGAAAGGCAGGCGAACGCATGAACACCTGGATGAGGCGACTCCTCGACACCGCCGCGCTCCTTCTCATGGGTCTAGGCACGCTCTGGGGATTCGGGTTGCTGGGCAACCCCGTCGAACAGACCGCGGGCGGCGCTTTTTCCGCCGACGCGACCCTGCTCGCCCCCGCCACCCCCGCCTTCTCGATCTGGTCGGTGATCTACCTGCTGCTGGTGGCATACGTCGTGTGGTTGTGGACGCCGGCCGGCGGGGCGTCCGAGCGGGCACGCTCGCTGGGGTGGCTGCCCGCGGCGTCCATCTTGCTCAACGGCGCCTGGCTGGGCATCACGCAGGCGGGCTGGTTGTGGCTGAGCGTGCTCGACATCGCCCTCCTCGCCGTCGTCCTGGGCCTGGTGATGAAGCGGCTCGCCGGGCGGGCGGCGTCCGGCCCCGCTGAGGCGATCATGCTCGATGGGACGTTCGGGCTCTACCTCGGCTGGGTTGCCGTGGCGACGTGCGCGAACATCACCGCCGCCGCGGTGGCGCAGGGCGTCGACCTGGGCGCGACCGGGAACCAGGCCGCTGCGGTCGTAGTGCTGGTCGTGGCAACCCTGCTCGGGGTCGTGTTCGCCCGGGTCCTGCGGGCGCCCTGGGGCGCGGCGGCCGCGATGGCCTGGGGGCTGGGCTGGATCGCTGTCGGCCGCTTGGCCGGCGCGCCGTCCTCCCCGGTGGTGGGTGCGGTGGCGGCCGTGGCCGCTGCGACAGTCGTCGCAGTCGCTGCACTGGCGCGGCATAGCCCGCTGAGGTAGAGGTCGGCTGCTTCATGGATGCGGGCAGAGTCGAGCCGTCCGCGGCGGATGGTGACCTCCCGGCGGGTGAGGTGTGTGGCCACCGTGCGGCGGTTCACTCCGAAGATGGGACGCCAGCTCGACGGGCGTCGCGCCCTCGCGGTACTGCGCCACCAGATCGTTGACCTGCTCCGGGCGAAGAAGGGTTTGAGACATCCCACGTGATCGCACCACTCGCCCCCTGGAGTCGGAAACGGTAGGCTCGGAGGAGCGCTGGTCGTGGTTGTAGAAGCCCCGTGACCTGCGCAAAGACAGGGTTTTCAGGTGTGGGCAGGGGTTCT
>DAINOM010000120.1:0-3119 GCA_036735445.1 Propionicimonas sp.
CCGGCTGCTGGGCGTCCCGTTGTTCCTGTGGCTGCTGCTGGAGCGGCAGTCCGATGTCTGGGCCGTGGTGGTGCTCGCCGTCGGTGGGGCCACCGACTGGCTGGACGGGCAGATCGCGCGGCGCTGGCACCTGCGCTCGCGCCTCGGCCAGGTCCTGGACCCGCTGGCGGACCGGCTGTACATCCTGGCCACGCTGATCGGCTTCGCGATGCGCGCCATCGTGCCGTGGTGGCTGGTGCTGGTGCTGGCCGCGCGGGACGTGCTGATGTTCACCACGATCTGGCCGTCACTGCGGCGGCGGGGGTTCACCAGCCTTCCCGTCCACTTCCTCGGCAAGGCGGCCACCTTCGCCCTGCTCTACGCCTTCCCGTTGGTCCTGCTGGGCGAGGGCGACGACCCGTGGCACACGGCGGCGAGGATCGCCGGCTGGGCGTGCGTGATCTGGGGTGCGGGGCTGTACTGGTGGTCGGGGCTGCTCTACATCGGCCAGGGCGTGGACGTGATCCGGCGGATGCCACTCGAGAAGGGCGACGCAGCCTAAGGACGATCGCCGTCCGCCAGCCGCTGCGGGGCCGGGGCGATACTGTTGTCGCGAAAACCACCGGCGGCAGCGCCGCCAGAAGGAGTGCGTGCGTGTTCCCCGATGATCTGAGCTACTCCAGCAAGCACGAATGGGTGCGCCAGGGCGCCGGCAACACCGTCCGGGTCGGGATCACCGACTACGCAGCGGAAGCCCTCGGCGACGTGGTCTACGTCTCGTTGCCCCAGGTGGGCGAGGAAGTCGCCGCGGACGACGCCTGCGCGGAGGTCGAGTCCACCAAGAGCGTCTCCGACGTCTACTCCCCGGCCAGCGGTGTGGTCACGGCGGTGAACGAACTGCTCAACGACACCCCCGAGACCATCAACTCTGACCCTTACGGTGACGGTTGGATCTTCGAACTCGAACTGGGCGATCCCGCCGAACTCGACGATCTTCTGGACGCCGACGCCTACAGCGAGCTCGTCTCGGGCTAGGCTGAAGGTCTACCTGTCGTTGAGCCTCGGGTCGGGGGAGGGCTCGTCCAGCCAGCACGAAAGGTGGCCGACATGATGCATTGCCCCGCCTGCGGTCATGAACTCGCCGAGGCGGCCAACTTCTGTCCGCACTGTGGCACCAGCCTCGCGAAGCTGTCCGGCGACACCACGCGCGTGATCCCGCCGGTGGTCGAGGAGTTCCGGGTCGAGGAGTTGAGCCCCGACGACGCGGAGGCGATCGAGGCCCTGCCGGTGGGATCGGCGCTGCTGCTCGTGCTGAAGGGCACGCAGGCCGGCGCGCGCTACCTGATCGACGCCGACGTGATCACGGCAGGCCGCCATCCGCGCTGCGACATCTTCCTCGACGACATCACGGTGTCCCGCCACCACGCGCGGTTCACCAGGCGCGAGGGCCAGGTCTGGGTGACCGACGAGAACAGCCTCAACGGCACCTATGTGAACAAGACGCTGATCGACGGGGACGTCGCCCTCCGCCGCGGCGACGAGGTGCAGATCGGCAAGTTCCGCATGGTGTTCTTCACCGGGCAGGACTGATGGCGATCGGCCTGCGCAGCATCGGCCAGGTCCTGGCCATCCTGAAACCCGATTTCGAGGACGTGTCGATCTCCAAGATCCGCTTCCTCGAGTCCGAGGGCCTGATCTCGCCCGAGCGGGCCCCGTCCGGGTATCGACGCTACGCGGAGTCCGACATCGAGCGCCTGCGCTACATCCTGGACGTCCAGAAGAACCACTACCTGCCGCTGAAGGTGATCCGGGAGCACCTGGAGATGATGGACCGCGGCCAGGAGCCGCCGTCCCTGGGTGGCACGCGGTCCGCCCCGGCGAACGACGGCACCGACCCGACGGCGGGGATCGCTGCCCAGCCGCGACCGCCGAAGCGGGCGATCCGGATCACGCGCCGCGAACTCCTCGAACTGAGCGGCCTGAGCGAGCCCGCCCTTTCGGAACTGGAGAAGCACCAGTTGGTGCTGCCCCGGCGGGGCACCATCTACTACGGCCGCGACGCGCTCACCGTCGCGGTGATCTCCCGGAAGCTGGCCGCTTTCGGGATGGACGCCCGCCACCTTCGGGTGGTCAAGCAGGCCGCGGAGCGCGAGGTCGGCCTGATCGAGCAGGCGATCGCGCCGCACCTGCGTCGCAACCCGTCCAGCCGTGCCCTGCCCGCCGAGGTGATGCAGCTGGTGCTGCACGCCCACGCGGCGATCATGCGATCCCAACTCCCCCAGTGAGGACGGCGTGCGCGAGGTCAGAGTGGTCGAGATCCGGGTCTCCACGGGCGACGCGTCGCCGCTGGTGGTGCTGGCAGAGGTCGGCGGCCGCGAGCGGCTGCTGCCCGTCTGGATGAGCCACGGGGGCGCGTCCGCCATCTTCAGCGCGACGGAGGAGCCCGACGCGCGGCGTCCGAACATCCACGACCTGGCCTGGCGGCTGGCGGAGGGCTCGGCCGAACCGCTGACCGCCGTCCGGATCACCGCCTACGAGGACGGGCAGTTCTACGCCGAACTGACCTTCGGCGAGAGGGCCGTGCCGGCCCGGGTGAGCGACGCGATCGCGCTCGCGCTGCGACTGGGCAGCCCGATCGAGTGCGTGGACGAGGTGCTGGACACGGCCGGAGTCGAGCCTGCGGAGGCGGCTGTCGCGGGGGATCCCGGCCAGGCGGACGAGGAGGTCGAGCGGTTCCGCGAGTTCCTCGACTCGGTCACACCGGAGGACTTCACCGGCGAGGACGAACCCTGAGGTAGCGGTTCAGACTCGGTGGGCAGTGAAGAGGCCGCCCGGCGTGTCGTTGACCCCCGCTGCCGGGGCGGATTACCGTCGTAATCCCAACGCGGTGATTCCAACGACGAGAAGTTGAGGCAGCGATGAACGCTCAGCACCAGGTGCCGAACCAGGATCTGCTGTTCGACGGCGACTTCTCGCCGCTCCCCGAGGACTTCGGCTTCCGCGGCCCGGTCGCCTGCCGCGCGGCCGACATCACCTACCGCCAGCTGGACTACTGGGCCCGCACCGGACTGGTCGTGCCCGAGGTCCGCGCCGCCGGCGGCTCCGGCACCCAGCGGCTGTACAGCTTCCGCGACCTGCTG
>DAINOM010000120.1:3129-10627 GCA_036735445.1 Propionicimonas sp.
ATCCTCAAGGTGATCAAGCGGCTGATCGACGCCGGCATCTCGCTGCAGCAGATCCGCACCGCGATCGACCACCTGCGGGCACGCGGCGTGGAGGACCTGACCACCGTGACCCTGATGAGCGACGGCGTGTCGGTCTACGAGTGCACGTCCGACGACCAGGTGGTCGACCTCCTGCGCGGCGGCCAGGGCATGTTCGGCATCGCCTTGGGCGGGGTCTGGCGCGACATCGAGGGCACGCTGCAGCAGCTGCCCGCCGAGCGCGCGGAGGAACCGGCGCACTCCGACGACGAACTCTCCCGCCGGCGCCGCGCCCGCGCGGTCTGACGGCGCGCAACACTGCTGATGCGCCCGGTCCCGTACCGGGCGGACACTGGTGCTGCGCCCACCGAGCGGAGCAGCCATGGCCCACCCCGTCCCCGACGACCTCGTCACCGCCCTGCTGACGCCTGCGGAGGCGGCCGCGCCCGGGCAGGCGACCTGGCTGCGGTACAACTTCAGCACCGGAGCGACCCGAACCGGTTCCCTCACGGACAACGGCATCGCGGTCGTGCTGCGGGACTTCCCGCTGGACCCGGCGTGGTCGCACCTGCTCGCCCTCGGTGGGGGCCGGGTGGCCGCCTACAAGCACCAGACCGGGATCCTGACGATCGGTGAAGTGGCAGTGGACGGCACCTACGCCGATGTGCGGGACAACCCGGAGGCCGAGACCGCCCACAACATGCTGGTGGTGTTCCCCGACATGCTGCTGTTCTACCTGGTGACGTCGGACTCCCACGGCTACCGGGGTCTCGGGACGACCGGGCGGATCGCGGCGAACGGCGCCTACACCCGGCTGAGCGAGCCCATCCTGCTCGACTTCTGGACGCACATCGTTCCCGTGCAGGACGGGCTGGTGCTGTTCTACAACTCCTACAGCCGGCTCGCTGCGGTGGGACGGTTCACGGGCGACGGCGGTTTCGCCGACCTGCGCACCCATCCCGGCTTCGATCCGTGGACGCACATCTTCGCCGCCACGGACGGCACGCTGCTGTTCTACAACGTCACCACCGGGATGGCGGCGAGTGGCCGGGTGGAGGCCGACGGCGGCTTCACCAACCTGCGGTCGCAGGCGCTGCTGCCGGGCATGTCCTTCCTGCCCACCCGGGACGGACGGGTGCTGATCGCCCGGCCCGCCGACACGCTCGTGGCGCGGTTCCCCGTCGACGGCTGGTTCTTCGACGCACGGATCGTCAACGGCCTGATCCTGCCTGTGCCGACCCTGTTCGTCCGCTGACTGCCCCCCTCCTCCCGCCGAGTTGTCAGACGCTCAGCCGCCCATGGGCGGCTGAGCGTCTGACAACTCGGCTCGGGGTAGGTTTGTGCCTGCCATGGACGACTTCAGCCAACGCCACCTGGGCGCCTCCGCGTCCGACCAGGAGCAGATGCTCGCAGACCTCGGCTACGCCAGTCTCGACGAGCTGACCGACGCGGCCGTACCGGCCGCGATCCGCCTCACCGAACCCTTGCGGCTGCCACCGCCGGCGAGCGAGTTCGAGGTGCAACGCCGGCTGGCCGCGCTCGCGGCGCGGAACGTGCCGGGTACGGCCATGATCGGGCTGGGTTACTCCGGCACGATCACGCCGCCCGTGGTCCGGCGGATGGTGCTGGAGAACCCCGCGTGGTACACGGCCTACACGCCGTACCAGCCGGAGATCAGCCAGGGCCGGCTGGAGGCGCTGGCGAACTTCCAGACGATGATCGCCGACCTGACCGGCCTGCCGGTCGCCGGTGCGAGCCTCCTGGACGAGGGCACGGCTGTCGCCGAGGCGGTCGCGGTGGCCCATCGGGTCTCCCGCAAGGGCGGGGTCGTGGTGGTCGACGCGAACCTGCTGCCGCAGAGCCTCGCCGTGCTGCGCACCCGCTGCCTCGCCACCGGGGTGGAGATCGTGGTGGCCGGGGAGTCGCTGGCCGACGCCGTGAGGGCCAACCAGGCGTTCGCCGTCGTCGTGCAGGTTCCCGGCGCGGACGGACGGCTGCCGTCCGCCGCAGGACTGCGCGAGCTCGCCGGCCTGGCCCACGACAACGGCGCCCAGCTGATCGCTGCCGTCGACCTGCTGGCGCTGACCCTGATCGGTTCGGCAGCCAGTTGGGGCGTCGACATCGCGGTGGGGTCCGCGCAGCGGTTCGGCGTCCCGCTGTTCTACGGTGGGCCGCACGCCGGCTTCATCGCCGTCCGCTCCGGCCTGGAGCGGCAGCTGCCCGGACGGATCGTCGGCCTCAGCAAGGACGCGGACGGCGTGCCGGCGTTCCGGCTGGCCCTGCAGACCCGCGAGCAGCACATTCGCCGGGAGAAGGCGACCTCGAACATCTGCACCGCGCAGGTGCTGCTGGCCGTCACGGCGAGCTGCTACGCCGTCCACCACGGGCCCGACGGGCTGGCCGCGATCGCGCGGACCGTCCACGAGCGCACGCGCCGGCTGGCGGCAGCGCTGATCGACGGTGGCCACGGACTGGCGGGGGAGAGCTTCTTCGACACCCTCACGATCACCACGCCCGGTCGGGCGGCCGACGTCGTCGCCGCGGCCCGCCGGGCAGGGGTGCACCTGCGGCTGGTGGACGTCGACCACGTCGGGATCAGTATCGGCGAGGACGCGGGCGAGGCCGAGCTGGCCGCCGTGGCCGCCGCCTTCGGCGTGAGCCTCGGCGACCGGGCAGCCGGTGGTCTGGGCGACCACCTCAGGGAGGGGGAGTACCTCACCCACCCGGTGTTCTCGGCCTACCGCAGCGAGACCGAGCTGATGCGCTACCTGCGCACCCTCGCCGACCGCGACTTCGCCCTCGACCGCGGGATGATCCCCCTCGGCTCCTGCACCCTGAAGCTCAACCCGGCGGCGGCGATGGAGCCGATCAGCTACCCGGGCTTCGCGAACCTGCACCCGTTCGTGCCGGACGCGGATGCCGGGGGTTACGCGGAACTGATCGGGCAGCTGTGCGACTGGCTGGCCGAGATCACCGGCTACGACCGGGTCAGCCTGCAGCCCAACGCCGGCAGCCAGGGTGAGTTCGCCGGCCTGATGGCGATCCGGTCGTACCACCTCGCCAACGGCGACGCCCATCGCACGGTGTGCCTGATCCCGGCGTCCGCACACGGCACCAACGCCGCGTCCGCCGTGATGGCCGGCATGCGGGTGGTGGTCGTCGCCACCGCCGCCGACGGTTCCGTCGACCTCGACGACCTCAGGGCGAAGATCGGCCAGCACGCTGCCGAGCTCGCTGCGGTGATGGTGACCTACCCGTCCACGCACGGGGTGTTCGAGGAGACGATCACCGACATCTGCCGGCTCGTGCACGACGCCGGTGGCCAGGTGTACGTCGACGGCGCGAACCTCAACGCCATGCTCGGACTGGCTCGGCCGGGGCGCTTCGGTGCCGACGTCAGCCACCTCAACCTCCACAAGACGTTCGCGATCCCGCACGGCGGCGGTGGTCCGGGGGTCGGGCCGGTGGCCGTCCGCGAACACCTGGCGCCCTACCTGCCCAACCACCCGCTGGTCGCCTCGGCCGGGCCGGCCGGCAGCTACGGACCGGTGAGTTCCGGCCCGTTCGGCTCCGCCGGCGTCCTGCCGATCACATGGGCCTTCATTGCGTTGATGGGCGCGGACGGGCTGCGCCGCGCGTCCCAGACGGCGATCCTCGCGGCGAACTACGTCGCCCGGCGGCTCGACCCGCACTTCCCGGTGCTGTACACGGGTGCGGCGGGACTGGTCGCGCACGAGTGCATTGTGGACCTGCGCGAGTTGACCCGACAGACCGGCATCACCGTCGACGATGTCGCCAAACGCCTCGTCGACTACGGGTTCCACGCGCCGACGATGAGCTTCCCGGTGGCGGGGACGCTGATGATCGAGCCCACCGAGTCCGAGTCGAGGGCGGAACTGGACCGCTTCTGTGACGCCATGATCGCGATCCGCCGCGAGATGGACCAGGTGGCGGCAGGGGAGTGGCCCGCCGACGACAACCCGCTGCACAACGCCCCGCATCCCGCCTCGCGCGTGATCGGCGACGCCTGGAACCACCCGTACGGCCGCGAGCTGGCCGCCTTCCCCGCCGGTGTCCGGCCGGGGCCGGTCGGCTCGGGCGGCCGCGACAAGTACTGGCCGGCCGTGGGCCGGATCGACCAGGCCTACGGCGACCGCAACCTGGTCTGTACCTGCCCGCCGGTGGCGGCCTACGAGGGGTGAGCCGGTGACGTCGATCCTGCAGTGGTGGGAGGTGTTCTCGCAACGACCGTTCGTGGCGCACCTGCTGCGCGCGGTGGATCGCTTCAACGTGCGGGGCGGCGTGCAGCTCGCAGCGGCGATCGCCTACTTCTCCGTGCTGTCGCTGGTGCCGATCCTGATGTTGGCGTTCTCGGGCCTCGGCCTCACCCTGACGGTGCTGCGGCCCGAGGCGCTCGGGCAGATCGAGCAGTGGATCCACGCCCAGCTTGCCGTCGACTCGACGCTGGGGAAGCCGATCTACGACGTGATCGCCGGACAGCTGAACAACTGGGCGTCGATCGGCGTGTTCGGTCTGCTGATCACGATCTGGGTCAGCTCGGGCTGGGTGGGCAACCTCAAGCGGGCGGTCCGGCTGCTGATGCGCGAGGACGTGGACAACCCCGGCAAGCAGCTGGTGATGCCGCTGGACATCCTGGCGAACTTCGCGGGCCTGGTCGGCCTGCTGGTCGGGGTGGCGGCCACCTTCCTCACCGCCAGCGTGGCCACCTACCTCGGCAGTGAGGTCGGTCAGTGGCTCGGCTTCGGCGACAGCATCGGCTGGACGCTGCTGCTGCGGCTGCTGGGTCTGCTGGTCTCGCTGGCCGCCGGCACGGCGCTGTTCCGCCTGCTGTTCGGCTGGTTCTCGCCACACCCGGTGCCCAGCCACCTGGCCTGGGTGGGCGCCGGGATCGGCGCGACGGGCCTGCTGGTCCTGCAGGCACTCACCGGCTACCTGATCGGCGCGTTCTCGCGGAACCTCGGTACCGCGGTGTTCGCCTCGACGATCGTGCTGATGCTGTTCCTCAACCTCTTCGCCACCCTGCTGCTGTACATCGCCGCCTGGCTGGCGACCTCGGAGCAGCCCCGGCCCGAGCCTGAACCGCTACCTGAGGTCGAGGCGGTCGAACCGGTCGAGAGCCTGCCTGGTGAGCTGTACGTCTCCAGTGAGGTCGCCCGCAAGTCGCTGGGCATCGGGCTCGGCACGGGCTACGTGGTCGGCACGGCGACCGGGATCGGGCTGGGTGCCGTGATCGTCTCCGCGATCTCCCGGCTGTTCGGACGCCGCCGGTGAGGACGCCGTCCGGACGGGGTCGGGTGGAGCCGTTCCACGTGATGGAGGTCGCCAAGGCGGCTGGTGAGCGCCAGGCCAGTCACGGGGACGCGATCCTGCTGTGTGTGGGCCAGCCCGGCACGCCGGCGCCGCAGGCGGTCCGGGAGGCGGCCGGTGTCGCGATCAACCGCGACGTGCTGGGGTACACCGTCTCCGCGGGCCTGCCCGAGCTGCGGGCGGTGATCGCCGCTGACTACCAGAATCGCCACGGGGTCGAGGTGGACCCGGCCGAGGTGTTGATCACGACCGGCTCGTCCGCGGGTTTCCAGCTGGCGGTGCTGGCGGCCTTCGATCCGGGAAGCGCCGTGGCGATGACCCGTCCGGGCTACCCGGCGTACCGCAACACCCTGCTCAGCCTCGGCTGCCGCGTGATCGACCTGGAGGTCGGCCCGCCGTCGCGCTACCAGCCGACGGTCGCGATGCTGGAGGCGCTGCCCGAGGTGCCCGCGGGACTCGTCCTCGCCTCACCGGCCAACCCGACCGGAACGATCATCGACCCCGAGGAGTTCGCCGCGCTCGCCGCGTGGTGCGCCGCCCACGACTGCCTGCTGATCAGCGACGAGATCTACGACGGCATCTCGTACGGCCGTCCGTGTGTGACCGCCCGCGCATTCGGCCCGGAGTCGGTGGTGCTGGGTTCGGTGAGCAAGTACCACTCGATGACCGGCTGGCGACTCGGCTGGCTACTGCTGCCGGAGTCGCTGCGGCGCCCGGCGGAACTGCTGCAGTCGAACCTCGCGATCTGCGCGCCGGCGGTCTCGCAGGCGGCAGCACTGGCGGCGTTCGGCGCCGCGGCGCGGGCGGAACTGGACGGCCATGTGGCCCGGTACGCCCGCAACCGCGACCTGCTGCTGCGCCGGCTCCCCGAGCTCGGGATCCCCAGCTTCGCGCCGCCGGACGGTGCCTTCTACGCCTGGTGCGACATCAGCCACCTCACCGACGACAGCCAGCGCTGGTGCGCTGACGTCCTCGCCGCGACCGGAGTGGCCCTCGCACCGGGTATCGACTTCGACCACGTCGACGGCGCCCGGATGATGCGGCTCAGCTTCTGTGGTCAGACCCCCGAGCTGAACGAAGCCCTAGACCGCCTGGTCGCCCACCTGGGAGCACCCGCCGCTCCCTGAGGAGCGAGCGCACCGCCCACCCGCGAACGAGCGCACCGCCCACCCGCGAGCGCACCGCCCACCCGCGAGCGAGCGCACCGCCCACCCGCTCCCTGAGGAGCGAGCGCCAGCGAGCGTCACGAAGGGCTGCGCAGCCGACCGCCCTTCGTGACGGCTCGTTCGTTCCTCACGAGCCTCCTCAGGGAGCGGTGGTCGAGCTTGTCGAGACCGCACGAGGGATCTCGACAAGCTCGATCAGCGGTTGGGGCGCTCGATCAGCGGTTGGGCTCGATCAGTGCTCGTCGGCCTGGGTGGCGGCCTCGGGCGCCGGCTGGCCGATGTCGGCGAGCAGGTCGAGGTACCACTGCTGGGAGATGTCGAACGGCTTGCCGCCCTTGATCCGGTCGAAGGCGATGACGCTCAGTACGTCGCCGTTCTCCTCGTCGTGGCCGATCACGCCGGGCTTCCCGGCGATGGCTGAGTCGACGGCGAGGTCGGTCATCTCCTTGATCAGGGCCAGGTCGAAGGCATTGGCCGCGGCGGAACGGGAGTAGTAGCCCGACTTCTGCACGAGCACCTTCTCCGCCTTCAGCCGGATGTGGCCGAAGGCGTCCCGGGCGACCTCCTGGCCGGCCTTCTCCATCTCAGCAACGATGTCGGCGATGCCGGCGCCCTCGGAGAGGAAGATGTTGACGCAGCCCACCTCGTCCATGACCTTGATCAGGCGGGCGGCCTCCTCCTCGATGTCCAGCACGGCCTCGGGGACGAAGATCGCGTGCACGTCCCACGCGTCCTTGCTCAGCCCGAACTCGGGCAGCCACTCCACGCTCTCCACCCACTGGTGGTACTTGCGGGCGGTGGCGGCGGTGAGCCAGCCGCAGTTGCGGCCCATGACCTCGTGGATGAGCAGGATCCGCGTCCCGGCGTTGTGCTCGGCCATCACGTTGCGGGCGAACCGGGCGCCCATCTCGGCGGCCGTGTCGGCGCCCAGCGACTGCCGGATCGGCACCACGTCGTTGTCGATGGTCTTCGGCAGGCCGACGACG
>DAINOM010000121.1:0-10574 GCA_036735445.1 Propionicimonas sp.
GACCTGGTGACGTCGGCCAGCACGTTCCTGCGCTGAGGATATGCTGTCCGGCGTGCCCCTCGCGACCCAGCCAGCCGACCTTGTCGGAGACCTGCCGGGGGACTTCACCGCCCGCGTGACCGATCTGCTCGACCGGGTCGAGCAGCGGCTCGCGGAGGCCGCGCGGGCCGACACCGACTTCGTCACGGAGGCCGCGCAGCACATCATCCACGCCGGCGGCAAGCGGTTCCGTCCGCTGCTGGTCGTGCTCGCCGCCCTGCTGGCCGCCGAGCCGGACGAGGAGGCCGTGGTGCGGGCCGCTCTCGTGATGGAGCTCACGCATGTCGCGAGCCTCTACCACGACGACGTGATGGACGAGGCCCAGCTGCGCCGCGGCGCGCCCAGCGCCAACCAGCGGTGGGACAACACCGTCGCGATCCTGGTGGGGGACTTCCTGTTCTCCCGGGCGTCCTCGATCGTCGCCACCCTCGGCACCGACTACGTGACGCTGCAGGCGAACACCTTCGCCCGGCTCGTCCAGGGCCAGATCGCGGAGACCCGCGGCCCGAAGGCGGGCGCGGACCTGCTCGAGCACTACCTCGAGGTGCTGGCGGACAAGACCGGTTCGCTGATCGCCGCGTCGGCGATCTTCGGCGGCATGGTGGCCGGAGTGGGGGAGCGGGAGCTGCGGGCGCTGGACGCCTACGGCGAGGAGATCGGGATGGTCTTCCAGCTCAGCGACGACATCCTCGACATCGCCAGTGACTCGTCCGGCAAGACGCCCGGCACCGACCTGCGGGCCGGGGTACCCACCCTGCCGACCCTGCTGGCACGGCGCAGCACCGATCCGGCGGACGCGCGCCTGCTGGCCCTGCTGGACGCCGACCTGTCCGCGGACGCCGACCTCGCCGAGGCCCTGGGCCTGATGCGCGCCCATCCGGCGATGACGGAGGCGCGCGAGGAGATCCGCCGCCGCGCCGAGGTCGCCCGCGCCCACCTGGCGCCGCTGCCCGACGGCCCCGCGAAGACCGCCCTCGCCGCCCTCTGCGACGGCGTCATCTCCCGCTCCGCCTGAGACCAGCCCGACCAGACCGGGGACGGTTCCGCTCTCGGTCTACGAACGCTGCGAACGCCAGGGACAGGTCCCGTTCCCATCCACCCGGTCGAAAACGGGGACAGACCCCTTTTCCGCCACGCCCGGCTCGGCGAAGTGGTGGAAAAGGGGTCTGTCCCCGTTTTGCGCCACTTCGGGGAGTCGTGTCCGGGGTGGGACGGTGGCCGTTCCGGAATAGGGCCGCGGCGTCTAGGGTTGCCCTACTGCCGGGCACACCTCATCGAGTGGAGGTCAGCATGACCCGTCCCCATGTCGTCATCATCGGCTCAGGTTTCGGCGGGCTGTTCGCGGCGCAGGCCCTCGCCGACGCGCCCGTCGATGTCACGCTGGTCTCCCGCACGGTCTCGCACCTCTTCCAGCCGCTGCTGTACCAGGTCGCCACCGGCATCCTCTCCACCGGGGAGATCGCCCCGGCCACCCGGGACATCCTGCGCGCGCAGGCCAACGCCACCGTCCTGCTCGCCGAGGTCACCCGGATCAACCTCGCCAGCCGCGTCGTGGTGGCCGAGAAGCTGGCCAAGACCATCGCGCTGAGGTACGACCACCTGATCGTCGCCGCCGGGGCCGGCCAGTCGTACTTCGGCAACGACCAGTTCGCGACCTTCGCACCCGGCATGAAGACCATCGACGACGCCCTCGAACTGCGGGCGCGGATCTTCGGCTCGCTGGAGATGGCCGAGCTCAGCGAGGACGCAGAGGAGCGGCAGCGGCTGCTCACCTTCGTGGTCGTCGGGGCCGGGCCGACCGGCGTCGAAATGGCCGGGCAGATCGCGGAACTCACCCAGCACACGCTCCGGCGCAGCTTCCGCAGGATCGACACCCGCGACGCGAAGGTGCTGCTGCTGGACGGCATGGACGTGGTGCTGCCGCCGTTCGGCGCCAAGCTGTCCGCCGCGGCGAAGGCCGAACTGGAACGCAACGGGGTCGAGGTACGGCTGGGCGCACTGGTCACGGACGTGGACGCGACCGGGCTCGAAGTCAAGTACAAGGACGGGACGACGGAGCGGATCGCGGCGTCCTGCAAGATCTGGGCCGCCGGCGTGCAGGCGAGCGCACTCGGCCGGACGCTGGCCGAACAGTCCGGCGCCGAGCTGGACCGCGCCGGACGGATCATGGTCAACCCCGACCTGACGCTGCCGGGCCACCCCGAGGTGTTCGTCGTTGGCGACATGATCAGCCTCGACAAGCTGCCGGGCGTCGCCCAGGTGGCCATTCAGGGTGGCCGCTACGCCGCATCGAAGATCCGGGGCGAGCTGGCCGGGCACCCCGTGACCGCACCGTTCGCGTATCACGACAAGGGGTCGATGGCGGTGATCAGCCGTTTCGGCGCGGTCGCGAAGGTGGGCAAGCTGGAGCTGTCCGGGTTCCCGGCCTGGTTCGCGTGGCTGTTCGTCCACCTGATCTACGTGGTCGGCTTCAAGAACCGGGTGACGACCCTGCTGCACTGGCTGATCACCTTCGTCGGCCGGGCCCGGTCGGAGCGGGTGACCACCGAGCAGCAGCTGGTCGGCCGGCTCGCGGTCAAGCAGCTCGGGGAGGACTTCCAGCCCACCATCGCCGGCACCCTGAATCCGGGGAAGATCAAGCACTGATGGAGTTGGTCGAGCTGGACGCGCTGGCGACGGCGCGGGCCGTCCGCTCGCGCGCGGTGTCGGCGGTCGAGGTGGCCACGGCGCACCTGGAGCGGGCGGAGCGACTGTCGGCCTTCGTGGGGGCGTACGCGCGGCTGACGCCCGAACTGGCGCTCGCGCAGGCCGGGGCGGTGGACGCTGCGGTCGCCCGGGCGGAGGTCGTCGGTCCGCTCGCCGGTGTGCCGTGCCCGATCAAGGACCTCAGCCCGGTCTCCGGCGTCGGCTTCGAGGCCGGTTCGGCCGCGTTGCGCGGCAACATCGCGGACGTCGACGACGACATCGTCGGCTGGTTCGCCGCGGCGGGGACGGTGCTGCTCGGCAAGACCGCGACCCCGGAGTTCGGCCTGCCGTGCTACACCGAGCCCGAGGGCGCCCCGGCCGCGCGCACGCCGTGGGACCTGACCCGTTCGGCCGGCGGTTCCAGCGGTGGCGCCGCCGCAGCCGTGGCGACCGGGCTCGCGCCGATCGCGCACGGGTCGGACGCGGGCGGCTCGATCCGGATCCCGGCGTCTGCCTGCGGGCTGGTCGGGCTCAAGGCCAGCCGTGGCCGGATCAGCGCGGGACGGCTGCGTCCGCCCGGCCCGGGGCTGGGGAGCGACGGCGTCCTCACCCGGACGGTGGCCGACACCGCGGTCGCCCTCGATGTGCTGGCCGGCCACGGGGTGGGGGAGACCTACCTCGCTCCGCCGCCGGCGGCGACCTTCCTCGATGCGGCGCGGCGGGAGCCCGGACGGCTGCGCGTGGGCGTGCTGACCACACCGGTGATCGCGGAGGCGGACGTGCACCCGGCGTGCCTCGCCGCCGTGCGCGCCACCGCCGACACCCTGGCCGGCCTGGGCCATCAGGTGGACGAGGCGCCGGTCCCGTTCCCGGTGGAGCGCTGGACGGCGTTCGGGGCCCTGTGGGCGGTCGGCGCGGCGTCGATCCCGCTGCCCGAGGCGGCCGAGCCGGTGCTCCGTCCACTCACCCGGTGGCTGCGGGAGACCGGACGGGCCACCAGCGGGGTGGAGTACGCGACGGCAGCGGCCGCCGTGCAGCGGCTCACCCTGGAGGTCGCCCTCGCCTGGGACGGTTTCGACGCGATCCTCACCCCCACGCTCGCCCAGCCACCCTCGCTGGTCGGCGCCCTGCGGAACGACGCCGACCCGGCCGCCGACTTCGCCGCCCAGACCCGGTTCACCCCCTGGACGAGTGTCTACAACCTCTCCGGCCGCCCGGCCATCTCACTGCCCCTGCACACCGCAGAGGTGGACGGCCGCCGCCTGCCCATCGGCGTGATGCTCGGCGGTCGCTTCGGCGCCGAGGAGGTCCTGCTGAGCCTGTCGGCCCAGCTCGAGTCGGCCGTCGGCTGGCAGCACCCGTTCGTCTCCCAGGACCCGAACTAGCCCCAACCGCTCCCTGAGGAGCTTCGTGAGGAACGAACGAAGCGTCACGAAGAGCAACCTCCGCCGGGAGGATCTGCACTGTCGATGCTCCCTGTTGGCGGGCGGCGCTGCGGCTTCGCCGTCGAGAGTGCAGATCCTCGCTGAGGACCGGTGGCTTCAGCGTGCTTGTGCGTCGAAAGATGGACGTGATGCCAGGGCATTGGGATTTAGGTAAGGTACAGGCGGCGCTGGGCATGTACACCACCGACGTGGACCTCCTGATCGCCCTCGGCTACCCGCTGGCCAAGGAGCAGCCGATCCGCGGCGACAGCGGCTACACCGCCTTCCCGAGCTTCTTCCCGCAGGAGGCGCTGCAGGGCGTGACGCCGTTCGCGAACTACCCGGACTACAACTACGAGAAGATCCTCGCCGCGAGTCCCGACTTCATCCTCAACGGGCTGGGCTATGACGAGAAGACCCACGAGCGGCTGAAGGAGATCGCCCCCACCTACAGCGTCAACGCCTTCGACGGCCGCAGCTGGATGGAGCACTTCAAGGAGACCGCCGAGGCCCTGGGGCGCACCGCACAGTACGAGGCGTGGATGGCGAAGTACCGGACCCGGATCGCCGAGGTGAAGGCCGCGATCGGCGACCGGGCGCTGGACACCGTGGTCGCACCGGTGGGCTACTGGGACGGCAAGGTCTCCTCGTCGTGCTACTCCGGCGTGGAGTGCCAGGCCTTCGACGACCTCGGCCTGACGGTGTTCCCCGGCGCGAAGAAGAAGGAGGGGGACGGGGTGTCGCTGAGCGGGGAGAACCTCGGCCAGCTCGCCGACATCGACATCGCGTTCACGATCATCGGCGTCGGCGAGACCGGCGAGAAGGAGTTCGCCACGATGATGGACACCCTCGGCAAGAACAAGGTCTGGGCGGCGCTGCCGTTCGTGAAGAACAACCGCATCCACACCTACGAGATGGAGATGACCTACGGCTCGCCGAGCGGGCAGCTGGCCTTCCTCGACGTGATCGAGAAGGCGTTCGCCGATGCGTGACACGTCCGTCCCGATGCGGGTGTTCACCGGTGAGGTGGTCTCCGTCGCCGACGTGTCCGCCAGCCTGCGCCGGATCGTGATCGGCGGTCCGGGCGTGGCCGACTACCTCAGCACGGGCGTGGGCGACGAGTACATCCGGCTGATCTTCCCCGCGCCCGGCACCCGGGAGCCGACGCTGCCCGACGTCGCCGGCGACGCCCTCGACTACGCCACGATCGACCTCGACCTGCTGCGCACCTACACCGTCCGCCGGTTCGACGCCGACCGCGGCGAGGTGGCCGTCGACTTCGTCGTGCACGGCCACGGGGTGGCCACGACCTGGGCGCAGTCGGCGCGGCCGGGCGACCTCGTCGGGCTGAATTCGCCGATCGGCATGTACCACCTGCCCGAGGGGGCCGCGTGGCAGGTCCTGGTCGCGGACCTGGCCGGCCTGCCCGCGCTGGCCCGGATCGTCGAGCAGACGCCGCCGGCCCTGTCCACCCGGGTTCTCGCCGAGGTCCCCGGACCCTCCGACGAGATCGCGTTGCAGCCCCACCCCCGCACGACCGTGACCTGGCTGCACGGAGGCAACGGGGTCGGGCCCAGCCGGATGGAGGACGCGCTGCGGAGCCTGCAGCTCCCGCCCGGCCAGGGCTACGTCTGGGTGGCGGGCGAGGCCAGGGAACTGCGCAGCATCAGGAAGTACCTGCGTCGGGAGCTGGGCATGGCGGCGTCCGACTTCAAGGTCGTGGGCTACTGGACGGACGCGGCCGAGCAGTGGCACGAGCGCTGGGAGGCCCTCGCGCCGGCCGTCAAGGCCGAACTCGAGGAGATGTGGCAGTCGGACCGGGACGAGGCCGACATCGAGCAGGAGTACGACGACCGCCTGACCGCACTGGGGCTGTGACCGCGACCCTCGCCCGCCCGGACGTCGCCGTCGCGGCGGCGCCCGGGACGCTGGCGTCGCGGCGGCGCCTCTGGCTGTGGCTGGCGCTGGGCGCACTGGCGGCGGCGGTGCTGCTGAGCATCGCCGTCGGCGCGAAGCCCGTCCCGTTGCCCGAGGTGTGGGACGCGCTGGTCCGCTACGACCCGGCGGTGCTCGACCAGGTGATCGTCCGCGACCAGCGGCTGCCGCGGACCGTCCTGGCCGTCGTCGTGGGCTGCGCTCTCGCCGTGGCCGGTGCGCTGATGCAGGGCATGACCCGCAATCCGCTGGCCGACCCCGGCCTGCTCGGGGTGAGCGCCGGCGCGAGCTTCGCCATGACCCTGGCGGTGGCGTTCCTGCCGATCACGTCGCTGCTCGGCTACATCTGGTTCGCGTTTGCCGGCGCCGTGGTCGCCACCATCGCGGTCTACGCGCTCGGCTCGGCCGGGGGACGCGGCGCCGGGCCGCTCACCCTCACGCTGGCCGGCGTGAGCATCGGGGCCGTGCTGTCCGGCCTCACCGTCACGCTCACGCTGCTGCACAGCAACGCGTTCCTGTCGGTGCGGGTCTGGGAGAGCGGCTCGCTGGCCGACCGGGGCTGGGAGGTCGTGCTGCCGGTGGGCCTGTTCGTCCTCGCCGGGCTGGGCTTCGCCGCGGGCGCGGCCCGCGGCCTGAACGCGGTGGCCCTCGGCGACGACCTGGCCACGGCGCTGGGCGGGAACGCCCGGCGGACAAGGTTCTTCGTCGTGGCCGCGGTCACGCTGCTGTGCGGCGCCGCGACCGCGGCGATCGGACCGGCGTGGTTCGTCGGGCTGATGGTGCCGCACGCCGCGCGCCGGTTCGCGGGCACCGACCAGCGGTGGCTGCTCACGTTCTGCCTGGTGCTCGGACCGGTCCTGATGCTGTGCTCCGACGTGCTCGGCCGGGTCGTGGTGCGTCCGGACGAGCTGCAGGCCGGCCTGATCACCGCGTTCGTCGGCGGCCCGGTGCTGATCTGGCTCGCCCGCCGCACCCGGATGAGGTCGCTGTGACCGCGCTGGCGCTGCGGGCGGCGGTGGCGCGCAGCGGGCCGACGGTCGTCTGGCGCACCGGTCCGCTGTCGCTGCGGTTCCGGCTGCGCACCGCCGTCGTGGTGGCGGTCCTGGTCGGGCTCACCCTGCTGACCGCGCTGGTCGCGCTGGGGCTGGGCGACTACCAGGTCTCGGTGCCGGACGTGGCCCGCGCGCTGGTCGGCGACGGACCCGCCCGGATCCGCACGCTCGTGGTGAACTGGCGGCTCTCCCGGGTCGTGCTCGGCGTGCTGGTCGGGATCGCGCTCGGCGTGAGCGGGGCGATCTTCCAGTCGCTCACCCGCAACCCGCTGGGCAGTCCCGACATCGTCGGGTTCAGTTCCGGGGCGTACTCCGGTGCCCTGGTCGCGATCGTCATGGTCGGCGCGAGCCAACAGAACATCATCGTGGGCGCGCTGGCCGGCGGTGCGGCGACGGCCGTGGCCGTCTACCTGCTCGCCTACCGGCGGGGAGTGGAGGGGTTCCGGCTGATCGTGGTCGGGATCGCGATCACCGCCATGCTGGGCTCGGCCAACACCTACCTGCTGCTGCACACGGACCTGTGGCGCGCCCAGCTCGCCGCCGTCTGGGGTGCGGGCAGCATCAACGGCCTGGACTGGCCGGAGGTCCGGGCGATCGGGCTGACGCTGGCGATCGCGCTCCCGCTGGCGCTGATCGCCGGGCGGCGGCTGTCCGTCCTGGAGATGGGGGACGACGCCGCGGCGGGCCTGGGCGTGCGGGTGGAGGCGATCCGGCTCAGCCTCGTGCTGCTCGGGGTGGCGCTGGTCGCGGTGCCGAGCGCACTGGCGGGGCCGATCGAGTTCGTGGCGCTCGCCGCGCCGCACATCGCGCGGGGACTGACCCGTGGGGTGGGCGCGCAGCTGGTGCCGTCCGCCCTGGTGGGAGGGCTGTTGGTGGTCGCCTGCGACGCGCTGGCGCAGCACCTGTTCGCCCCCACCATCCTGCCGGTCGGGCTGGTGACGATCGTCTTCGGCGGTGCCTATCTGACGTGGTTGATCGCCGTCCAGCTGAGGAGGGAGTCCAGGTGAGCGTTGCGGAGGAAGTGAGGGTGACGGACGCGGTCGCCGGTGCGGCGGAGGTTCCCGGCGGGCCGCCGGTGACGGCGTCGCTCGAGGCCCGGCGGGTCACCTTCGGCTATGGTCCCCGTCCGGTGGGCACCGACCTCGACCTGCTGGTGCCCGAGGGCTCGTTCACCGCGATCATCGGCCCAAATGCCTGCGGCAAGTCCACGCTGCTGCGGGTGCTCAGCCGGCTGCTCAAGCCGTCCGGGGGAGAGGTGCTGCTGGACGGACGCAGCATCGCCGGGTACCCCTCCCGCCAGGTCGCCCGCCGGCTGGGACTGCTGCCGCAGAGCTCGATCGCGCCCGAGGGCATCTCGTGGCCGAGCTGGTCGCCCGGGGACGGTTCCCCTATCAGTCCGCGCTGCGCCAGTGGTCCCGGTCGGACGAGGCGGCTGTGCGGGAGGCGCTCACCGCGACCGGCACCACCGACCTCGCCGAGCGGCAGGTGGACGAACTCTCCGGCGGCCAGCGCCAGCGGGTGTGGGTGGCGATGGTCCTTGCCCAGCAGACCCCGGTGCTGCTGCTGGACGAGCCGACCACGTTCCTGGACATCGCCCACCAGCTCGAGCTGCTGGAGCTGCTGCGCGACCTCAACGCCCACGGTGGTCGCACGATCGTCACCGTGCTGCACGATCTCAACCACGCCGCCCGCTACGCCGGCCGGGTCGTCGCCATGCGCGAGGGCCGGATCGTCGCCACCGGCACCCCACCCGAGGTGTTCACCGCCGACATCGTCGAGCAGGTCTTCGACCTGCCCTGCCGGGTGATCACCGACCCGGTGACCGGCACGCCCCTCGTCATCCCGGACCTGCGCCCCAACCAGGATGCGCAGCGACCCGCAAGCTAGAACCGTTGGTCGAGCTTGTCGAGACCCCCTGCCGCGTCTCGGCAAGCTCGACGACCGGTAGGGGTGGGCGCGTCAGTGCGCAAAGCGGTCGGGTTGCCCGTCCTCGTCCGCGTCGATGGACTCGGCGGACTCGACGCTGCGGTAGTGGCGGTTGCGGGCACCCAGCAGGACGGACGCGAGCAGCGCGGCCACGACCGACGCCGTGAGGATCGCCACCTTGCCGACGCCGTCCAGCTCGGAGCCCTGGCCGAAGCTCAGCTCGCTGACCAGCAGGGACACCGTGAAGCCGATGCCGCCGAGGACGGCCAGTCCGACGACGTCGACCCAGGCCAGGTCCGGGTCCAGGCGGGCGTGGCGCAGCCGCGTGACCAGCCAGGTGGCGCCACTGATCCCGATCGCCTTGCCGGCCACCAGTCCGACGATCACCCCGAGGCCCACCGGACTGGTCACCGCGGCCACGAAACCCTGCACGCCGCCCAGCGCCACGCCGGCCGAGAAGAACGCGAACACCGGCACCGCCACTCCGGCCGAGAACGGCCGGATCCGGTGCTCCAGGACTCCGGCCAGGGCTTCGTCGGTTCGACCGGGCGCCGTACCGGCAGGCCCGGCCGAAGAGCTCCGGGGAGGCCGCACCGGCACGGCGAACGCCAGCAGCACCCCGGCGACGGTGGCGTGCACGCCCGAGGCGTAACAGAGCACCCAGGCGACCACGGCCAGCGGCGCCAGCAGCAGCCACGGCGCCCACCAGTGCCGCACCAGGAAGCCCTGGCACCGGTACGCGATCAGTCCGAACAGCACCACCGGCACCACCTCCGCCACCAGGAACGGCGGCGCGAGGTGCTGGGAGTAGAAGAACGCGATGATCGCGATCGCGATCAGGTCGTCCGCCACCGCGAGCGTGAGCAGGAAGGTGCGCAGCGCCGCCGGCAGGTGCGTGCCGATCACCGCGAGCACCGCCAGGGCGAACGCGATGTCGGTCGCCGCCGGGATCGCCCAGCCCTGCCGCGCGACCGGGTCGGCGAGCGTGAAGGCGAGATAGATCAGCGCCGGCACCGCCACGCCGCCCGCGGCCGCCACCACCGGCACCAGCGCGGTGCGGACGTCCCGCAGGTCGCCCACCACGAACTCGTGCTTGAGTTCCAGTCCCACCAGGAAGAAGAAGACCGCCAGCAGCCCGTCCGCGGCCCAGTGGCCGATCGAGAGGTCGAGGTCGATGCCCAGCACGGTGCCGCCCACGTGCGTGTCGCGCAGGCCGAAGTAGAAGTCCGGCGCGAGGTTCGCCGCCAGCATCGCCGCGGCCGCAGCCACCAGCAGCAGGACACCACCCACCGACTCGCGCCGCAGGATCCCCTGCACGCGGATGAACTCCGCGTACGCACCCCTGGCGAGGGTGATCGGCACGGAGGGCGAGGTCACCAGATCTTCACCCGCTCCTCGGGCGCCAGCCACGCCGCGTCATCGCCGGTCACGCCGAACGCGTCATAGAACGCCGGCAGGTTGCGCACCACCTGGTTGCAGCGGAACTCCTCCGGCGAGTGCGGGTCGGTGGCGA
>DAINOM010000122.1:0-10490 GCA_036735445.1 Propionicimonas sp.
GAGAAGTCCTGGTTCACCTCTCGAGGACGCGGGTTCGACTCCCGCCACCTCCACCACGAACGGGCGGGATGGGTCTCCATCCCGCCCGTTCGCGCTACTGGTCCGGCACGGTGCGCCGCCCGGGCCCTGAGTGAGCCGGCTACCCCGATCGCAGCGCCGAGGTGGAACGGAAGTCCGTACCGGCGTCGGCCTGGCCGTAGCTGTCGAAGACGGTCACGGCCTCCCGGACCTGCTGGTCGGTCAGGGTGTCGGGATCGTCCCCGGTGGCCCGGGCGATGGCGTAGGTCTTGGCGGCCTCCTCGAGGTAGACGCAGGCGTACAGCGCCTGCCTGAGGGTTTCGCCGATCGCCACCACCCCGTGCTGCTTCAGGATGACCGCGAGGCTTCCGCCCAGGTTCTCGACCGCGAGCCGGCCCATGTCCGCCGTGGCGGCGGAGATGTAGGGGGCCACCCGGACCGGTCCCTTGACCGCGTTCGCCATCGTGGTCACGCAACACGGCAGCTCGTCCATCGACAGGCCGAGTCCCGTCGCGTACGGCTGGTGGGTGTGGATCACCGCGTTGATCTCCGGTCTCGCGTGGTAGATGTACAGCAGCGCCTCGGTGTCGACGGACGGCCGCCGCTCGCCCTCCACCACCCGTCCATCCAGCGTCATGACCAGGACGTCCCGGGGCAGGAGCCGCTCGTACATCATTCCGGAGGGGGTGACGAGGACGTGTCCACCGATCCGGAGACTCACGTTGCCGCCCGAGAGGGCGATCAGTCCGTATCGGTCGAGCATTCGACCCGTCTCGATCACCTCCTCCTTCTCGGCCTCATACACCAGTCGCACCTTCCTTCGCGTCGACATAGCCGGGAAGTCCCGCGATCACCTTCAGTGAGTCCGGGTTCAGGCGGAGGTCCACGGCCCGGATGCCGGCGAGCAGGTCGTCCCCATCCGAGTAGGCCTTCCATTCCACCCAGTACTTTTGTTCGCGGCCGCTGCGCGGCTTCAGGCGCAGGTACAGGGTCGCGCTGGCCCGGAACTCGCGAACCCGGCAGTCGACGATGTCGTCGAACCGGAACTCGCGAGTCCGGCGCGGCTCCACGAAGACCACCCGGTCGGGGTGGAGCTCGATCCGGCGCGGCACGCTACCGGTGACCAGCAGTCGCAGGCCCGCGTAGGCGCCGACGACGAGCGGGACGAACCACAGGGCTCCGCCGACCGCACCGCTCACCAGTCGCTCCACCGCGACCAGGGCGACGACGACGCCGACGGCGCCTTCGGCGTAGACCCGGGAACGGTAGAGCGCAGGGTCATGGGTGAAGACCAGGGGATCAGAGGTCGGCATCTGCCACCGCCAGGTCCCCCTGCTGCCGCAGCTCGGCAGCCTCCTTCAGGATCCGCCTGCGGTTCCAGACGGCCATGCCCACCGCGATCACGCCCACCCCGATCAGGCCCGGGATGCCGAGGTCCTGGAGCCGGACGATCGCCCAGGTGAGCGGGTTCGCACCGTCGCAGATGCTGGACACCATGGCGGCGCCGTCCGGCATGGCGAACTTCGCGTTGATCGCGGCCTGGGTGAACAGCGGGGCGAGGTTGGACGAGATCAGCAGGCCGACGGCGAGCACGATCACGCCGATGACGAGGGCACGGAAGCCGTTGTCCCTGACCAGCGGGGTGATCAGGACGAACATCCACGGGATGACCGCGAGGTCGGCGAACGGCAGCACGCTGTTGCCGGGGAGGATCACCGCGAGGAAGACCGCGATCGGGACGAGGATCAGGGACACCGACAGCGTGATCGGGTGACCCACGCCCACGGCCGAGTCCAGGCCGATGTAGATCTTGCCGCGGTTGCGGAACCGAGTGCTGATCAGGTCGGACGCCGCGTCGGAGATCGGCAGCAGTCCCTCCATGAGAAGCGCGGCCATCTTCGGGATCAGCACGAGGACCGCACCCATGGTCACGCCCAGCAGGAGGACGGCCTTGACGTCGTAGCCGGCGACGATGCCGATCACGATGCCGAGCACGGTGCCGATGATGATCGGCTCGCCGAACACCCCGAAGCGCTTCTGGGCCTTTTCCATGTTGATGTTGATGTTGCGGACGCCAGGGATCGCATCGAACAGCTTGTTGAACACCCAGGCGATCGGTGCATACGCGGCGGAGAACCCGTGCGGGAGGGAGATGCCGGGCATGTCGAGGCTCTTCTGCACGTGGGGCGCGGTCACATCGCCGATCACCATGATGATCATCATGTTCAGCACCGCAGCGATCACACCGATCACCTGGCTGCCGGTGAGAATCGCGACCAGGGCTCCGGTGAACGCGAAGTGCCAGTAGTCCCAGATGTCGATGTCGACGGTCTGGGTCGTATTGGTGAGCAGCATCAGCACATTCACGACCAGACCGACCGGAATGATGATCAGGCCGACGGTCGAGGCGAACGCGATCGCCGCCGCCGCGGGCCAGCCGACGTCGATGACCGAGAGTTGCAGGCCGAAGTGCTCAACCATGGCCTGCACCGCCGGGCCGAGGTTGCTGGACATGGCTGCGATGACCAGGTTGAGGCCGATGAAGCCGATGCCGACGGTGAGTCCCGCCCGCAGTGACCTGCCGAAGCCGGCGCGCAGGAACAGGCCGAACACGGTGATGATGACCGGCATCATCACGGAGGGTCCGAGCTCCTTGATGAACTCGAAAATGCTCAGAAAGACATCCATGGCTGATTGACTCCTGTCTCTTCGTGCCTATGCGTCCATGAGGGCGACGATCTCGGTCATGGTCTGCTCGGTGCCGATGCCGGTCAGGAATGACACGGCCCGGACGAACGGGATCTTCAGTTCATTCGGCTTCAGGGTCGTGGAGATGACGAAGTCGAAGGAGGCAGCCTTGGACACCACCTCGGCGATCTTGCACTGATCGATCTTGTAGCCGCCGGCGTACCCGCGGGCATCGAGTTCCCTTTCGATCTTGGACCGGACAGCCGTCGACGTGACGATGCCCGATCCGCAGGCGAGGAGGATTCTCTTCACGGCATGATTCCTTTCTCTGGTCTGACTGGAATGGCTCGGGTCTAGTGGATGCCGGCGCCGGCGAAGACCTCGACCACCTGGTCCGCGGCCGTGGCCGCGACGAGGGAGTCAAGGCTGGACCGATCCTGGAACAGGCCCATCAACTGCTGGAGCATGGGCAGTTGGTCCTCGCTCTTGTGGAGCGCAAGCATGATGATCAGCGACACATCCGCGGTAGCGGACTCGTCCCCCATCTGCCGGAAGCGGACGGGCGTCGCCAGCGACATGAACCCCAGTTGCGGCCTCAGCACGTGCTCGGGATCGGTGTGCGGGATCGCCACGCCCAGCTCGCCCAGGCCGAGGCCGGTGGGATAGCGCTGTTCACGGTCGAGGACGGCTTGGGGGAAGGTCTCGGCGACGAGGCCCTTGCCCAGGAACTCGCCCGCCAGTCGCCGCAGGGCCGCCTCGCGGTCGGCGGCGTCCTGGCGCAGCACGATGATGCGTTCGCTGAAGTACATCGGTTCTCCGTGGATTGGTGGTGGCGGCCGCGGTAGGCCGAAGGAAGGTGTTCGGTGGGCATCCCCGGCTCAGGGGCCGCCCGCGAGGCGGGTGCGGAGGGGACGGATGGCGGGCGTCCGGGTGGGCACCCCGGTGATGGGGGTGATCGCATCGGCCGGACCGACCGCGACCATCGAACTGTCGGCGCACAGGCGGAGCCGGTCGGTGCGCACCAGGGCACGGGACGCGGTGATCGGCCGGTCGCCCGGCCCGTAGGCCACGGCCTCGACGATCGCGATCGGCTTGCCTTCGTCGATCTCGAGCAGCGAGGACGTGTGGTGGTCGGTGAGTGCCGCCTCGATGGTCCTGCGGACGTGGGTGATCTCCACCCCGGCGACCGACCCGAGCGTCGCGAACAGGCTGGCGCGCGGATCCCGCAGATCGGCGAGGAGGCCGATGAACCAGCGAGGCAGGTAATCGGTCACGAGCACCACCGGTTGGTGGCGCAGGAACCTGAGCCGTTCGAGGGCGAAGCCTTCCTCGTCCGCCGTGCCCTCCAGGAGGCTCATCGCCCAGTTCGGCAGGGACTCGATCCGGCCGCGGAGGATCACCGACTCCAGCGGGCTCTTGCCGTGCAGGTTCACCCCGCCCAGCACGCTCGCGGTCGTCGGCAGCACCCAACTCGGGCACTCCGCCAGTGCGGAGACGTAGGTTCCCGAACCGCGCCGGGAGGAGACCAGTCCCGCCGCGCGGAGTTGGTCGATCGCCGCCCGCACACTGGTCCGGGACGCATCGAACTGTGCACACAGCTGCGCCTCGCTGGGGATCCGCGTCCCTTCGGCCCAGGTGCCCTGCCGGATGGCTTGTTCGACCTGGTTGCAGATCTGCAGCCAGACGGGCGTGGAACTGCTCCGATTCAGCTCTCGCCACTGCGCTGCGGGTGCCACGACCATGTGTCAACTCCTCTGCCTGCTGGCCCAACCATACGAAGTGTTGTTACGGCCGAATAGAGACAACTCGAGATTGCCGGAACTTCCGGGCCGGATCCGGTGATTCGCCGTCCGACAAGCACAATCACCGTCGTGTTGGCTGCGATTCGGTGGTCTGGAGGGCGTGGCGGGGGGCGTTCGGCGAGCCGTTGGGGGCGAAGTTGTACCTGTGGGACGGAGTCAAGTGGCGAGCTCCGGAGACCGCCGTGTCGCGCTGCGCGACCCGCTCATCCGCCACGGGCCGCGGTCGCAGGTGCGAGACTGGGCGGCAGGAGGTGTGATGGCGGAATTCACGGTCGGCGACCTGCTCGTGGCGGGAATCTCGATCACGGACGGCGTCTTCGACGGCACGGTCGTCCTGCTGCTCGACGCGGATGAGTCAGGCACGCTCGGCGTGGTGCTCAACAAGGTGACCCAGATCGACCTCTCCTCGGCCCTGCCGATCTGGGCGGGGATGGTCAGCGAGCCGCAGGCGCTGTTCGACGGCGGCCCGGTGTCCCAGCAGGGCGCCATCTGCCTCGCCGAGCCGTGGTCCGAGGCGGAGGAGCCGCCCGGCTGGCGTCCGGTGTCCGGCCGGATCGGGCTGCTGAACCTGGACACCCCGGTGGAGATCGCCGAGGGCACCTACCGGCACCTGCGCGTCTTCGCCGGCTACGCGGGCTGGGACGCCGGCCAGCTGGAGCGGGAACTCGAGTTCGACATGTGGCACGTGGTGCCGGCGCTCCCGTCCGACGTGTTCGACCCCGACCCGACGACGCTGTGGCGCCGGGTGCTGCGCCGCCAGGGCGGCGAGCTCGGCCTGCTGTCCACCTGGACGGCGTCCGCGGAGCTGAACTGACGGCGGTTGGGCGGGGTCGCGTCGGCGTGAGGCGTCGTCGCCTAAGATCGTGAGCACTGGCTCACAAGGAGGGACGAAGGTGTCAGAGGCTCCCCGGAGTTCACCGCGGATCCTGGTGGTGGACGACGACGAGGCGCTCGCGGAGATGCTGCACATCGTCCTCGGCTCGGAGGGGTTCGATGCCCGGCTGTGCCACACCGGGGACGCCGCGCTGGACGCGTTCCGCGACTACCGGCCCGACCTGGTGCTGCTCGACCTGATGCTGCCCGGCCGCGACGGGGTCGACGTCTGCCGCGACATCCGCGCCGAGTCGGGCGTCCCGGTCGTGATGCTGACGGCGAAGAGCGACACCATCGACGTGGTGGACGGCCTGGCGGCCGGCGCCGACGACTACGTCGCGAAGCCATTCAAGACCCAGGAACTGATCGCCCGGATCAAGACCCGGCTGCGGCGCCACGTCACCCCCGACGCCGACGTCGACAGCCTGCGCATCGGCGACCTGGTGATCAGGGTCAACGAGCACACCGTCCGGCGGGGGGAGAGCGAGATCACCCTCACCCCGCTGGAGTTCGACCTGCTGCTCGCGCTCGCGCGGCGGCCCCGGCAGGCCTTCACCCGCGAGGTGCTGCTGGAGGAGGTCTGGGGCTACCGCCACGCCAGCGACACCCGGCTGGTGAACGTGCACGTGCAGCGGCTGCGCTCCAAGATCGAGAAGGACCCGGAGCGGCCCGAGATCATCGTGACCGTTCGTGGCGTCGGCTACCGGGCCGGTGAGCCGAAGCCGGCCTGATGAAGGGGCTGGCCCGTTTCGCGCCGTTCCGCCTGTGGGCGCGGTCGCTGCCGTTCCGGGTGGTGCTCAGCACCCTCGCCGCGGCGATCGTGATCCTGGTGGCGACGGGCTGGTTCCTGATGGACCAGTCCAGTCGGGGCATCATGGCGGGCAAGACCCAGACGAGCCTCGCGGAGGCATCCGCCGTGGTCGCGAGCATGCAGCGCGACCTGCGCACCACCGACCTGCGCACGACATCGGTCAGTGAGCGGATCAGCCGGCTCGCCCGCGACGCCGCCGACCGCGGCCAGGCCGGCAACCAGTACTTCGTGGTGGTGGAGACCCCGATCTCGCAGATCGGCAGCCGGGGACTCGCCGCCGAGAGCATCCCGGACAGCCTCCGCACGGCGATCGGCAACGGGGACGGACTGTGGAGCACGCCGACGCTGATCCGGTTCACCGACGCCCGCGCCGACGAGCCGGGGCTGGTGGTCGCCGCGACGCTGGACGCTCCCGGCCAGGCGCCGTACCCGATCTTCTTCCTGTTCTCCACCAGCCAGGAGCAGCGCACCCTCGCCGTGGTGCAGCAGGCGGCGCTCGCCACCGGGGTGTTCCTGCTGGCCGGCCTGACCGCGACCGTGTACCTGATCTCGCTGCAGGTGCTGCGTCCCGTCCGCGCGGCCCGGTTGGCCGCGGAGAGCCTCGCCGCCGGGCACCTCGAGGACCGGATGGCCGTCGTCGGGACGGAGGACCTCGCCGGCCTGGCCCGCTCGATGAACCACATGGCCGAGGAGCTGGACAAGAAGATCACCGAACTGCAGCACCTGTCGCTCGTGCAGCAGCGCTTCGTGTCCGACGTGTCCCACGAACTGCGCACGCCGCTGACCACGATCCGGATGGCCGCGGAGGTGCTGCATGCGCACCGGAGTGCCTTCGACGCGGCGTCCGGGCGGTCGAGCGAACTGCTGTCGGCGGAACTGGACCGGTTCGAGGAACTGCTCACCGACCTGCTGGAGATCTCCCGGTTCGACGCCGGCGCCGCCGAGCTGGCGCTCGACGACATCGACCTGACCGTGCTGACCGGCGAGGAGGTGGCCGCCCTGCAGCGACTGGCCGAGGAGTTCGGCACGGTGATGACCCTCGACGCGGACGGTCCGTGCGTGGCGGAGGTGGACGGACGGCGCATCCGCCGGATCCTGCGCAACCTGATCACGAACGCCATCGAGCACGGCGAGGGCCGGCCGATCACCGTCCACGTGCGCGGGTACGACCAGGCGGTCGCGATCGCCGTCCGCGACCACGGGGTGGGGTTCTCCGCCGTCGAGGCGGGCCAGGTCTTCGACCGGTTCTGGCGGGCCGACCCGTCCCGTGGCCGGAGGGTCGGCGGCACCGGCCTGGGGCTGTCGATCGCGCTGGAGGACGCGCGGCTGCACGGCGGCCGGCTGGACGCCTGGGGACGTCCGGGTCTGGGCGCCCAGTTCCGGCTCACGGTGCCGCGGCGCGCCGGCGAGCACTTCGACACCTCGCCGTGGCCGTTGGTGCCTCCGGATGTGAAGGGGAGGGCTCATGCTGCGCTGCGCTGAATCCCGCACGCGCTGGGTCGCGGCCGGGCTGGGCATGCTGCTCGCCGTCGGGGGGTGCGCGACAGTCCCGACCAGTGGTCCGGTGGAGCACCACACGCCGCAGGCCAACGGGGTGAACTCCGGGGTCCAGGTCGACCCGCTGCCGCCGTCCGACGGTGCCAGCCAGCTGCTGGTGGTGGAGGGCTTCCTGCATGCGATGAGCGTGTACCAGCCCAACTACGCGATCGCGCGGGAATACCTGACGGAGGCGGCCAGCAACGCCTGGCACCCGGGGGCCGGCGTGCAGATCTACGCCGACGGGTTCCCGCCGACCGAGTACAACCAGACGGTCGCCCTGCCCGCGCCGCTGTCGGGCAAGCTGGACGCCACCGGCCGCTACCAGTCGATGAGCGGCGACGCCACGCCCGGCTACGCCCCCGGCAAGAGCAATGTGCACAACTTCACCCTGGTCAAGAACGACGCGGGGCAGTGGCGGATCACCAACCCGCCCGAGGGGCTGCTGGTGTCGAGGTATGTGTTCACCACGAGCTTCGTCGCGGTCAACCTGCACTTCCTGGACGCCGGCGGCGACGTGCTGGTGCCGGATCCGCGGTTCTTCGCGGTGGGGGACCAGGCGGTGGACGCCGCCGTCGAGGCGCAACTGGCCGGGCCGTCGGAGTGGCTGACCCCGGCCGTGCGCAAGGTGGACACCAAGGGCGTCACCCTGCTCGGCGCCGACGTGGACGACACCGGGGTCGCGGACGTCACGCTCGGCGGCTCGGCGGACCGGCTGCCGGTGGAGCAGCGCCGCACGCTGCTGGCGGAGCTCACGTACACGCTGTCCGCGTTCACCCAGGTGAGCGCGGTCCGGGTGACCGCAGGCGGGCAGGCGTGGCGGGACGACACCGGGCAGTCGATCGTGCGCAGGGACGCCTTCAGCCAGGTCGCCCCCGCCGGCGCGGTGACGCGGGCGTTGTTCCTGGTGAAGGACCACAAGCTGCAGCGGCTGGTCGACACCAGTGACTGGGACACGTTCGCCGACGTGGACGCGCCGCTGCCGCGGCCCGAGCAGGTGGCGGCGAGCCGGGATCTCAACGGCTTCGCCACGATCACCCAGAAGGGCACGCGGCTGCAGACCGCCCAGTCGGGCTCCACCAAGGTGCACACCCTGCGGACGGGGACCGGGCTGCTGCGGCCGTCGTTCTCGCGGAGCGGCGAGCTGTGGTCGCCCGCCGCGTCCGGGCTGAGCGGGCTGCAGGTGTTCAAGGGAGAGCAGCGGCTGCCGGTGACCGTGCAGGCGCCGGAGAAGTCGTCGAACCTGGTGAACCAGCCGGTGGTGGCCATGTCCCTGTCGCCGGACGGCGTCCGGGTGGCGATGATCCTGCGGCGGGGCTCCGGCACCGTGGTCGGCCTCGCCCGCGTCGAGCGCGGGGCCGACGGGGGAGTGGTCATCGGCGGGTGGCGCAGCATCGACGTGGCCGCGACGACCGGCACGGCCGGGAGGGCGCTCGACCTGGGCTGGGTCACCGAGACGAAGCTGCTGGTGCTGCAGAGCAGCGACAGCGGTGCCGGTGAGAGCGAGACGAGCAGTGTCGTCCAGGTCAGCGAGGACGGCGCGACCGCCACCGACATCGGGCCGAGCGAGGCCGCGGACCTGACCCGGCTCGCGGTCGCGCCCGGACGCGCGGTCGCGCTCGGCGCCAACGGTGGCGTGTACCGCCTCGACGGCGAGTTCAACTGGAACCTGGTGATCGCGGCTGTGGACGCCGTCGCCTACTCGGGCTGAGCCTGTGGACGGCTGACCGGATCCGCGGCCGGCTGCCGAGGATGACGGTGTGGGGATCGTCGATGTGCTCGACCGGGTGGCCGAGTTGGTGCTGGGCGCCGGCTGCGCGGGGTGCGGGCGGCCAGGCCTCGGTCCCTGCCCGGACTGCGTGACGACGGTCAACCGGTCGCCGCCCTTCGTCGCGCCCGGTCTGCCGGACGGGCTGCCGCCGGTGTTTGCCGGTGGCGCCTACGCCGACGAGCTGCGGCGGCTGCTGATCGCAGCGAAGGAGCGGCATGCGCTCGGCGCGGTGCCCCTGCTGGGTGGCCGGCTGGCGGCGGCCGTGGCGGGCTGGGCGCTGGCGGCATCCGTTGCGGAACGGGCGCCGGGTGACGTCGACGGTGGGCGCGTGGCGCTGGTGCCGGTGCCCACGGCGCGGGCGCGGGTCGCCGAACGCGGCCTCGACCTGACCGTCGCCCTCGCCCGGGCGGCCGCCGGCAGGTTGCGCCGGGCCGGGCTCCCGGCGTCCGTCTGGTGCGGACTGCGGCTCGTCCGTCGTCCGGCCGACCAGTCCGAGCTCGGCAGGGAGGGTCGGCTGGCGAACCTCGCCGGCGCGTTCGAGGTGGCGGGACGGCCGCCGCAGGCCCGGTTGGTGGTGGTGGACGACATCGTCACGACAGGCGCAACGCTGGTCGAGGCCGTCCGCGCCTGCGCCGACGCCGGCGTGCGTCCAGTGGCGGGTGCAACGGTCGCGGCCACCGTCCGTCGCCTGGGCACGGCAAGGGGCGCCCGGTAGAAACCGGGCGCCCCTCTTCCGTCCTCTGTCATCCCGGCGAACGCCGGGATCCCTGTCGAGGGCTCCAGCCTCAGATCGCGGTGCTGCCGCTCTCCCCGGTCCGGACCCGGACGACGGTGTCGACCGGGACGATCCACACCTTCCCGTCCCCGACCTGGCCGCTGCGCGCCGCCTGGACGATGACGCCGGTGAGGGCTTCCGCCTCGGCGTCGTCCACGAGCACCTCGAGCCGCACCTTGGTGATGAAGTCGATGGTGTACTCCTCGCCGCGGTAGA
>DAINOM010000123.1:0-10416 GCA_036735445.1 Propionicimonas sp.
CGAGGACGCCGCCGCCCGGGCCGCTGCGGAGGAGCGTCGCCGCCGGCTCGAGGCGGAGCACCGTCCCGTGGTCGATCCGGAGCACGCCCGCGTGGCGGCCGCGCAGCTGGCCGAGGCCAGGGCCGCCGTCCGCGCTGCCGGGGACGAACTGCTGCTGCTCGCCGCAGCCACCGAGCGGCTGGCGGACCTGCTGCGTCCGCTGGCCGCGGCGGACCCTGGGTACACCGCTGAGTTCGCGGCGACGCTGGAGACCCTGGTCGGGCTGCGCTGGCGGCTCGGCGACACCGGGGGTTCGAGGGCCGCCGCCCGCGAGGCCAAGGCACTGGGCTGACCCGGTGTCAGCGCGGGGTGACAGGGTGGTGTTCGTGACGGAAACTGCGAAGGACGTGCTGCACCGCTACCTGCGAACGGCCCGGGACGCGCTGCTGTGGAAACTGGACGGGCTGTCGCCCTACGACCTGCGGCGTCCCCTGGTGCCGACGGGGACGAACCTGCTCGGCCTGGTCAAGCACCTCGCCGCCATCGAGTCCGGCTACTTCGGGGAGGTGTTCGGCCGGCCAATGGCCGACGCGCCGGCGTGGATGGACGACGAGGACGAGCCGAACATCGACATGTACGCCACCGCGGACGAGAGCGTCGCGGAGATCCTCGGCCTCTACCGCCGCGCGTGCGACCACGCGGACGCGACCATCGACGCCCTGCCGCTGGACGCGCTGGGCGCGGTGCCCTGGTGGTCGCCGGAACGCCGCGAGGTGACGCTGCAGCAGATCCTCGTGCACATGGTGGCCGAGACCAACCGGCACGCCGGCCACGCCGACCTGGTGCGCGAACTCATCGACGGTGCCGCCGGCTGGCGGCCCGGCGCGGACAACCTCCCGGACGTCGATGCCGACTGGTGGCCCCGCTACGTCGAGAAGCTGGAACGGATCGCCCGCGAGGCCACCGACTGAGCCCCGTCCCGCCCGTCCCGCCCGTCCCCGTCATCCCGGGCTCGATCCGGGATCCCCGACAGCCGACTCCCCAGACCGGTGCAGGGATCCCGGCGTTCGCCGGGATGACGGTAGGCGCCGGGAAGACTGTAATCCCGGGCTCGACCCCTGTCATCCCGGGCTCGACCCGGGAGCCCCGACAGCCGACTCGCCAGACCGGTGCAGGGATCCCGGCGTTCGCCGGGAAGACGGCGGGCGTGAGGGACGGTGGACGATGACCGCCTACGCTTGAGGCACCACGAGGAGGACGGCATGAGGCGGATGCTCGCCGCACTGGCGCTGATGATCGCGCTGTCCGGCTGCGCGCCGGGAGGGACACCAGTGAGCACACCCGGCGACAGCGGCCCCGCCACCCCTACGCCCAGCGCCACCACGCCGGGCGCCGCGCCGTCCGGAGTGCCCGACGCGAGGTGGACCGCGATCCTCGACGACCTCACCGGCCGGGGTGCGCCGGCCGACGCGGTCGAGCTGGTCAGCGTCCGCTCGGTCACCTGGAACAACGGGGCGCTCGGCTGCCCGAAGCGGGGCCGCTCGTACACCCAGGCGCTGGTGGAGGGCATGCAGGTCGTCGTCCGCGCCGGCGACCGGGAGTACGACTACCGCTTCGGCAACAGCGACCGGCCGAAGCTCTGCGTGAAGGGATAGTTCCCGATCGCCCCCGGTCGGCGAGCGGCTGGGCCAAGCTGGACCCATGGGAACTCGCCTGACCTTCCTCGGCGGCGCCGGGACGGTGACCGGATCGAAGTACCTCCTCGAGGAGTCCGGACGGAGGATGCTGGTCGACGCCGGCGTCTTCCAGGGCGAGAAGAACCTCCGGGAGCTGAACTGGAGCCCGTTCCCCGTCCCGCCGTCGAGCCTCGAGCTGATCCTGATCACCCATGCGCACACCGACCACGTCGGCTACCTGCCCGTCCTCGTCCGGGACGGGTTCGACGGCGAGATCCTGGCCACCGAGGCGACGTGCGAGCTGGCCGAGATCGTGCTGCGGGACGCGGCGTTCCTCGCCGAGCGGGACGCCGAACACGCCGCCAGCCACGGCTACTCCCGGCACACCCCGCCGCTGCCGCTGTTCACCGAGGCCGACGCCGAGCGGACGCTGCGGCTGCTCCGGGTGGTCGATTTCGACACGGACGTCGACCTGGGTGACGGCTGGACGGCCCGGTGGACGCGCGCCGGCCACATCCTGGGCTCGGCCAGCATCCGGGTGCGGGTGCCGTCCGCGTCCGTGCTGTTCTCCGGCGACCTGGGCCGGGCCGAGCACCCCGTCCTGCGGTCGCGGGAGATCCCGCCGGGCGCGGAGACGGTACTGGTCGAGTCCACCTACGGCGACCGGGAGCACTTCGAACCGTCCGGTGCCGGGCACGAGCCGCTGGCCGACCTGATCCGGCGGACGGCGCGGCGCGGTGGTTCCGTCCTGATCCCCGCGTTCGCCGTGGACCGCACCGAGGTCGTGCTGCAGACCCTCACCCAGCTGCTGGCGGCGGGCCGGATCCCGGAGCTGCCGGTGTTCGTGAACTCGCCGATGGCCCTGGCCGCGCTGGACGTCTACCGCGACCCCCGGTTCGCTGGTGAGCTGCGTCCCGACCTCGATGTGGGCGGGTTCGTCGACCTGCCGCACCTGCGCGAGGTGCGCAGCACCGAGGAGTCGATCAAGCTCAACCACCCGCGGATGCCCTGCGTCATCATCAGTTCCTCGGGTATGGCCACGGGCGGACGGGTGCTGCACCACCTCGAGCACCTGCTGCCGGACAGCCGCAACGCCGTGGTGCTGGCCGGCTACCAGGCCGAGGGCACCCGTGGCCGCGCGCTGCTGGACGGCGCCCCGCACCTGAAGCTGCACGGCCGGCAGGTGCCGGTGCGCGCGGAGGTGCTGCAGGACGAGGAGTTCTCCGTCCACGCGGACCGCTCGGAGCTCCTGGACTGGCTCGCTGCGCTCGCCCCCGCGCCGACGCGGGTGTTCACCGTCCACGGCACGCCGAACTCCGCGTCCGCCCTCGCCCGCGAGATCCACGCCCGCCTGGGCCTGACCGCCCACCCCGCCGGCCCGGCCGAGTCCGTCGACCTCTGACCAGGTGGTGGAAAAGGGGTCTGTCCCCGTTTTCCACCAGTGGCGGGAAATGGGGACAGACCCCTTTTCCGCCATTCTCGGGAACGGATTAGCGGCGGCGGCGCCAGAGGCGGACGACGGCGACCACGGCGAGGGCCACGCCACCGGCGACAAGGATGAGTTTGCGCTTGTCGGCAGCCGGTTCGGACGACTCGGACGGTTCCGCGGCTCCCGGCAGGCGGACGGTGCCGGCGGCGCCGTCCACGGTGATCTCGTCGCCGGTGTGGATCAGGCGGGTCGCGGCGCCCGTCCCCAGCACGGCCGGGATGCCGTACTCGCGGGCCACGATCGAGCCGTGGCTGAGGACGCCGCCGATGTCGGTGACCACGCCGGCCGCCATCGCGAACAGCGGCGTGTAGGCGGGCGTGGTGATCGACGCCACCAGGACCTCGCCCGGCTGGAAGGACGCGAAGTCGTCCGGACCGGACAGGACCCGGGCGCGCGCGGTGACCACGCCGCCGCTGCCCGCCGTCCCACTGAGCACACCGCCCTTCGCGCCGCCCTCCCTGGCCGGGTACATCCACTCGAAGGAGTCCATCGCCCGGCTCTTCGGCAGGTACTGCGGCGGCGTGGCCAGCCGCTGGCCGCGGGCGACCTCCTTGCGGTCCGCCACCCGGTCACGGAGACCGGTCGGCACGGTCGCGCCCCCGTCCAGGGCGGACGCCGCCGCGCGCGCCTCCGCCAGCGTGAGCCAGCAGGCGTCCATCGGGTCGGCCAGGGCGCCGGCGGCGACCAGCCGTCCGCCGAACTCGCGCAGCAGCCGCCGGGCCGGCGGCAGGAACAGGCCCATCCCGGCCAGCGCGTCCTCCCGCAGCGGCCCGGTGTGCTGCGCCCACCCGAGCAACCCGCGCGCCTGCCCGGCCCGCCAGCGGTCGAGACGGTCCAGCAGCCGTCCGGTCGCCTCCTCGCGTCGCGCCGCGGCCCGCGCCTGCCGGGCGTGCGGATCGGGGGCGTCCTCGGCGAGGCTGAACCGCAGCGCCTGCAGTACCGGACCGGGGTCGTCCGCCGGCACCGGGTTGACGAAGTCCAGGTTGTAGAGCGTGTGCCCGTGGTCGGCCAGGTGCGCGGCGAAGCGCTGGTGCCACTGCGCCCAGAGGTCGGGCTCGACCCCGGCAGGGACGTCGGTGGCGAGCACGTCGACGCCCGGATCGGCCAGCGCGTCGGCGAGCCCCTGCTCCCGCGCCCAGCGGGCGAGGTCGTACAGCGACTTCTCCGCGCGGATCGGCTCGGAGTCGTAGCCCAGCAGGAAGGTGTCCGCCGAAGGGTCGCCGGGCCGCTTCAGCAGCCGGTCGTACACGCCCGTCCAGAGGAGTTCGGCCATCGACGCCAGCGGGATGATCGTCTGGACGGCGGTGTAGTAGTACGCGACCGCGTCCACCAGCCGGCCGATCGCGTCGAGCAGGTCGGACGCGGGAGTCGCCGCGGCGTCGAGCGTGGACTCGGCCGCGACCTCGTCCGCGTACTCGGCCAGCCGGCGACGCCAGCGCTCCTCGATCCAGACGCCGTGGTCGCCGACGACCAGCCTGATCAACTGCGGCGATGTCTTCAGCATCTTGCCGAGGGCGTCGTAGCTGTAGCGGTAGAAGGCGTAGCCATTGATGGTGGGGAAGCCGACATCGCCGTACTCGTGGCCGCCCGACATGTCGCTGAGCAGGCGGTTCAGTCCGGTCGGCACGGCGGTGGCCATCAGGTCGGCGAACAGTGGCGTGAGCGGGTCGGGGAGCTGCTCGGTGATGCTGGCCCGGAAGTACAGGCCCTTCTGCGGGACCGGCCACTCGTCCGGCACCGGCCCGATGCGGTCGGGCAGCGCGGTGATCGGACGGGACTGGACGATGCTGAACTCCCCGCCGGCCAGCACCCACTCGATGTCCTGCGGGCTGCCGAAATGCTCCTCGATCCGGGAACCGATCCCGGCCAGGCGCAGGGCGTCCGCGTCGCTGAGCACCGCGGCGTGGCGCAGGGCTTGATCGGTCTCCCGCGTCTCCGTCCGCCCCCTTGCCGACTTGTCAGAATCTGTGCCGGCCACAGCCGGGTGAGGTTCTGACAACTCGGGACGGGCGTCGATCCGGACGGCCTTGTCGGCGACCTGGCTGCTGAGGACGCGGCCAGTCCCGGTGTCGACGACGATCGTGTCGGTGTCGACCAGTCCGGAGACGACCGCCTCGCCCAGGCCCCAGGCGGCGGTGATCACGGTCTCCTCGGTGCGGCCGTTGGTCGGGTTCGCGGTGAACAGGACCCCGGCCGCCTCCGCGGGGACCAGTCGCTGCACGACCACCGCCAGGGCGAGGTCCTCGGGATCGACGCCCCGCTCGGCGCGGTAGCGGACGGCACGCCCGGACCACAGCGACGCCCAGCAGTCGCGGACGGCGGCCAGCAGCGCATCGGCGCCGACGACGTTGAGGTAGGTGTCCTGCTGACCGGCGAAACTGGCCTCCTCGAGGTCCTCGGCCGTCGCCGACGAGCGGACGGCCACCGCCCCGCCGCCGAGGGCCGAGTAGGCGTCGCGGATGCTCTGGGCCAGGTCGGCGGGCAGGTCCGCACCGCCGGTGAGCCCGGCCACACCGTGCTCGGCGACGAACCGGGTGTAGGCAGCCGTGGTGACCACGAACCCGTCCGGCACCGGGAACCCCGCCCGGACGAGTTCGCCGAGGTTCGCCCCCTTGCCGCCCGCGACCCCGAGGTCGTGCCTGGTCAGCTCGCCCAACCAGCGGATCTCACTCATTCGTTCAGGGTAACCCCGCCCCACCGCCGCACACCCGAGGAGCCAGCCGCCTCCCCCGCTCCCTGAGGAGCGAGCGTCACGAAGGGCCCGGTTCCCTATCGCCCGCCGAAGGGTCGAGACCCGGCCGGGATGGATGTCAGGGGCGCGTGGCAGAGTGGTCCCACGATGACGGCGGACGTGCTGGACCGGTTCTCTCCGGCCACCAGGGAGTGGTTCCGGAGCAACTTCGCTGCGCCCACCGCCGCACAGGCAGGGGCGTGGGACGCGATCTCCTCCGGTCGGCACACCCTCGTCGTCGCGCCGACCGGTTCCGGCAAGACCCTCTCCGCCTTCCTGTGGGCGCTCGACCGGCTGGCCACCGAGCCCGTCCCCGAGAAGGCCCGACGCTGCCGGGTGCTGTACATCTCGCCGCTGAAGGCGCTCGCCGTCGACGTGGAGCGGAACCTCCGCTCGCCGCTGGTCGGCATCGGCCACGCTGCCGCGCGGCTCGGGTTGCCCGGGCCGGACGTCCGGGTGGCGGTCCGCTCCGGCGACACCCCCGCGGACGAGCGGCGCGCCTTCGCCCGTGAGCCCGCGGACATCCTGATCACCACCCCGGAGTCGCTGTTCCTGCTGCTCACCTCGGCGGCCCGCGACGCCCTCCGCAGCGTGGAGACCGTGATCATCGACGAGGTGCACGCCGTCGCCGGCACCAAACGCGGTGCGCACCTGGCCCTCAGCCTGGAACGCCTGGACGCGCTGCTCGACCGCCCCGCGCAGCGGATCGGCCTGTCCGCCACCGTCCGGCCGGTCGGGGAGGTCGCCCGCTTCCTCGCCGGCGGACGGGACGTCGCCATCGTCGCCCCACCCAGCGAGAAGAAGTGGAGCCTGGACGTCGTCGTCCCGGTCCCCGACCTCGGCGCCATCGGCCAGCCCACCGGGGACCTCTCCGGACCGGCCGCCGGCGATCCCGAGCGCAGTTCGATCTGGCCGCACGTCGAGGAGCGAATCGTCGACCAGATCGCCGAGCACTCCTCGACGCTGGTCTTCGTCAACTCCCGCCGTCTCGCCGAGCGCCTCACCGCCCGGCTGAACGAGATCTGGGTCGAGCGGTTGGAGCAGACCACGGTCCCCGAGGAACCGCCCACAACGATCCCTGAGGAGCCGGCGTCACGAAGGGCGGGCACCCTTCGTGACGGCCCGTTCGCAAGCTCACGGGCCTCCTCAGGGACCGTGATCGGGGCACCGGCCTCCTCAGGGACCGTGATCGGGGCACCGGCCTCCTCAGGGACCGTGACCGGGGCACGGGCCTCCCCAGGGACCAGTGCGACCCGCGCCCCCGCGCAGGTGATGGCGCAGTCGGCGATCGCCCGCGGCGCGCCGCCGGTGCTGGCGAGGGCACACCACGGCTCGGTCAGCCGCGAGCAGCGCCAGCTCACCGAGGAGGATCTCAAGGCGGGGCGGCTGCCCGCCGTCGTCGCGACGTCCTCGCTCGAACTGGGCATCGACATGGGCGCGGTCGATCTCGTCGTGCAGGTGGAGGCGCCCCCGTCGGTCGCGTCCGGGCTGCAGCGGGTGGGCCGCGCCGGACACCAGGTGGGTGCGGTCTCCCACGGGGTGCTGTTCCCGAAGTTCCGCGGTGACCTCGTCCAGACGGCGGTGATCGTCGAACGGATGCGGGCCGGCGCGATCGAGGCACTGCGCATTCCGGCCAACCCGCTCGACGTGCTCGCCCAGCAGGTCGTGGCGATGGTCGCGCTCGACGACTGGACGGTCACCGACCTCGAAGCGCTGGTCCGCCGCGCCGCCCCGTTCTCCGGACTGACCCGCGGCGTGCTGGAGTCCGTGCTCGACATGCTCAGCGGGCGCTACCCGTCCGACGAGTTCGCGGAACTGCGTCCCCGCCTGGTCTGGGACCGCACCACCGGCACCCTCACCGGACGCCGCGGCGCGCAGCGGCTGGCCGTGACCAGCGGCGGGACCATCCCCGACCGGGGCCTGTACGGGGTGTTCCTCGCCGGCGAGGGCGAGGGACGCCGGGTCGGCGAACTCGACGAGGAGATGGTCTACGAGTCGCGGGTGGGGGACGTGTTCGCGCTCGGCACCTCCACGTGGCGGATCGAGGACATCACCCACGACCGGGTCCTGGTCACCCCGGCACCGGGCACGCCCGCGCGGCTGCCCTTCTGGAAGGGTGACTCGCTCGGCCGGCCCGCCGAGTTGGGCGCGGCGGTCGGCGCGTTCGTGCGCGAGGTCGCCGCGCTGTCGCCGGCGAAGGCGCGCGCCCGCGTGCAGTCCTCGGGCCTCGACGACTGGGCCGCGGACAACCTGCTGGGCTACCTGGCCGAGCAGTCCGAGGCGATCGGACGGCTGCCGCACGACCGGCAGATCGTGGTCGAGCGGTTCCGTGACGAGATCGGCGACTGGCGGGTGGTCGTGCACTCGCCCTTCGGCGCCCAGGTGCACGCCCCGTGGTCGCTGGTCGTCGCCGCCCGGTTGCGCGAGCGCTACGGCGTCGACGTCCAGGCCATGCACGCGGACGACGGCCTCGTCTTCCGCCTGCCCGACACCGACTGGCTCGCGGGCGAGACGGCCGAGGTCGGTGCAGAGGCCCTTCGTGACGCCTCGCTCGTTCCTCGCGAGGCTCCTCAGGGATCGTCCGTGGCCGACCGGACCCTGAGCAGCCCGCGAGGCACGCCCCCCGAACAACGGTCCCTGAGGAGCCGGCGAGGAACGAGCCGGCGTCACGAAGGGCCCTCCTCGCCGATGGACGAACTGCTCGAGCTGATCTTCCCCGACCCGGACGAGGTTGCCGCTGCCGTCACCGAGCAGATCGGTGGCTCGGCGCTGTTCGCGTCCCGGTTCCGCGAGTGTGCGGGACGGGCGCTGCTGCTCCCCAAGCGGCGTCCCGACCGGCGGCAGGCGTTGTGGCAGCAGCGGCTGCGCGCGTCCCAGTTGCTGGAGGTGGCGAGCCAGTACCCGAGCTTCCCGATCGTGCTGGAGGCCGTCCGGGAGTGCGTCAACGACGTGTTCGACGTGCCCGGGCTGGTGGAACTCCTGCGTGGTGTCCGGTCGCGGACGATCGCCACCGTGGCGGTCGAGACGCCGCACCCCTCGCCGTTCGCGTCGTCGCTGATGTTCGGCTACGTCGCCCAGTTCCTGTACGAGGGCGACTCACCGCTCGCCGAGCGCCGGGCCGCCGCACTGTCGCTGGACCCGTCCCTGCTGGCCGAGCTGCTCGGCACCACCGAAGGGCTGAGCCTCGCCGAGTTGCTCGACCCGGACGCCCTCACCCGCACCGAGCGGGAGCTGCAGCACCTGATGGACGGACGCCGGGCCCGCGACGCCGACGACCTCAGCGACGTGCTGCGCCAGATCGGTCCACTGACCACGGCGGCCGTCCAGGCCCGCTGCGCGGAACCGGACGCCGCCGTGGGCTGGCTGGCGGAACTCGTCCGGCAGCGGCGGGTGCTCGAACTGCCCGGGGTACACGGCTCCCGCTGGGCGGTGATCGAGGACGCCGGCCGGCTGCGGGACGCCCTGGGCGTGGCCCTTCCGGTCGGGGTGCCCGAAGCCCTGCTGGTGCCCGTGCTCGACCCTCTGGGTGACCTGCTCGCCCGCTACGCCCGTAGCCACACGGTGTTCACCGCCGGAGAGGCCGCAACCTGGCTCGGCATCGGCGGCTCCGTCGCCCGGGACGTGCTGCGCCGGCTCGTCGCCTCCGGCCGCCTCGTCGAGGGCGACCTGCGCCCACCTGGCTGGCTGCCGCCGTCGGAGGACACCGCCCTTCGTGACCCGTGGTCCTTCGCAAGCTCAGGACCACGCTCCTCAGGGACCGATACCGGCACCAGCCACCCTCTCCCCGACGACCCCGCTCCCCCACCGCTCCCTGAGGAGCCGGCGCCCTTCGCGACGCCGTCGTTCGCAAGCTCACGACAGCTCCTCAGGACCCAGAACGAGCCGGCGTCACGAAGGGCGCCCACCCAGAGCGCCACCGACGAACCCCAGTTCTGCGACGCGCAGGTGCTGCGGCTGCTGCGCCGCCGGTCGCTGGCCGCCCTCCGCGAGGCGGTCGAGCCGGTCGGCGCGCTCGACTATGCGCGCTTCCTGCCGGCCTGGCAGGGCGTCGGTGAGCTGCGTGGCGTGGACGGCGTGCTCCGCGCGGTGGAGCAACTGGCCGGGGTGCCCGTTCCGGCGAGCGCGCTGGAGTCACTGATCCTGCCGGCCCGGGTGCGGGACTACCACCCCAGCCTGCTCGATGAACTGACGTCGTCCGGCGAGGTGGTCTGGCAGGGCCACGGCGCCCTGGCCGGTACCGACGGCTGGGTGTCCCTGCACCCGGCGGAGCTCGCTCCGCTGACGCTGGCGGACCCGCAGCCGGTGCCGGACGGGCTCGGTGCGGCCGTCCTGGAGACGATCGGTGCGGGCGGCTACTTCTTCCGTCCGCTCGCCGCCCAGTTGGGGGTGACGGACGACGAGCTGTCCGCAGCGATCTGGGAGCTGGTGTGGGCCGGACGACTCGGCAACGACACGCTCGCTCCCCTGCGCGCGCTGCTCGGCCAGGGCCGGACGACGCACCGCAGCCGCCCGCAGGCCCCCGCCCGCGGCCGCTACGGCCG
>DAINOM010000124.1:0-10400 GCA_036735445.1 Propionicimonas sp.
TGTGCCGCGACGCGCTGCTGCCGATGGGGCTGGCGAAGGTGCACCCGAAGTACCGCACCCCCTGGCTGATCACCGCCATCGTCGCCGTCGCCGTGGCTCTGTTCGCGGGCCTCGTTCCTCCGGGCGTGCTCGACGAGATGGTGAACATCGGCACGCTCTCGGCCTTCGTGCTGGTCTCGATCGGCGTGGTCATGCTGCGGAAGAAGCGTCCGGACCTGAAGCGGGCCTTCACCGTGCCGCTGTCGCCCTGGCTGCCAATCGCGTCCGCGCTGATCTGCGCCTACCTGATGCTGAACCTGTCGGTGGAGACGTGGCTGCGGTTCCTGATCTGGCTCGCGATCGGCTTCGTCATCTACTTCGTCTACGGGCGGACCCGCTCGCGGCTGGCGACCGGCGTGGGGATCCGTCCGGACATGCTGGACGCGATGGAGCACGGCCACGCCCCGCAAAGCCCGACCGACCTGCGGTAGCGCAGTGGGGCTCCCGATCACCGGGAGCCCCACTCGGCCTCGATAAGGGTCTCGAGCTCAGCCGACCCACCACACCTTGACGAACTTCTCCCTACCTCGGTCGCCGTGGACCTGCACCCATTTCGGCCCTGAAGACACCAGACTCAAACACGTGCCGGCCGGGAAGTAGTTTGTGGGGTATCCCCGCACCTCGCATCCTCGCCATCCTGCTGTCAGGTTGTAGCCGTCGGCGTCCGTCCACTTGCACTTGGTCTTGGAGTTTTCACCAGGGTTGAGCCAGCAAGTGGGACTAGCCGTGGCGCAGCTAGTGCTACCCCAGTTCTTGCAGATCTTGATGGCCTGATTCGAGGTGTAGTTGACGATAACCGCGTCATTGACGGCCGCCTCTGCCGCCGTCGGGGCCGCGGTCACCGCCGCGGCGACAGCGACGAGGACCGATGCGGCGAACGACAGGATCCGCTTCATTGCTTCGCTTCCTTTCCGGCGCGGGGGAGTGGGTATGTAATCGCTGAACGCGCCGATGCTCGTACGATTTGCGACTACTGTGGCATATGCCGCCATAGCTTCGCTGGCCAACCGGTCGGTTGCTGCAGTTGTCAAGATCCGAAATCCTCGCATCTGCGAATTCCGACGACTTGCCGCCCGGGCTCGTTGCCTGGGGAGTTTCGGAGTCGTCCTGCCGACTGCTAGTGGGTCGCGCACGTCGGGGTGGGCCGTGCATTCGACCCAACCCGTCGCCGGGGTGGCGGGGGTTACCAGCCGAGGCGCCGGGCGACGACGTCGGCGGCTCGGGACGGGAAGCCGGCCCAGCCGGGCTCCAGTTCGGCGCGGGCGAAGCGGTACAGGGCGAGGCCGGCCGACTCCGCGGGGAGTTCCACCGCCGCGGCAAGCCTCGCGCCCAGCTCGGGACAGGCGAGCTCGAAGCGGCGCAGGGCGTCGAACGGGTTCGACTCGTCGGACGCCGCGGGCGTGAGCCGGCCGCGGACCGCGGCAGCGAGCGCACCCAGCGCGTGACACCGGATGTGCGCGCCGCCCGCGAGCACCTCGCCGCGCCGCACGCGGCCCATGCCGATCAGGAGCTTCACCAGGAACAGCCGGACGGCGTTCTCCGGCGACGGCGGGGGCGGCGGCGCCACCCGGCGCAGGTCCGCCCCGCCCAGCAGCACCTCACACGTCGGGTCGCTCACGTCCCAGGGATGCCCGGCGCCGAACTCCAGCACGGTGCCGTCCGCGTACAGCGCGGCGCCGCCACTGTCGTACTCGCGCGCGGTCAGGACAAGCTCGTCCCGCCGCGGCAGGAACAGCCACTCCGCCGCCACCGCGTCCGCACGCGACGGCGTGGCGAAGACCGCGAAGTCCAGGTCTGACCACTCGTCGCGACGGCCGGCGTGGGCCGAGGACGACGAGCCGAACACCGCGAGCGTGGTCACCCCGTCGGTCGCCCGGCAGCCCGCAACCAGCTCGTCCAGGAAGGCGGACGTGTCCATGGTCAGCCCCGGAACACCGGCTCGAGCGCCGGCCAGGCCTCGGCACGGCAGTACACCGGCACGATCTCCAGCGGCACGTCCCGGGTGACCTCGGCGCCGCCGGCCAGCCGCTCACCCGACCACACGTCGACCCACCGGCCCTCGGGCAGCCAGGTCGTCCAGGTGGCCGCGGCGGGCTCGGTCACCGGATGGACGAGCAGGTCGTCACCACACAGGAACTCGCCGGGGTGCCGCCACGTCCCGGCGTCGCCCGGCCAGTCGAAGAAGAGCCCCCGCAGCAGCGGACGGTCGGTGCGCACTGCGGTCCGCGCCGCATCCGCGAGGTAGCCCCGCAGCCGCTCCCGCAGCTGCGCGTACGCCCGGAAGACCGGGACGACCCGGTCGTCGCCGTGGACCTCGGCGACGTTCCACGGCGTTCGGTCACGGAGCGGACGGCGGTGGTGGTTGAACTCCGAGTGGTACTGCATCACCGGCAGGAACGCGGACGCCGCGCTCGCACGCAGGTACAGCTCGGGATCCGGCACCGGACCGGAGAAGCCGGCGATGTCCCAGCCCCAGTACACGATGCCGCAGGCGGCGGCCGTGATCCCGGCGTTCAGGGAGTGCCGGAACGCCTCCCAGGTGGAGTTCTCGTCGCCCGCCCAGTGCAGGCCGTGGGCCTGGGAGCCGGTGTAGCCGGCACGCGAGAAGGTCACCGGCGCCGCGCCCTCCTGGGCCATCAGCTCGCAGAACGCCGCGGCGTACCCGACCGGGTAGCGGTTGTTGCCCTCGTCGCCGCGGCTGCCGTCGGCGTAGCGCAGGTCCCGTCCCCAGGCGTGCTCGCCGCCGTCGGTCTTGAAGCCGTCCACGCCCAGGTCGCGGACCAGCCAGCGGTGCCGGTCCTGCCACCACCGGCGGGCCTCGGGGTTCGTGAAGTCGGGCATCAGGGCGTCGGGGAACCACCAGCCGCGGTTGCGGTAGGCGCTCCCGTCGGCCTCCCGGACGGCGTAGCCGCGGTCGGCCATCAGCGCCACCTCGGCAGCGGTCTCGGCCCCGAGGTCCTCCCCCGAGCCGAGCAGCGGGATCTGCCACAGGACGACCCTGATCCCCAACCGATGCAGGTCCTCGATCATCCCGGCCGGATCGGGCCAGGCGCCGTCGGGCGGGTAGTCGAAGTCGGCCGCGGCGTGCACACTGCCGTCCGTCCGGGGCCGGTACCGGGCGTCGCGCCAGACGGCGAAGCCCTCCTCGTCCGACCATGCCTCGATCACCACCACCCCGACCGGGACGTCCTCGGCGAGGTGGCGTTCGACCTGCCCGGTGACCGCCTGCTGGGTGTTCCACTCGTTGCCGGACGCCCACAGCCGGAGCACCCAGTCGGGCAGCTCCGCGGCACGCCCCACCTCGTCGAGGTAGGCGCCGAGGACCTGTGCCGGGGCGCCCGCGTAGGTGGCGAGGTCGACCCCGGGCGCCCCGTTGCCGAGGTCCACCTCGACCCCGAGCCGCTCGGGGTCGGTGGCGCCGACGTCGAACCACGCCCTGCGGGCGGTGCGGACGTGGAAGCCCCAGGCCGTGCCGTCCGCGCCGATCACATGAGCGAAGGGCATGGGCAGGTACGTCCGACCTGTGTCGCCCTGCGACTTGTACTGCTCGAACACCACCGAGTCGGGACGCCGGCCACGCTGGTCCACCGCGTCGAACCGCTCCCCGAAGCCGACGACGTGGTCGTCGGCCGCCAGCCGCAGGGCGAACCTCAGCCGCAGCGCGGGTCCGGCGCCCGCCAGCAGTTCGACGCTGCCCGGCACCAGATGCTCCCCTCCCCCGCGGACCAGCGCGTCCGGGGCCGGCCGCCAGACGGCCGGGTCGAGCGGGAACCAGTCGGTGACCACCTCCCCGTCCGCGTGGAAGCGGTAGCGGCCCGGCTCGGCCGGGAGCGCGGGCAGCGTGCACGTCCAGGCGCCGGACACGGCCAGCGCGGCGGCCTGGGCCGCGCCGAGGTGCCCGTCGCCGCCGGCCAGGGCGATCGCCTCGGTACCGGCCTCGCCGGCCGGCAGCATCGGCCGCCGCTCGCCCGCCCCGCTCGCCCAGGCGATCTCGACCTCCATCGAGTCGCTGCCCGGACGGACGGCGCCGATCCGGAGCGGGGTCCCGGCCAGGGGGGTCGGCGGCACCAACTGGTCGGCCGAGGCGGCGTACGGGTGCTCGGCACCCAGCGGGCGGTGGATCGGGCTGGTCGCCCGGTCGGTTCTGTTCATCGTGTGGTCCTGACGGCACGCCGGCCGGGACGACCAGGGCGGTCCCGGCCGGCGCTGAGGGGGGTCGGTTACTTGAGCAGGGCGTCGACGGCGGCCGCGGCGTCCGCCACGGCCTTGGCGACGGGCTTGCGTCCGGCGGCCGCGGCAGTCAGCTCGTCGGTGACGGCGTCCTGCATCTCCTGCTGCGACGTGATCACCGGCGGGAGCACCGTGTGGTCCAGCGCGTCGAACACAGCCTGGCGGTTGGCCGGCTTGCCCCGGTCGAGGTAGCTGGACAGCTTGGACACCTCGGCGATCGGCGGCAGTTCCCAGGCCGAGTCGAGGCGGGTCCTGACCATCTCGTCGGAGGAGGTGAGGAACGTGATCCACTTCTGGGCCGCGGCGGCCTTCCCGCTCTTCGCGTTCACCACGGCAGCGTTGGCGAACATCGCGGACGCCTTGGTGGTGTCACCCGGCTCGACGGCGATGTCCCAGGCGAAGGGGACGTCCTTGAGCCCGTCGAACATCCAGATGCCGGAGTGCCACATCGCGAGCTTGCCGTTCTTGAACTGCTTGGTGTCCCAGTCGGGCGTGCCCGCGCCGTCCGCGGCGGTCGGCATCACCTTTCCCTGCTTGCCCACCAGCCACTCCGCGGCCCTGATCCCCTCCGGGGAGTTGAACGCCGTGGCGGTGCCGTCCGCGTTCAGGAAGGAGCCGCCGGTCTGGGCGAGTGCCTTGTAGAACTCGTGGAAGCTGACCGGCTGGTAGTCGCCCCAGACCTTCTTCGACTTGTCGGTGAGCTTCTGCGCCGCGGCTGCCTCGTCCGCCCACGTCCAGTCGGCGGTGGGCGTGCCGAGCCCTGCGGCCTTGAACAGGTCGGCGTTGTAGAACAGCACGACGTCACTGAACGACTCGGGCAGGCCGTACTGCTTGCCGTCGCGGGCGAAGGCGGTCAGCAGGGACTCCTTGTACACCGACCCGTCCACGCCACCGAGTTCGGCCAGGGCGCCGTTCGCGGCGTAGGTGACGAAGTTCTCGTAGTTCAGCTCGAAGGCGTCCGCGGCGGTGCCGCCTGCGACCGCCGTCTGCAGCTTCGTGAAGTAGTCGGCGTAGGGCACGGTCTCGATCGAGACCTTGATGTCCGGGTTGGCCGCGGTGAAGGCGTCGGCGATGGCGGCGAGGTCCTGCTCATGCCCGCCGTTGGCGCCGAAGTTCATGTAGGTGATCGTCACCGGGCCGGACGCGCTGCCCGCCGGTTCGGAGGGCCTGGTCGCCGACCCCTGCGCGCACGCGGTGAGGGCCAGCAGGCCGGCGGCGGCCGCCGCCACCAGCCGGATCGAACGAGCGAGCATGGCACGCCCCTTTCTGTGATGGTTACTTCAACCCGGTGTGGGACACACCGGCGATGACATGGCGCTGGGCGAACAGGTAGACCAGCGCGATCGGGACGATCGAGACCACCGAGCCGGCCATGACCACGTCCCACCGCGTCGTGAACTGGCCCTGCAGCGTGGCGAGGCCGAGCGGGAGGGTCTGGAACTCCGGCGACCGGATCACGACCAGCGGCCACAGGAAGCTGTTCCAGCTCGCCATGAACGCGAGGATCCCGGTCGTGGCGAGCGCGGGCCGGATCAGGGGCAGCACGACCAGCGCGAAGATCCGCAGGTGCCCGGCCCCGTCGAGCGTCGCGGCCTCGTCGAACTCCCGCGGCACCGCCTCGATCGCCTGCCGCAGCAGGAACACCCCGAAGGCGGACGCCGCCGCGGGCGCGATCAGCGCGAACATCGTGTCGTGCAGGTTCCAGTCCCGGAACTGGATGAACAGCGGCACGACCAGCACCTGCAGCGGAACCATCAGGGTGGCCAGGTAGCCGGCGAACACGACCCCCTTGCCCCGGAACTCCAGCCGGGCGAACGCGTAGCCGGCCATCGAGCCGGTGAGCAGCTGCAGGGCCGTGCAGGCGACCGCGACGAGCACGGAGTTCGCGATGATCCGGAACATCGGCAGCGTGTCGAACAGCCGTCGGTAGGCGTCCAGCGTCGGGTCCTGGACGAAGAGCGTGGGACCGTCGGCCAGGGACCCGTCCGGGGTGATCGAGGTGACCACCGTCCACAGGAACGGGAACATCATCGCCACGGCGCCGACCGCGACGACCAGCAGCAGCGCGTACCGCCGGGACCTAGTCATGGTGCACCCACCGCCGCTGGCCCCACATCTGGATGACGGTGACCGCGAGGATCACCGCGAACAGCAGCCACGACAGGGCCGCGGCCTCGCCCGCGCGGCCGTACCGGAACGTGAGGTCGTAGACCTCGCCGACGACGACCTGGGATGCCCGCTGTGGCCCGCCCCCGGTCATCACGTACACCTGGTCGAAGACCTGGAACCCGTTGATCAGCGAGATCACCACCACGAAGAACGTGGACGGGGTGAGCAGCGGCAGCGTGACGTTCCAGAAGGTCCGCCAGGCCGACGCGCCGTCGATCCGGGCCGCCTCGTACAGGTCGGACGGGATCGACTGCAGCCCGGCGAGCAGGATCACCATCACGAAGCCCAGGTCCTTCCAGGCCGAGGCGATGATCACCGAGGCCAGCGCCCACTGGGGGTCCGTCCACCAGCCCGGCTGGGGCAGGCCGAGCGTGCCGAGGACCGTGTTGACCAGGCCGTTGCCGGGGTTCAGCAGCCACTTCCAGACCAGCGCGACCACCACCCAGCTCGTGATCACCGGCAGGAAGTAGAGCGCCCGGAAGAACCCCCGTGCCGGGATCCGCGTGTTCAGCGCGAGGGCGAGCAGCAGCCCGCCGACGTACACCAGTGGCAGGTAGCCGGCCACGTAACCCACGGTGTTGCCGAAGACCGTCGCCGTCGCCGGCGCGGTGAGCAGCTTCGCGTAGTTGGCCAGGCCGGCGAACCGCGGCTCCGAGATCAGGTTCCAGGACAGGAGGCTGATCCGCACCGACGACACCATCGGGACGAGGGTGAACAGCACCAGGGGAATCGCGCTCGGCGCGAGGAACAAGGCGGCCCACGCGGCGTGGTTGCGCTTCGTCATGCCTGAATCCTCATCGATCCTGTCGCCGTCCGGCGTTGCTTCGGAACTTTATTTAGTCCAAAATAAACCGAGGGAACCGGGCTGTCAAGAGCTGGCGCAGGGCCGTTCCGGGCTATGTTTCATACGCAAGAAAGGGGCATCGTGGCCGAGAAGAGGGTGGGGGATCTCTCCGCGGCGCTGATCGGGCTGATCGGGGCACGCGGTCCGTTGTCCCGCGCCGACGCGGCCCGCCTGTTGAAGGTCTCCCCCGCGCGGGTCACCCAGGCCACGAGGACACTGCTCGAGTCGGGCATCCTCACCGAGGTCGGCACGGCCCCGTCCGACGGTGGCCGCCCGGCGATCCTCCTCGACCTCACCACCGACCGGCGCCGCGCGCTGGGGGTGAAGATCACGCCCAACCACCTTGCGTTCTCCCGCGTGGACCTGGCCGGCAACGCCGACCCGTCCACGAGCGTGAACCTGAACACGGCCGCACCCGACGCGCTCGAGCGCATCGTCCAGATCGTCGGGGACGAGGTGCGGACGGGTTCCGGCGACCTGCTGGGCATCGGACTCGCCCTCCCGGGCTCGCTGGACAACGGTGACGGCCTGGTCACCAGTGCCGTGCTCGGGTGGCACCGCGTCCCCCTGCCGGCGATGCTCGGCCACGCCACCGGGCTGCCGGTCTTCGTGGAGAACGACGTGAACGCCCTCGCCATCGCCGCGCGCCTGTACGACGAAAGCCTCGCCGAGGACTTCGCGCTGGTCACGATCGGCATCGGCATCGGCTGCGCCTTCACGATGGGCACCCGGATCTACCGGGGCGCCCACGGCGGCGCCGGCGAGCTCGGGCACGTCCTGGTCGACCCGGACGGCCCGCCGTGCGTCTGCGGCCTCCGCGGCTGCCTGGAGACCCTCATCGCGGACGACGCACTCACCGCACGCGCCATCGCCGCCGGGATCATCCCGGACGGGGGCACGAAGGACCAGCTGAACGCCGCGGCGGCGTCCGGCGACGAACAGGCCCTCGAGCTGTTCCGCTGGGCCGGTGCGCAACTGGGCGGCACCCTGGCCTCGCTCGTGCACGTGGTGGACCCGTCGCTGCTGGTCATCTCCGGCGAGGGCGTGGACGTCTGGAGCTTCTGGGAGCCCGGCTTCTCCCCGGCGCTGCGCGCCCACCTGCCGCGCCACCGGCGTGACCTGCGGATCGTGGTCAGGGACTGGGGTGAGGACACCTGGGCCCGGGGCGCGGCCGCGCTGGTGTTCGCATCCCCGTTCGACCGGGAGGGCAGTTCGACGTCCCGGTCACAGGTGAGCAGCCTGCTCCACGAGAGCGCCTGAGAGGGCCTCGTCCACGTCGGACGGCGTGAACCGGGCCGCGCCGGGCGCGCGGGTGTTCGCGGACGCGGCTGCGGTCGCCAGGCCCAGTGCCGACGGCAGGTCGTCGCCGCGGGTGACGCCGAGCAGCAGGCCGGCCAGGAAGGAGTCGCCCGAGCCGACGGCGTAGCGTCCACGTTCCCCCGGACGGGCGAGCCAGGTCCCCGAGTCCGAGACCGCGACCGCACCGGCCGCCCCGTCCGTGACCACCGCGACCTCCGCCCCGGCGTCCCGCAGCCGCCGGGCGAGCCCCGCGGCGTCACCCGGCCCGAACAGGTCGGCCGCTTCGGACCGATTCACTTTCACGACGGCCGGACGCGCCCGGGCGAGCACCTCTCGCAGGGCCGTGCCCTGCACGTCTGCTGCGATCCGGATGCCGCGCGCCGCCGCCCCGGCCACCGCGTCCGCGACGGCGTTGACGAGCTCGCCGGGCATCGAGCCGGAGACCGCCAGCCATCCGTCCGGCAGCGCGGCCACCGCGTCGAGCACCCCCGAGAGTGCGGCGGCGTCCAGCGCGGGCGCCGGCTCGTAGAACTCGGTGGCCGTGCCGGTGGACGCGTCCATCGCGGTGACGCAGCGCCGGGTGTTCCCGGTGGTACGGACGACCGTCGCGGCGATCCCCTCCGCTGCCAGCGAGTGCTCGACGGCGAGGCCGTTGGGGCCGCCCAGCGGCGCGACCACCCGGACCTCGCCGCCCAGGGTCCGCAGCGCCCGGGCGACGTTGATCGCCTTGCCACCGGCCAGTTCGAGCACCCAGTCCGGGCGGTGGATCCGGCCGACCGCCACCGAGGCCACCCCGTAGGTGACATCGAGGGCCGGCGCGAGCCCCAGGCAGGTGATCGTCATCGACCCAGCGCGGCGAGCAGCCGGTCGCGGTCGGCCTGTCGGCCGGTGCCGCCGGCGCCGGTCGTCGACAGCGAGCCGGCCGCGGTCGCCCAGGCCAGGCTCTCGGCGAGGTCGGCGCCGTCGAGCCGGGCGGCGAGGAAGCCGGCGTCGAAGCTGTCGCCCGCACCCGTGGTGTCCACCACCTCGACGGGCAGCCCGGGCGCCCGCACCAGCTGCTCCCCGGCAACGACGAAACCGCCGGCGGCGCCGTCCTTCACCACGACGGTCGGGCCGGACAGGGCGAGCACCCGGGCGGCCGCCACCGGGTCGGGTGCTCGCCGTCCCTGGATCGCCGCGGCCAGTTCGGCGGCCTCGGCGGCGTTCGGCAGCAGGATGTCGAGGTGCGGCAGGCACTCGGCGACACCGGCCCAGCGTTCCGCGGGGTCCCAGTTCGGGTCGAGGCTGGTGGTCACGCCGTCCCGCCGGAGGTCGGCGAGCAGTCCGGGCAGCGACCGGGCGAAGTCGGGGATCAGGAAGAACGACGCGACGTGCAGGTGGGTCGCACCCGTCCGCGCCACCGCGTCGCGCACGTCCGCCACGGTCAGCGTCGCCATCGCACCGGGGAGGGTGAGGATCGAGCGGTCCTCGGCCCCGGACAGGATCACCGACAGGCCGGTCGGCCCGGCCATCGTCCGCAGTTCGGCGACATCCACGCCGGCAGCGGCCAGCAGTCCTCGGGTGTGGGTGCCGAAGAAGTCGTCACCGACGCGCGCCACCAGGCCCACGTCCATCCCCAGCCGCGCCAGCCCGGCCGCGCAGATGCCCGCGCTCGATCCCAGCACCAGTTCGGCGTTCGTGAGGAACTGCTCGGCCTGGCCGAACCGCGGGCGCACGTCGCCCCGCAGCACCAGGTCGAGGTTGGCGTCGCCGGCCACCAGCACGCGGCCGCTCATCCCTTCAGCCCCGACATGGTCATGGTGGCGATGAAGTGCTTCTG
>DAINOM010000125.1:0-10328 GCA_036735445.1 Propionicimonas sp.
CGACGCGATCGTCGTGCACCACCAGGAGGCCAAGTACTTCAATGCGCGCTGACCCGCACCCCCGCCGCGCCAGATCCAGACTGGCAACGATGCTCGCCGCGGCAGCGGTCCTGCTCGCAGCCTGCACGCCGTTCGTCCAGCCCACGCTGAGCCCGTCCCCGTCGGCCACGCCGCGGTTGTTCACCGTCGCCACCACCGGTGCCGTGGCGACCGCCGATCCCGCGATCGCCACCGGCGACACCGACTCCCTCGTCGTCACCAGCACCTACCAGCGGTTGATGATGGTGCTGCCCAGCACCGGCGAACTGAAGCCCGACGCCGCCACCGACTGCCTGTTCACGTCCAAGCTCGTCTACGAGTGCACGCTGCCGAACAACCTGTTCTTCCACAACGGCCATGTCCTCGACTCCGCCGACGTGAAGTTCAGCATCCAGCGGGCGCTGCGCATCGACGCGGCCGGCACCTCGACCGGGCTGCTGTCGGCACTGGAGCAGATCGAGACGCCGGACGCGACCACCGTCCGCTTCGAGCTGTCGTGGCCCGACAACCAGTTCGGCTACGCCCTCGCCGGCCAGGCGTGCTCGATCGTCGACTCGGAAGCCTTCGATCCCGACCAGCCGCTACCGCTGGCGACCCTGCCGGTGGGCTCGGGCCCGTACGAGGTGCGCACGATCACCGACGAACAGGTCACCTTCCGCAAGTTCGAGAAGTACGTCGGCCCGAAGGCCGGACTGCTGGAGGAGCTGCGACTGGAGGTCCTGGCCGACTCGGTCGCCGCCGAGACGGCGATCGCGGAGGGCACGGTGGAGGCGGTCTGGCGCAGCCTCGACTCGGCTGCGTTGCAGCGGGTGACGGACGAGATCGCCGGCAGTTCCGACAAGGCGACGGCCAGCGGGTTCAGCCGCTACGCGCTCCCCGGCTCCCGGGTCACGCGGCTGGTCTGGAACGAGGCGTCGAAGCTGCGCAGCAACGGCGAGCTGCGGGACGGCGTGGCGAAGGCCCTGCAGCCGGATCGCACCCTCGACTCGATCATCCCGGTCGGGGTCGCCGGTCATGCGGAGTCGTTCGCGCTGGGTGGCCGGCCGAAGCTGCCGAAGCTGGACGGTGCCCGGATCAACCTCACGCTCGGCTACCGGCCGACCGCACCGGGGCACGGCGACCTGGCCAGGCTCGTCCGTGACCGGATCGAGGGGCTCGGTGGGGTCAGCGTCCGGCTGGTCACCGGCGGGACGGCCGACCTCTGGCTGACCGACGCGCCAGCGTGGGTGAACAACGCCACCGGCTGGCTGCAGCGCTACGTCGGCCACCCGCTGCCCGGCAGCCGGGAGAAGCTTGAGCTGTTGCAGACCAGGGCGCGCACCACGACCGGCAACGCCCGCACGGCCGCCCTCACCGAGCTGCAGCAGCAGGCCGTCGCCGACGCCACGGTGCTGCCGATCTCGCAGACGGACGGCATCCTGTTCCTGGGCAAGGGCGTCAACCTGATCGGCGAGCCGTTCGGCAGCGGTCAGGTTCTCGGAATGTGGGGGTTCATCCGTGGCTGAGACCATTCCGGAACGAGCCGGTCACGAGCTCAGCGGCGTCCGCACCGGCGTCCTCCGGGCGGGGGAGCGGATCACCCTCAGCGACCCGAAGGGACGGCGCCACTCCGTCCTGCTGGCGGCCGGCGGGGTGTTCCACACCACCAAGGGCGGGATCAGCCACGACGACCTGATCGGGCGGCCGGAGGGCAGCGTCGTCCAGTCCGCCGGCGGCGTCGCCTACCTGGCGTTCCGGCCGTTGCTGGAGGAGTTCACGGTGACCATGCCCCGCGGGGCGACCGTGGTGTATCCGAAGGACGCGGCGCACATCCTCGTCCAGACCGACATCTTCCCGGGCGCCCGCGTGCTGGAGGCGGGTGCCGGCTCGGGTGCGCTGAGCATCTTCCTGTTGCGGGCCGTGGGCAGCACCGGACGGGTGTACTCCTACGAGCGACGTCCGGAGTTCGCCGAGGTCGCGAGGCGCAACGTCGCCACCTTCTTCGGCGCCGAGCATCCGGCGTGGGAACTGCGGATCGGGGATCTGGCGACCGACCTGGGTCCCGAGCCGGTGGACCGGGCGGTGCTCGACATGCTCGCCCCGTGGGAGTGCATCGACGCCGTCGCCGGCGTGCTGCAGCCCGGCGGGCTGCTCTGCTGCTACGTGGCGACCACCACCCAGCTGGGCCGCACCATGGACACGCTGCGGGTGCACGGCGGCTTCACCGAGCCGGACGCGCGGGAGTACTCCGCGAGGGAGTGGCACGCCGAGGGGCTGGCGATCCGGCCCGGCCACGGCACCAGCGGCCACACCGGTTTCCTGGTGTTCACCCGCAGGCTGGCCCCTGGGGTGACGGCCCCGCTGCGGCGGCGCCGGCCCGCGCCGGGTGCCTACGGTCCCGACTACTCCGGCCCCCGCCCTGCCTGGGTCGACTCCGGCGGCACCGATGCCTGAGCCGGCCGAACTGGCCCGCCAGCTCGCCGAGGCGAACCAGCTGCTGGACGCGAGGGCGCGAGCCCTCGACCTGGCCGAGCGGCGGCTCGCGGACGCCCGGTCCGACGCGCGCACCCTCGCCGCCACCAACGAGAAGCTCAACGCCACGCTGGCCGAGGCGCGCGATGCCCTGGTGGCGATGCGCGAGGAACTGGACGGCCTGGCCACACCGCCGAACTCCTTCGGCCATGTGGTGGCCGTGGACGACGAGACCGTGGACGTGGCCACCGGTGGCCGGCTGTTGCGCTGCGCGGTCAGTCCGGCGGTCGAGTCGGCGGCGCTGGCGGTCGGCGTCCGGGTGCTGCTCAACGAGGCGATGCTGGTCGTCGCCGTGGTTGCCGACCTGCCGGCGGGGGAGACCGTCCGGCTGGTCGAGGTGCTGGCGGACGGGCGGCTGCTCGCCACCGGTGCCTCGGGGGACGAGTTGGTGCTCCTGGCGGCCGAGGGGCTCGACGCGGAGGCGCTGCGTCCGGGCAGCTCGCTGCTGGCCGACCGGCGGGCGCTGCTGGCCCTCGCTGTGGTGCCGCGCAGCGAGGTCGCCGACCTCACGCTGGAGGAGGTGCCGGACGTCAGCTACGCCGACATCGGTGGCCTGGGCACCCAGATCGAAGCGATCCGGGACGCCGTCGAGCTGCCGTTCCGGCACCGCGGACTGTTCGCGGAGTTCGGGCTGCGCCCGCCCAAGGGCGTGCTGCTCTACGGGCCGCCGGGCTGCGGCAAGACGATGATCGCCAAGGCGGTGGCGAACTCGGCCGGCAGCCACTTCCTCAACATCAAGGGTCCGGAACTGCTGGACAAGTACGTGGGGGAGACCGAGCGCCAGATCCGGGCCATCTTCACCCGGGCGAAGGAGCACGCCAGCTCGGGCCGCCCGGTGATCGTGTTCTTCGACGAGATGGACGCGCTGTTCCGCACCCGCGGCAGCGGGGTCTCCTCCGACGTCGAGGCCACGATCGTGCCGCAGCTGCTCAGCGAAATCGACGGCGTCGAGGGACTCGCCAACGTGATCGTGATCGGGGCCACCAACCGCGAGGACCTGATCGACCCAGCGATCCTGCGTCCGGGACGGCTGGACGTGAAGATCAAGCTCGACCGTCCCGACCGGGTGGCCGCCGCCGAGATCCTGGCCCGCTACCTGACCGCGGAGACTCCGCTGAACCCCGGCGGCGCCGACCCGGAGGCGTTCCGGGTGAGCCTGGTCGACGCGATCGTCGAGCGGCTGTACGCGCGGGACGACCCGAACCGCTTCCTCGAGGTCACCTACGCCGGCGGCGACCGGGAGGTGCTGTACGTGGCCGACTTCGTCTCCGGCGCGATGCTCGCCGGCGTGGTCGGCCGGGCGAAGAAGGCCGCGATCAAGGAGCTGATCGAGGGCGGCGAACGCGGCGTGCGCCTCGAGCACGTGCTCGCCGCCTGCGCCGCCGAGATCAGCGAGAACGAGGAGCTCCCGAACACCACCAATCCCGACGACTGGGCCCGCATCTCCGGCCGCAAGGGTGAGCGGATCGTCTTCCTGCGCACCCTGGTCGGTTCCCGCGCGCTCCCTCCCGGTCCCTGAGGAGCGGACGGGTGGGGTACGAACCCGTCGGCGTCACGAAGGGCCGCCCGTGACCGCGCGCATCCTCGGCATCGAAACCGAGTACGGCATCCTCGCCCCCGATGCACCAGAACTCGACCCCGCCGTGCTCAGCGCAGCCGTGGTGGCCGCCTATCCCGGCACGGCCACCGGCACGACCCTGGACTGGGTGGACCCGATCCCGATCGAGGACGCCCACAACCGCGTCCTCGCCAACGGTGCCCGGCTCTACGTCGACCACGCCCACCCGGAGTACTCCGGGCCGGAGGTGACCACCGCACGCGACGCGGTGGCCTACGACCTCGCCGGCGACGCCGCGGTGGTGGCTGCCGCCCGCGCCGCGTCCGACCGGCTGGGTGTCGGGATCGGCATCTACAAGAACAACACCGACTCCCACGGCGCCTCCTACGGCTGCCACGAGAACCACCTGCTGCCGCGTTCCCTCCCGTGGGCCACGATCGCGTCCGCGCTGCCGGCGTTCCTGGTGTCGCGGACGGTGCTGGTCGGTGCCGGCCGGGTGGGGATCGGTCAGCACGGCGAGCGTCCGGGGTTCCAGCTCAGCCAGCGCGCGGACTTCTTCGAGGAGCGCGAGGGCATCCAGACGACCCGCCGCCGCCCGGTGGTGAACACCAGGGACGAGCCGCACGCCCCGCCGTCCCGCTATCGCCGCCTGCACGTGATCACCGGGGACGCGAACCGCAGCCCGTTCACCACCTGGCTGAAGGCCGGCACCCTCTCGGCCTTCCTCACCGCGCTGGTCGCCGGCGCGTTGCCGGAACTCCAGCTCGCCGATCCGGTGAAAGCGTTCCACGACGCCAGCCATGACCCCGATCTGCGCGTTCGGCTCGTCCTCGCCGATGGCCGCCGCTGGTCCACGCTGGACCTGCAGGATGCCTTGTGGGAGGCCGTTTCAGCGGACGCCGTCCGGCGTCCGCAAGCCTATGAGACGGACGTGGTGCAGGCGTGGGGTGAGGCCCTGTCCGACCTTCGGGCGGACCCGTCCCGCTGTGCCGACCGGCTCGACTGGGTGGCCAAGCGGCAGTTGCTGGACGCCTACGCCACCCGCCACGGCCTGGACTGGACGAGTCCGCGCCTGGCCCAGCTCGACCTGGCGTGGGCGAGGCTGGACCGTCCGGGTCCCTTCGATGCCCTGACCGCCGCGGGACGCCTGCGGCCGGTGGTCGCCCCGGCCGACGTCGATCGGGCCGGCATCGAGCCGCCTGAGGACACCCGCGCCTGGACGCGCGGCCGCGTGGTCGCCCTGGCCGCCGCGCGCGTCACCGCTGCGTCGTGGGACTGGATGGTCGTCACGGGCGCGGACGGAGTCCAGCGCCGTCTGGACCTCGCCGAACCCGCCGCCCACACCCGAGCCGAGGTCGGCGACCTCGTCGACGCCGCGGCCGTGGCCGCCCTCCTGGAGAGGTCATCCCCCGAGCTGCGCAGCCGCCCCCGAAGCGCCCCCTGAGCCCTCCCCCCGCTCCCTGAGGAGCGAGCGCCAGCGAGCGTCACGAAGGGCTGGCCACCCGGGACGTCGCGACGCCCCTTCGTGACGGTCGCAGAGCGACCTCCTCAGGGACCGATAGGCGGGGGGCTCGACAAGCTCGACACCAACGACTTCGGTGGATCAGGGCTGAGGACGAGCATCCCTCTTCTCGCTCCCTGAGGAGCGAGCGCCAGCGAGCGTCACGAAGGGTGGCGGGGAGGATCTGCAGTCTCGATAGTGATTCAGGGCCGGTATCCCTCCTTTGGGCCGTCGACAACGCAGATCCTCTCGGACTCCCGGTGCGCCGGGATGGCGTTGTGGAGGCAAGCTCGCCGGGATAGCGCGGGAGAGGGCCTCAGCGATGGGTAGGCTGTCGGCGCTTGAACAGATCAGGAGGACCGGTGGCCGAGCGGGTGCAGCGGGAACGGACGCCCCAGCGCGTCGAAGAGGTGGCCGAGGCCGCCCCGTCCGGGCAGCGCTCCGTCGACTATGACGCCATCCTCGACCAGATCGACGCCGTGCTCGAGGCCGACGCGGAGGAGTACGTCCGCTCGTTCGTGCAGAAGGGCGGCCAGTGAACACCCCACGGAGTTCTTCTCCTCCGCTGCGCGCCCCCGAACAACTCCGTGGGGACCCCGCATGAGCGACCGCGAACTCAGTCCGGCGCTGGTCATCGGCACGGGACTGGTCGGCGCATCGGTGGCGCACGCGCTCACCCGGGCCGGGATCACCGTCCACCTGCAGGACAAGGTGTCCAGCCACGCCCGTGTGGCCGCGTCCCGCGGTGCCGGCACGACTGAACCGCCGATCCCCGAACAAGTCCGGCTCGTGGTGGTGGCGGTGCCGCCGGAGGCACTGCCGAAGGTGATCGCGAAGTCGCTCGCCACCTACCCGCACGCCACGGTGACCGATGTCGGCTCGGTGAAGGGCACGGTGCTGGCCGCGTTGCGCCGCACGGACGCCGACCTGTCCCGCTACGTGGGCTCGCACCCGATGGCGGGCTCGCAGCACGTCGGTCCGCTGACCGCGCACGCCGACCTGTTCGTCGACCGCACGTGGGTGGTCACGCCGCACGACACGTCCGCGGCCCACGCGGTGCTGGACGTGCAGGAGGTCGCCCGGCTGTGTGGCGCCCGGCGGGTGACGATGGGTGCGGCGCACCACGACGAGGCGGTGGCCCAGGTGTCCCACCTGCCGCACCTGGCCTCGGTGCTGGTGGCCGGCCGGCTCACCAGCGTGCCGGCGGAGCACCTGCGGCTGGCCGGCCAGGGACTGCGGGACGTGACCCGGATCGCCGGCTCGGATCCCGTCCTGTGGCAGCAGATCATCGGCGCGAACGCGGTCGCCGTCCGCTCCGAGCTGGTGGCGATCCAGGCCGACCTCGCCGCGATGATCGACGCGCTCGACGCCGGCGATCTCGCCGAGGTGCTGGAGCGGGGGCGGACGGGGACGAGCGCCCTGCCCGGCAAGCACGGTCTGACCGCGACCAGCTATGCGCACGTCGTGGTGGAGATCCCCGACGCACCGGGCGCCCTCGCGAGGCTGTTCCGGGACATCGAGGCGGCCGGCGTCAACGTCGAGGACCTGTCCATCGACCACGACCTCGAACGCGAGGTCGGCTACCTGTCGGTGCAGGTGGCGCCCGAACGATCCGCCGAGCTGGCCGAAGCGATGAGCGGTGCCGGCTGGACCGTCCGCGACCGCGAGCCGCAGCTGTGACGAGGAGGAACATGTCAGCCGATCGTCTGGTGATCGCCATCGACGGGCCGAGCGGGTCCGGCAAGTCGAGTGCGGCGAGAGGGGTGGCGAAGGCGCTGGGCCTGGCCTACCTCGACACCGGGGCCATGTACCGGGCCGTGACCTGCGCGTTCCTGGACGCCGGCGTCGAGCCCACCGACGTCGCGGGCGTGATCGCGGCCACCCGGGATGCGGACCTGGAGATCAGCACCGATCCGGACGACCCCTGGGTGCGGGTGAACGGCCGCGACGTCACCACGGCGATCCGCGAGCCGGAGGTGTCGGCGAAGGTGAGCGCGGTGTCGACCGTGGCCGAGTGCCGGGAGAACCTGGTGTCGCGGCAGCGGGCGATCATCGACTCCGCCCCGGCGGGGATCGTCGCCGAGGGCCGCGACATCACCACCGTGGTGGCCCCGGACGCCGACGTGCGCCTGCTGCTCACCGCCGACCCGGAGATCCGGATGGCCCGCCGGCACGCCGAACTGGGCGGGGTGCTGGACGCCGACCAGCTCGCCGACCAGGTCCTGCGCCGCGACTCCGACGACTCGAAGCTGGTGAACTTCACCACCGCCGCGGACGGCGTCACCCACCTGGACGGCACGTACCTCACCCTGGAAGAGACCGTCCAGGCCGTCCTCGACCTGGTGGCGCAGCGGGCCTAGCTCGCCGTACCGCTGGCCAGCCCGAACCGCTGGTCGAGCCTGTCGAGACCCCCCGCAGGCACCAGCCACACCCACCGTCATCCCGGCGAACGCCGGGATCCCCGCACCCGCCCCAAAGCCGTCCCCCTGAGGAGTTTCGCGACGAACGCCCTTCGAGACGGCGGCTTGCCACGCTCAGCATCGCCCCTCAGGACCCGCGAAGCGTCCCGAGGGGCCCGCCGGTGACCACACCCGCCGCAGCGCGACCCACACCAGCGCGCCCAGCACGAGGGGCGCCACGAGCACGTGGGTGACCGAGGCCAGCGCGGTCGAGACCGCGGGCAGGATCCAGGCCGCGACCAGTACTTCACGGTCGCCGCGCCGCCAGCCGTGCTCGAGCCCGTAGCCGGCGAGCCAGGCGATCGGGAACGCCAGCCAGGCGAGGTCGTAGTCGAAGGCGTACGGGTTGGCGAGGAAGGTGGCAGCCATCAGCGCCGCGCCGCGGAGCGCGAGCGAGTCCGTCCGCCGCCAGACCAGCCACACCGCGATCCCGGCTGCCACGGCGACCACTCCATGCCCGACATACGCCCAAGGCACCGGGACGCCGACCAGTCGCAGCATCGCGAACGGGGATGGCATCTTGCTCCAGGGCAGGAGGCCTTCCTCGGTGGCGATCCGGGCGACTTGGAGGCTGTCCAGCCAGGCGGTGAACGTCTGGCGGCCGAGGACGACCAGACTGGCGCCCAGGAAGGCCACGGCGGTGGCGGCGGCCACCCACAGCGTCCGCCAGGCACGGGCGGCGAGCAGCGCCACCGCGAACAGGACGGCGAGGTGCGGCTTGATCGCCAGCAGCCCGAGCAGGACGCCGGAGAGGGTCGGCGAGCGGCGCAGCAGCAGGAGGGACCCGGCGGCGAGGGCAGCCGTGAGCAGGCCATTCTGGCCCTGGACCAGGCAGATCCACAGACCGGGGAAGGCGGCGATCAGCCAGCCGGCGCCCGTCCGTCCGATGGCCCTGCGCAGCGCGACCAGCCACGCGGCCACGCCACCGGCGGAGAAGACCAGCAGGGAGAGCAGGTAGGGGAGGAGCGCGAGGGGGAGCACGAGCAGCAGGAACGTCGGCGGGTAGAACCACCCGTAGCCCACCCCCTCGAAGCCGGGGAAGAGCGTTCGCTGGGCCCGCAGGAAGGCCTCCAGGTCGAACACCTGGGACGCCTGCCCCGCGAGCGCCATCGCAGAGCCGGTGTAGAAGGCCATGAAGTCCGAGCCGAGGGGGTTGGCGGTGGCGCGGAGCTGGTCGAGGTTGGCGAGCGCGTAGCCGAGCGCGGCGACGGCGTACATGACGAGCAGGATCCGCGGGTAGACCCGCAGTCGTTCGCGGCTCAGCCAGTGGGTGCGGCCGACGGTGCCGGTCTCGGAAGTGTCCATCACGCAGCAGTGTGGCAGCCACCGGCCCGCGAGGGACGCAGGCGCGGGTGCGGTAGCCTGATCAGTCGCACGCGAGACAGAGGGGACCCCCATGACCGAGACCATCGACGGCGAGCCGCTGAAGCCCGTCGTGGCCGTCGTCGGCCGGCCCAATGTCGGCAAGTCGATGCTGGTGAACCGGATTCTCGGCCGTCGCGAGGCGGTCGTCCAGGACCTGCCCGGCGTCACGCGCGACCGGGTGAGCTACGACGCGGACTGGAACGGCCGGGAGTTCGTGGTGGTCGACACCGGGGGTTGGGCGCCGGACGCGAAGGGCATGGCCGCGCAGATCGCCGAGCAGGCCGAGCTGGCGATCGCCGCGGCCGACGTCGTGCTCTTCGTGGTGGACGCCACCGTGGGCACCCAGGACGTGGACGAGGCGGTCGTGGACGTGCTCCGCCGTAGCCGGAAGCCCGTCGTGCTCGCGGCGAACAAGGTGGACGACGCGCGGACGGAGGCCGACGCCGCGTCCATGTGGAACCTCGGACTCGGCGAGCCGCACCCGGTCTCCGCGATGCACGGTCGCGGCACCGGCGACCTGCTGGACGCCGTGCTCGCCGTGCTGCCGGACGCGCCGCTGGCCGGCGACCCGGAGGTGGGCGGTCCGCGCCGGGTGGCGATCGTGGGTCGGCCGAACGTGGGCAAGTCGTCGCTGCTGAACCAGTTGGCGAACTCCCGGCGCGCGGTGGTGGACAACGTGGCGGGAACGACCGTCGACCCGGTGGATGAACTCGTCGAGGTGGGCGGGATCGTCTACCGGTTCATCGACACCGCGGGCCTGCGCCGCAGGGTGAAGGAGGCGTCCGGCCACGAGTACTACGCCGCACTACGGACGCAGAGCGCGATCGAACGCGCAGAGGTGTGCGTGGTGGTGCTGGACGCGTCCGAGACGATCAGCGACCAGGACCTGCGCATC
>DAINOM010000126.1:0-10282 GCA_036735445.1 Propionicimonas sp.
ACATGCGCGGCGACCTGCCGTTCGACCCGTTCATGATCAAGCAGCGGATGCCGTACTTCCTGTATTCGCTGGAGGAGCTCCGCTGCGACCTCACCGCCTTCGCGGAGTGCGTGAAGATCGAGCAGCGGCTGGCCGCGAGGCAGACGGAGGGCGACGCGCTGGCGGCCGTCGAACAGGAGACGCTGCGGCACGCCGCCCTCGTCCAGTACGCGGTGATCTTCGACCGCATCTTCCGGTTCGCGATCACGGGGACGCGGGTGCGCAACTACGACGGACTCGGCGGGCAGTTGCTGTTCGCCTGGTTGCACCAGCGCGGCGTCCTGCACTGGACGGACACGTCCCTGGCTTTCGACTGGGACGGTGTCCCTGCGGCCGTGGTGGCGCTAGGCGAGGCGATCAACGACCTGTACTGGCGCTCGATCGACCGTCCCAAGATGGTGCACTGGTTGGCGGCGTACGACCTGGTGCGGTCGGTGCTGGACCCGCACCCGGCGTCCGTGTGGGCGCGCGGGTTACCGGACGACGTCCTCGCGGGGCCGCCGAAGGGCTACACCGACGCCGTCCTCGACGACGAGTTCCCGCTGTCGATGTTCTACGAGGCGCTGGACAGGAAGATGCATCCGGTGATCGCGTCGACCTCCGGCATCCGCGGCTTCGACGAGTGAGCCGAGCGGACGGTACAGCTGGCGCGCTACGCGATCGAGCTCTGACCCGTCCCGGCGACCGGAAGCTAGGCTGCCTGCCGTGACCACCCTGCACGACCCGTCCTCGCGGGGCTTCGCCTCGGACAATTACTCCGGCATCCACCCCGAGGTGCTCGCGGCGATCGCCGCAGCCAACGGAGGCCACCAGATCTCCTACGGCGAGGACGCCTACACAGCCCGGCTCCAGGACGTGGCCGCACAGCACTTCGGCGACGGCGTCACGGCCTGGCCGGTCTTCAACGGGACGGGTGCGAACGTCGTCGGACTGGTCTCGATGCTGCCGCGGTGGGGCGCGGTCATCTGCGCGAAGACGGCCCACATCCACGCCGACGAAGGCGGGGCTCCGGAGAAATCGGGCGGCGTCAAGCTGCTGGTCGTCCCGACGCCGGACGGCAAGTTGACTCCCGAGCTCATTGCCACCGAGGCGTGGGGCTGGGGCGACGAGCACCGTGCCCAGCCGCTGGTGGTGTACCTCACCCAGTCGACCGAACTCGGCACGGTGTACACCCCCGACGAGGTGCGGGCGATCGCCGACGACGCGCACGCCGCCGGCATGACCCTGTACATGGACGGCGCGCGCCTGTCGAACGCGGCCGCGTCACTCGGCCTGCCGTTGCACGCCTTCACCCGGGACGCCGGCGTGGACGTGGTGAGCTACGGCGGCACCAAGAACGGGGCGCTGGCAGCAGAGATGGTCGTCGTGCTCAACCCGGACGCGGCGGACGGCCTGAGATATCTGCGCAAGCAGAAGATGCAGCTCGCTTCGAAGATGCGGTTCGTCTCGGCACAGCTGCTCGCGCTGCTCGACGGCGACCTTCACCTTCGCAACGCCCGCCACTCCAACGCGATGGCTCAGCGGCTGCGCAGCGGCATCGAGGAGGGCCTGGCCGCAGGGTCATTGGCCGGAGTCTCGTTCACGCAGGCGACCCAGGCGAACGCGGTCTTCGCCTCGCTGCCGTCCGGTGTCGCCGACCGCCTGCGCGAGCAGTTCCGTTTCTACGACTGGGACGTGTCCAGGGGCGAGGTGCGCTGGGTGTGCAGCTTCGACACCTCCGAGGACGACATCGACGCCTTCCTGGCTGCGCTGCGGGCCGAACTCGGCAACCGGTGAGCATCCCGCCCCTTGACACCGTCGTGGTGCCGCCGCTGGTGGCCCGGCTGGCGGCCGGACGCCCGGTCGAGCCGGTGTGGCGCAACGGGATCGGCGGCGTCACCTTCTCGATCGGGGAGGGCGTCGAGTACGTGAAGTACGGTCCGCCGCACGCCGAGTTCGACGCCGACCCGGAGTTCGAGCGGCTGCGCTGGGTGAGTGCGTTCGTGGGCGCCCCGCGGCCGATCGACCACGGCGTGGCTCCCGACGGCAACCGGTGGCTGCGGACGGTCGGCATCCCGGCCACGTCCGCCGTCCTCGGCCGGTGGCGGGAGCGTCCCGAGGTCGTGGTGCCGGAGCTGGGCCGGGCGCTGCGCCGCTTCCACGATCGCGTGCCGGTGGACGGCTGCCCCTGGGACTGGTCGATCGCCACCCGGCTGCGCTACCGGAATCTTCCCGACGATGCGCTCGGGCCGTGGCCGCCGCTCGACGCCGTCGTCTGCCACGGCGATGCCTGCAACCCCAACTTCCTGCTCGACGCGGACGGACGCTGCGTCGCCTACGTCGACCTCGGCCGTCTGGGCGTGGGTGACCGCTGGGCCGACCTCGCGCCCGCGCTGCTGAGCCTCGGCTGGAACTTCGGCGACGGCTGGGAGCCGGCCTTCCTCGCCGGTTACGGCATCGCTCCCGACCCGGTGAAGCAGGACTTCTACACCCGCCTCTGGAACGCCGAATAGCCTGCCGGCCCCGCCACAACACCACAGTGTGGGTGGTTTCCCGGCGTCCTGGCGGGTTTCCATCCACCTTGTCGTGCAGATCGAGGGCCGCGGGTGGAGGGCGGACGTGGGCGTCAGCCCGCCAACTCCGCGTCCGAGCGCAGGATGCAGAACTCGTTGCCCTCGGGATCGGCCAGTACCACCCAGCCGCTGCCCGGACCGTGGATGCCGCGATGGTCGGCGACGACGGTCGCGCCGAGGCCGAGGAGACGCTCGACCTCCTCGTCCCGGGTCCGGTCGGTCGGACGCAGGTCGAAGTGCATCCGGTTCTTCACCGACTTGCCCTCCGGCACCCGGATGAAGAGCACACCCTGGCCGCCGTCCGGCGGCAGGATCAGGCACTCCTCGTGGTCGGGCTCGTTGGGGTCCTCGGGATCCTCGTGGTAGTCGATCACCTGCTCCCACCAGCGCGAGAGGGTGTACGGGTCGGCGCAGTCGATGGTGGTGTGAGAGATGCGGCTGGTCATCGCCCGAGTATCGCAACCCGGCTGTGCGGCTGCCAGTGGGTCGCTGCGGCGATCCCCTCATCTTTAACGATATAGCTGCTCGGCCGGTTGATCTCTGTAACGTTAAAGTTCATCATGGATGTAGAGCTGGTTCGAGGAGGTGAGAGAGATGGTCAAAGTGACGCAACAGGACATCGCGAAGGTGCTCGGCGTGTCCGTGATGACCGTGTCGAACGCCTTCAACCGTCCCGACCAGCTGTCCGCCGGCCTGCGCGAGCGGGTGCTCGAACGGGCGGCGAAGATGGGCTACACCGGTCCGGACGCCGTGGCCCGGCAGCTTCGCTCCGGGCGGACCAACACCTTCGCCGTGGTCTTCGAGGAACGCCTCTCCTATGCGTTCTCCGATCCCTTCTCGGTGGCCTGGCTGGCCGCGTTCAGCGAAGTCATGGAACGCAAGCGCGCGAGCATCACGCTGCTCAGCGTTCCCGCCGGCGACGCCGATGCACTCGCCGCCATCCAGGACGCCGCCGTCGACGGGCTCGCCGGGTTGTGCGGCGACCAGCCGGCCATGGCCCGGGCGCGGGAACGTGGGCTGCCCACCGTCTACTGCACGATGGAGGCCCGGTCCGCGGAAGGCGTCGCGTCGCTCGGCGACTACGTCGTCATCGACGACTACGCCGCCGGCGTCGAGGTCGGCCAGCACCTGCGCAGGCTCGGTCATCGGCGGGTGTTCCTCCTTGCCGGTGCGGCTTTCGCCGGGCAGCCACCCATGAAGGAGTACCGCCGGGGCGACCTCCATCCGTCCGATCACCTGCGGATCAGCGGCCTGCTGGACGGGCTCGAAGGGGCCGAGGTCACGCTCGTCCCGATCGGCACCAACTCCTGGGCGGCAGGCCAGGCGGCCGGCGGGGTCGTGCTCGACCGGCGCGATCGTCCGACAGCGGTGGTGGCGGTCAGCGATGTGATTGCGCTCGGCCTCATGGACGCCTGTCGGCAGCGGGGACTGACCCCCGGCCGGGACATCTCCCTGGTCGGGTTCGACGACCTGCCCGAGTCGGCCGCGGCCGGACTCACCACGATTCACCAGCCCGTGCAGGACAAGGGACGCCTTGCCGCCGAGCTGTTGCTCGATCCGGAGCGACCCGATCGCCGGATCGTCCTGCCCCACGAGTTGATCGTGCGGAGCAGCACCCATCCGGTGGCCTGAGCCGCCGGGAACCACCCAACCAGAGGAGACAACCATGTTCACCTTCATCAGCTATGCCCCTGTACTCGAGCGCACGGCCGCCGAGAACAGCTCCGCCTTCGCCGACGCCCCGCAGCGCCCGGAGACTGTGCGGGCGCCGCGGACCCGACTGGCTACCGCGGCTCTGCTGCGTCGCACGGCGTCGCTGGAGCTGGCGGTCGCCCGTCGACTGGAGGGTCGGGCGCGGGCCCGGCTGGCCACGACCTGACCGAACGGGACATTTCTGCCGCCAGATGACTCGGCGAGCAGGTTCTGGACCTTTTCGCGCATCGCGTGGCAGAAATGTCCCGCCTTCCGGTGGGTGCTCGCGGCGGCACGGTCCGTGCGGGCCACCGGAATGGGCACAAAGGCGTCAGAGCCGGATGGTGGTTCCGTCCGGGACGACTTCGGCACCGTGCCGGGACAGTTCGACGGCCAGCTCCGCCGACGGCGGGTTGTCGTGGGCGAGATGGATGGCCACCACTCGTGTGCTGTCGTCCGCCACGCCCTCGGCGCGCATCCGCTCGACGGTGGCCGCGAACGTGGCCAGATGCAGGTGGCGATCACCCTTGTCGGAGCGGGTTCCGAAGGTCTCTTCGAGCAGCACCAGGTCGGCCCGGCGACCGGCGAGCAGCCGCCACGCGGCGTCCGGCAGCAGGCCGGTGTCGGTCGCGTAGAGGACAGTCGACTGTCCGTCGTCGATCAGGTAGCACAGTGCCTCGCCGAAGGCCTCGTGGTTGGCGGGCAGCGCGGTCACGCGATAGCCGGCGAGCTCGAACTCCTCCCCAGCGGTGACGGTGCTGAAGCTGATCGCGGTCTGGTCGCCGTCCAGCCACTGGCTCGCCCAGTCGATCACCGGTGCCGGCCCGGCCATCCGCAGGGGCTCCGCGGTGACCCAGGACCGGTGCAGCAACAGGGCCGGGTCGAGGTGGTCGGAATGCGCATGTCCGGCGAGGATCGCCTGCAGTCCGACCAGGTCGCGACCGAGCCTGGTGACCTGCCGTGGCGCCTCCGGGCCCGGATCGATCAGCAGCCGCCTGTCCAGCAGCACGGAGGTGGGCGTGCGCAACTCTGCCCGCGCGCGATGGTCTTCGCAGGTGCGGCACCGACAGAACGGGTTCGGGATGCCGTCGGCCGCGCCGGTACCCAGCAGCAGAACCTCCATCAGTTCCGCCCGATCCCGCTCACGCGCCAAGGCTACGGCCATCCGGTCGCGGACAGCCCACGGCCCCGCCGGGGAGGGCGGGGCCGCATCACATGAAGGGCTATCTGTTGCGCTGTCGCCATCTGCCTCCCGAGGTCTCGGCTCCTGTGGTGATCCCTACTCCACCGCGCCGGGCTGTGACCCGAACAGGCGGCTCCTGTGACGAAGCAAGGAATACCCGCCCTCCCGATATGGTTGAATGGTCAACTAAACGGAGGAGGGGCTGTGCCCACTGAACTGCTGCCGGCCGACACGCGGATGGCCACGGTCGCGCTCGACGTGGCCGATCTCGACCTGATGGCCCGGTTCTACGCCGACGTCCTGCTGCTCGACCGGCTCGGCGAGGCGGACGGCCAGGTCTCACTCGGCCGGGACGGACGCGAGCTCGTCGTGCTGCGCCACCGTCCCGACCTGCCCAGGGGAGAGCGACGCACCGCGGGACTCTTCCACACCGCGCTGCTGCACCCCGACCAGGCCACGCTCGCGACCGTGCTGGCGTCGGTGGCACAGCGCACCCCCCAGCTGTACACCGGCAGCGGCGACCACCTGGTCTCGCAGGCCTTCTACCTCGACGACCCGGAGGGCAACGGCGTCGAGCTCTACGTCGACCGGCCCCGGGCGGAATGGACGTGGCACGGCGACCGCGTGGCGATGGACACGCTCTGGCTCGATCCGAACGGCTTCCTCGCCGAGCACCTCACCGACGCCGCGCGCGACTACCTGGAGACCGCGCCCGACCGCCGTCCCGCGCTGGCCGGCACCGCCGCTCAGGTGGTCGGCCACGTGCACCTCAAGGTGGGCCAGACGGCGCTCGCGAAGGACTTCTACGTGGACGCCCTCGGCTTCGAGGTCACCGCGGACCTGCCCGGCGCGCTGTTCGTCTCCGCCGGCGGCTATCACCACCACATGGCGATGAACACCTGGCAGAGCGCGGGCGTCGGCCTGCGCGCGCCTGCCCTCGGCCTCGGCCGGGTGGCGATCGAGGTGCCGTCCGTGGACGACGTGCTGCAGGCCGCCGCACGCCTGCGCGGCCGCGGTCTCGACGTCGCCCTGGACGCCGCCGCCGACGCCGCCCGGCTCAGCGTCGACGACCCGTGGGGCAACCGCGTCGAGGTGGCGACCAGCTAGCCGCGGTCGCCCATCGAGCCACCGAACCGCTCGACCAGCGGCGATCGGCTCAGTCGAAGCCGGCGGCCGCAGCCAGCCGCGCGGTGACCTGAGGGTTGGCCGGCAGCGACACGCCGTCCAGCTCCTGCACAGGCAGCACGCCGCGGACGGCGGACACCAACCAGACCCCGTCGGTCCCCGGCAGGTCGTCGGGACGGAACAGCGCGTACCGGGTGCCGACGCCCTCGGCCCGGGCGGCGGCGAGGATCACCTCGATGGTCACGGACGCGAGCACGCCGGTTCCGTCCAGGTGCGTGGTCCACAGCTGGTCGTCGGCGGCCACGAGCAGTCCGCTGGTCGGACCCTCCAGCAGGTAGCCGTCGGTGGAGGTGAACACCACCTCGTCCACGCCGCGCCGGACAGCCTCCCGCTTCGCCGCGACGTTCACCGCGTAGGACAGCGTCTTCACCCCGCCGAGCAGCCACGGCGCCGAGGCGAACGCGTCGCTGGGGTAGCCGCGGCTGAAGGTCCCGGCGGTGACGCCGCACCGCGCCGACGAGGCGTCCGGCGCCGGACTGATCGTGAGCAGGGCGGTGGCGTCCCCGTCCGCGTACTCGGGGCCGCGGGTGAGCACCAGCTTGAGCACGGCCTCGCCGGTGCCGGTCCAGGCGGCCAGCGCCTGCCCGATCAGGTCCCGCCACGCGCCCTCGTCGGGCACCGGCAGTTCCATGGCCGCGGCCGAACGGGCGAACCGCGCGAGGTGCTGGTCGAGGTGGTCGACGCGCGCCTCCCCGTTCCTGGCGACGACCCGGCAGGCGTCGAAGCAGCCGTCCCCGCGGGTGAGGCCGAGGTCGTCCGCGAGCAGCAGCGGACTGTCCTGGGCGACGACTCCGCGGCCCAGCACGGCCACCACGCGATCGGTCACGCTCACACCCTAGGCACTCCCGCGATCGAGTGTCGGCGGCATGCCGGGTGCCGACAGAACAATGCGGAGGGTTGTCCACGGCGTTCCGTGGACAACCCTCCGCACTGTGTGCCGCGGGGCGACGATCACATGTCGTAGTACATCTCGAACTCGTGCGGGTGCGGACGCTGCCGGATGGCGCTGATGTCGGCACGCTTCATCTCGACCCAGGTCTCGATCAGGTCGGGGGTGAACACGTCACCGGCGAGCAGGTACTCGTGGTCCTCCTCCAGCTTGTCCAGCACGCCCTCCAGGGCCGGCGGGACGGTCGGCACCTGAGCGTGCTCCTCGGGAGGCAGCTCGTACAGGTCCTTGTCGACCGGCGGCAGCGGCTCGATCTTGTTCTGGATGCCGTCGAGGCCGGCCAGCAGGCACGCGGCGAACGCCAGGTACGGGTTGGACGACGGGTCGGGGCAGCGGAACTCCAGCCGCTTGGCCTTCGGGTTGGAGCCGGTGATCGGGATCCGGATGCAGGCCGAGCGGTTCCGCGAGCTGTAGACCAGGTTGGTCGGCGCCTCGAAGCCGGGCACCAGGCGGTGGTACGAGTTCACCGTCGGGTTGGTGAAGGCCAGCAGGGACGGCGCGTGGTGCAGCAGGCCGCCGATGTACCAGCGGGCGACGTCGGAGAGACCGCCGTAGCCGGCCTCGTCGTAGAACAGCGGGTCGCCGCCCTTCCACAGCGACTGGTGCACGTGCATGCCCGAGCCGTTGTCGCCGAAGATCGGCTTCGGCATGAAGGTGACGGTCTTGCCCGCCTCCCACGCCGTGTTCTTGATGATGTACTTGAACTTCATCACGTCGTCGGCCGCGGCCAGCATCGTGTTGAACCGGTAGTTGATCTCGGCCTGGCCGGCGGTGCCCACCTCGTGGTGCGCGCGCTCGACCTCGAGCCCGACGTTGGTCAGGTTGCGGACCATGTCGTCCCGCAGGTCGGAGAAGTGGTCGACCGGGGCCACCGGGAAGTAGCCGCCCTTGTACTTCACCTTGTAGCCGCGGTTCGCGCGGCCGTCGCTCTCGGACTCGGCGCCGGTGTTCCAGGCGCCCGCCTCCGAGTCGATGTAGTAGAAGGACGCGTTCTGCTTGGTCTCGAACCGGGCGGAGTCGAAGATGTAGAACTCGGCCTCGGGAGCGAAGAACGCGGTATCGCCGATGCCGGAGGACGCCAGGTAGTTCTCGGCCTTGCGCGCGATGTTGCGCGGGTCCCGGCTGTACGGCTCCTTGGTCAGCGGGTCGTGGACGAAGAAGTTCACCGCGAGCGTCTTCGACCGGCGGAACGGGTCGATGAAGGCGGTGGTCGGGTCGGGCAGCAGCGCCATGTCCGACTCGTGGATCTTCTGGAAGCCCCGGATGGACGAACCGTCGAAGGCCAGGCCGTCCTCGAAGACCTCGGGGCCGAACGCCGCGGCGGGGACGGTGAAGTGCTGCATCACGCCGGGCAGGTCACAGAACCGGATGTCGACGGTTTCGACAGCCTCGTCCTTGAGATAAGCCAACAGGTCGTCGGCGCCTTGGAACATGGGTCCTCCGTAGGGCTCAGGGAATCAACGCGCCACACCCTAGGGACCAGCCGTAACCGCCGAGTTGCGTCTTTGTTTCAGCCCGGTAACACGCGGCGTGGGTAGGCTCACCGCGTGACCACAACGGACGCCTACCCGGGCGCGAGCATCGGGCTCCCGCAGGCCGGACGCGGTTCGCTGGCGTCCTGGCGGGCGCGGATCGCGGCCCTGGTGCTGGACTGGGGCGCGTCCATGGTGGTGGCCGTTTTCCTGTTCGGCACCGGCGTGCTCCGTGAGGGTGGCTGGCGGGCGTGGATGATCCTGGCGGTGTTCTTCGTCCAGAGTGCGGTGCTCAGCGCACTGACCGGCGGCAGCTTCGGCCAGCTGATCGCCCGGATCGGCATCGTCCGCCTGGACGGGCAGCCGCTCGGCTGGTCGCGGGCGCTCGCGAGGGCGGCCCTGATCTGCCTCGTCCTGCCCACGATCGTGATCGGTGCGGAGCGTCGCGCGCTGAACGACCTGCTGCTGGGGACTGTGGTGGTCAACCGCCGCGAGCGGTGATTCGTTTGGGGAAGGACGCCCGCTGGGGTACTTTCCATCCATGCTTCGCTACATCGGGAAGCGACTGCTGAACTACCTCGTGCTGTTGTACGTGGCGGTTTCGCTGACCTTCGTGCTCGCCGCCACCCAGCTGAATCCACGCTCCCTGTGGGCGGTTCGGCAACCTCCGGTCGACCCTGCGATCGTCGAGGCCCAGCTCCTCAGGTACAACCTGAGCGACAACGTTCCCCTGCTGGAGCGCTACTGGACGTGGCTCACCGGGGTCTTCCAGGGCAGCTGGGGCTTCTCCCCGGAGGGTGTCAGCGTCAACGAGCAAATCGCGGCCCGGATGTGGGTGAGCCTGCGCCTGCTGCTGGTCGGCACGCTGGTCGGCATCATCGTCGGTGTCGCCGCCGGCGCCTGGACCGCGACCCGCCAGTACAAGGTGAGCGACCGGACGATCACCTTCATCTCGCTGCTGATCATCTCCACCCCGGCGTTCGTCGTCGGCCACGTCACCCAGATCGGGGCGACCTGGGTGAACAACGTGACCGGAACCCGCTTCTTCGAGTTCATCGGCGAGACCGGGGACGTGGGCGACTACCCGCTGGCCGACCTCGTCGACCGGGCCCAGCACCTGTTGCTGCCGACGCTCGTGCTGATCGTCCTCGGCGCGGCGTCGATGAGCCGGATCCAGCGCAACCTGATGCTCGACTCCCTCGGCGCGGAC
>DAINOM010000127.1:0-10269 GCA_036735445.1 Propionicimonas sp.
CGGCTACCTCAGGAACCGAGGGTTGAGGCATGAACTTCTTCGATCCCAGAACCCTTCAGGAGCTGACGCTGGGCCGACTGACCGGGCGTCCGCACATCGATCCGCCGAGGATCCGCTCGTCGCAGGACATCCTCCTCGAGGCGGGCCGCACGGAGCGGGAACTCCGCTACCACCAGCGCCTGCCCTGGTGACGGCCCGCCGCCGTGGTGACGCTGTCAGAGGCGGGGCGCATACTCGACGTCATGCCCCAACCGATGGTCGGACGGACGGACGAGGCGACCCGCCTGGCCGCGGCCTGCGGTCTCGACCGCGACGGCGGCGGCGTCGCCGTGCTGTCCGGCGACGCGGGCATCGGCAAGACCCGGCTGCTCTTCCACCTGTCCGAGCAGGCGCGGGCGTCCGGCCGGCTGGTCGTCGTCGGGCACTGCGTCGCCCAGACCGGCGCGGCGATGCCCTACCTGCCGTTCGTCGAGATCGCGGGCGCCCTGGCCGACCTCGCCACCGAGGTGGTGGACGCCGTGGTCTGCGCGCACCCGTCCCTCACCGAACTCCTGCCGGGACGGTCGGAGTCCACCGGCCAGCGGATGGGCAACGCCGGACAGCTGGCGGAGGCCGTCCACGCGCTGCTCAACCGGGTCGGCGCGGCCACCCCGCTGCTGGTGGTCGTAGAGGACGCCCACTGGGCCGACCACTCGTCCCGCGACCTGATCACCCTGCTGCTGACGAGGGGATTCAGCAGCCGGGTGGGTTTCGTGGTGAGCTATCGCTCCGACGACCTGCACCGTCGCCACCCGCTCTACGGCACGCTGCCGGTGTGGGCGCGGCTGGCCGACGTGACCAGGGTCGAGCTGCCGCCGCTGTCGGACGACGACGTCACCGCGCTCGTCCGCAACCTGCCCGGCCACGGTGACGACGCGGTCGTGGCCCAGATCGTCCAGCGGGCCGGCGGGAACGCGTTCTTCGCCGAGGAACTCGCCGCCGGGGGTGCCTCGATCAGCGAGGACCTGAGCCGGGTGCTCCAGTCCCGCTACGACGAGCTGGACCGGCCCGCCCAGGAGCTGGTCAAGCTCGTCTCGGTGGGTGGCGGCTCGGTGGGCCACGACCTGCTCGCCGCCGTTTCCGGGCTGGACGCCGACGAGCTCGACCGCGCGCTGCGTGAGGCGATCGAGCACCACCTGCTGGAGCGCGCGGGGGCCGACGGCTACGCGTTTCGGCACTCGCTGCTCGCCGAGGCGATCGGTGACCAGCTGCTGCCCGGCGAGGCGGCCCGGCTGCACGCGCGGTTCACCGCTGCCGTGCTGGCCGATCGCGGGCTGGCGCCGCCGTCCGAACTGGCCCGGCACGCGGCGGCGTCCGGCGACCGGGAGACGGCGATCCTGGCCGGCCGGGCGGCGGCCGAGAGCGCGCTGCGGATGGGCGGCCCGCGGGAGGCGCTGGAGCACTTCGAGGCCGCTCTCTCGCTGATGGCCGCCGACGACGCCGAGCGCGACCCGGTCACGCTACGGGCGGCGGAGGCGGCGTCCGCGTCCGGCGACGTGTTCCGTGCGGCGAAGCTGGTCGGCAGTCGCATCGACGCCTACGCGGCTGCGGGCGTGCACCCGGCAGTCCTGCCCCGGCTGCTGTCGGCGTACGTGCTGCACTCGCGGCTGGAGACGCTCACCCCCGACCAGCTCGAGCGGGCCGAACTCGCCCTGGAGCTGACCGCGGGCCGCGACGACGCGGTGCGGCTGGAGGCGCTGACCGCGTGCATCCAGGCGCTGGTCGACCGCGAACGGTGGACGGAGGCGTCCGCGCTCGGCGAGGAGGCGCTCGAACTGGCCGAGAAGCTGGCGGCGGCCGACACCACGACCAACCTGCGCACGATCCTCGCCTACACCGTCGACTTCGGCGGCGACCTGGCCCGGCTCGAGGCGCATCTGGCGGCGATCGTCGCGGACGCCAAGCCGGGGGAGGCGCACGTCCGGGCGCTGCACCGGCTCGCCCACTTCGAGGAGGAGGTCGGCCGGCTGGAGTCCGCGCGGGCCCGGTTCGACCAGGCGGCCGAGCTGGGCGCCCGGCTGGGCCATCCGTGGGGTCCGTTCGAGTTCTCGGCCCGGTACCGGGCGGGACAGGCGTCGTACCTGCTCGGCGACTTCGCCGGCGCGCTGGCGCGGTTCGACCTGCCCGGGGACGGGCCTGCGTCCAGCCGTGCGCTGCTCGCCGCCGGCCGGCTGCTGGTGCTCGCCGCGCGGGACGAGAGCGTCGACGACGACCTGGTCGAGGCGGCCGAGCAGTGGTGGGCGAGGGACGCCCTGGTCGCCCTGGCGTCGTTCCAGCCGTGGGCAGACCTGCTGGCCCGGCAGGGGCGCCACCGCGAGGCGATCACGGTGGTCGAACGGGCGGCGGCGGAGATCGACCGGCAGTGGGCGTCCCAGGAGGCCGCGTTCATCCGGCTCGCGGCGGTCGCGCTGGGCCTGCTCGCCGACACGGCCGAGCCCGCGCGGGCGGCCGAGCACCGGGCGTCCGCCGAGTGGTGGCTGCGGCGGGCCGGCGGCGTGAAGGCCTGGCTCGGCCTGCCTCTCGGACCCGAGGGACGGGCCTGGCGGGCACGCCTCGCCGCCGAGGAGCTGCGGCTGCGCCACGCGGTGGGCGAACCGGTGTCCCCGGGGGAACTCGTCGCGGCCTGGCAGGGCGCGGTGGCGGCGTTCGAGACCTACGGCCACCGCTACGAGATCGCGCGCACGCGGCTGCGGCTGGCCGAGTCGCTCGCCGCGTCCGGGAACCAGGCGGACGCGGCCGCCCAGCTCCGCCTGGTGCGGGAGGAGGCGGCCGCGTTGCCGTCCGCGTTCCTGGCGGTGGCTGCGGCGTCCCCTGCGGCTCGGCGTCCGGCCGGACTGACGCCCCGCGAGCAGGAGGTGCTGCGGCTCGTCGCGCGTGGCCGCAGCAACGGTGAGATCGGCCGGCAGCTGTTCATCAGCACCAAGACCGCGAGCGTGCATGTGTCGAACGTGCTGGCCAAGCTGGGCGCGGCCAGCCGCGGCGAAGCGGCCGCCATCGCGCACGATCGGGGCCTGCTCGACTGAGGGCCCCCTGCCCAAGCCGGACGCGAGCGCGTAGGTTCGTTGCGAAGGAGGCGAGCCGATGACCCAGTGGGAGAACCTTCCGGAGCCCCGTCCCGACCGTCCGGTGCAGCCGGTGACGCCGTCGTGGTCGGCCTTCACCGCCGATCCGAGGGTGCCGGCCAACCAGCACCTGAGGGCCTCGGACGCCGACCGCGACGTCGCGACGCGGCTGGTGCAGCAGGCCCGCGCCGAGGGGCGGCTGGACGCGGCCGAGCAGGACGAGCGGGCGCTGCAGGCGGCCAGCGCCCGGACGCTCGGCGAACTCGAACCCGTGGTGTCCGACCTGATGGTGGCGAGCGCTGCGCCCGGCCCGCCGGCGGGTCGCCCGCGGGCGCAGGTCGCCCGGGTCGTCACGGGTTGGGTCGGGCTGGCGGTGCTGTTCAACGCGATCTGGCTGATGACCGTGCTGACCACGGGCCACCTGCTCTACTACTGGCCGATGTGGCCGATGCTGGGCACCGGCATCCCGGTCATGATGACGCTGTTCTGGTCCCCGTCGCCGGAGGCGGACGCGCGGCGCCGTCCCCCGCGTCGCGGCGAGACGCCACAGCTGCCGCCGGGCCAGGAACCGCCGTCCGACCTGCGCTGAGTGAACGACTGGGGACAGGTCCCATTCCCGTTCAGCTGAACGGGAAAGGACCTGTCCCCTTACCGTTCACGTCCCAGTCGTTCAGCCGGTGATGCGGGCCGGCCCGTTGAGGTAGTCGCGGCCGCGGCGTGCGGAGGCCTGGGACAGCCAGGCGTCCTCGATCACCTCGGCCAGCTCGGCTTGGGTGAGTTCGCCGATCCGGCTCAGCCGCACCAGCACGGCGAGGTAGCCGTCGAAGTGGGGGGTGGTGAAGAACGGGGTGGCCGGGTCCTGGACGAGGGACTGCTTGGCGTCCTCGTCCGCCACCCGGAGGATCACGACGTCGCGGTAGCGCTCGCCGGTCCCGGGATCGAACGCGTCCGGACGCGGGGTGCGGAAGTACACGAACGACTTCTGGCCGACGCGGTAGATGGGGTTCCCGGACGGTCCGGGGACGAGCTGGACGTGCGGCAACGCCCTGGCGAGGTCGTGGATGTCCTGCTCGGTGGCCGGTCGGTCCATGGGCCCACCCTGCCAGCCGGCAACCCCACCCGCCAGTTCAATCGGTGTGGTTGCATGAAGCCATGGAGACCATTGCGCTGCCGGGGGTCGTCGTCCGCAGGATCGCGGTCGGCGGGATGGACAACAACGTGTACCTGCTCACGGCCGCCTCCGGCGAGCAGCTGCTGATCGATGCCGCGGCCGAGCCGGACCGGGTGGAGTCCCTGCTGGCCGCCGCGGCGGCCGACGCTCCGTCCCCGCGGCTGCGGTACGTCCTCACCACGCACTCCCACCACGACCACCTCGGCGCGCTGGCCGCGGTCGCGTCCGCGCACCCCGAGGCGGAGACCCTCGCCGGCGCGGACGACGCGGACGCGATCACCTCCGCCACCGGCGTGCCGATCGTCCGGCGGCTGCACCACGGGGACGTGCTCGACCTCGGCGACGTCCGGCTCGACGTGGTGGCGCTGCGCGGCCACACCCCCGGCTCGGTCACCGTCGCCTGCGCGCGTCCGGACGCGCCGGTGCACCTGTTCACCGGCGACTCGCTGTTCCCGGGCGGCGTCGGACGGACGCGGCACGCCCGCGACTTCCGCTCGCTGTTCGCCGACGTGGTGGAGCGGATCTTCGACGCCTACCCCGACGACACCGTCGTCTGGCCGGGCCACGGCAAGCCGACCACCCTGGCCGCGGAGCGTCCGCACCTGCCTGAGTGGGAGTCCCGCGGCTGGTGAACGCCGGGGACGGTTCCTCTTGCGGTCCTTCCTGACGGCGACCACAAGATGTTCAGGTGGACCGAGTAAGGAACCGTCCCCAGAGAGGCCAAGATGTTGAGGTGGACCGAGTAAGGAACCGTCCCCAGAGAGCTCAGTTGCGGGCGCGGCGGAACACGTTGGCCAGGTCCCAGTTGGGCGGGTCCGAGCGGGTGAACGCCCACTCCGGATCGGTGAGCATCCGGGCGCCGGCGAGCCCGGCCACCATGGCGATCGCCACCAGGACGGTCGCGACGCCGTTCTGCATGGCCCGCACCACGTCGGCCTGGTCGAAGTAGATCAGCGTACGCAGCGCCGCCGACCCGGGGATCGACACCAGCACGGTCGGCACGGTCATGATGATCTTCTCCATGTCGAACAGGCCCGCGGCGAGCGCGCAGAGCAGGCCCATCACGAAGCAGCCGACGAACGTCGCGACGTGCGGCTTGACCCCCGCGTCCAGCATCAGCAGCCGGGGCACGTTGCCGATCACCGCCACCACACCGGACGCGACGGCTGCCCGCCACGGCGAGTTGAACATCATCGCCCAGCCGAAGACCGCGAAGAAGCTGGCCAGGAGCAGCGCCGCCCACACCGCCGCCGGCGGACCGTCCAGCGCGGGGACGGGGTCGGGGGACGCGCCGCTGACCGTCACCACCGCCCAGACCCCCATCGTGATCGACAGCAGCACCATGGCCGCGTAGGCCAGCCGCGGCACCCCGGCGAGCAGGTCGATCCGGGCGAGGTCGAGGCCCGCGGTGACCAGGGGGAAGCCCGGGATCAGGAAGATCGCCGCACAGACCAGGCCGGCCGCCATCCGCGGACCGGGTCCGCCGAGAGCGAGGTCGAGCAGGCGGGTGAACGCGAGGTACAGCCCGGTCGCGGTCGCCGCGGACGTCAGCACGACCGCCAGGTGGTTCAGCTGCCGCGCGCTGAGGCTGCGGTGCAGCCAGTACGCGAGCGCGGACGCGGGCAGCACCGCGATCACCTCCCGCCAGCTGCCGTTGGCGAGGACGGTGACCGACGCGCACGCCAGGGCGACGAGCAGCACGAGCAGCCAGGCGGGGTAGAGCCGCGGGGTGTGCTCGATCTCGTCCAGCATCGCGTCCACCTCGGCGACGGTGGCACGCTCGGGCAGGTTCGCGGCGAAGTCCTTGACCATGGCGATCCGGTGCGCGTTCACGCCCGGGGCGCTGACCTCGGCGACCTGGGTCCGGAAGGTGCCGCGCCGCTGCACGGTGAGGACGATGTCGGTGTAGGTGACCTGGGCCTTGATCCTCTTCAGCCCGACGGTGCGCGCGACGGCCCGCATCACCTCGCGCACCCGCAACCCGGACGTCCCCGCGCCCAGCATCAGGATGCCCGCCCGCAGCACCACGTTCGAGCGGCGGATCAGGTGGCGCGGTTCGAGGGCGTCCTCGTGCTCGTGTTCGTCGAAGCTGGCATCAGGCGGCTCGGTCTCCACGTAGGACAAGGCTACGGCAGCCCGTCCATTCATCGGGATTGACGATGAATCCTGACCGGCCAACGATGGACCCGTGAGCACAGCCGACGACTTCTGCGAGGCCTTTCCGGAGACCTTCCTGGCCTTCCACCGCAGGGATGGACGCCGCAGCGAACTCACCAACGCCTCGCGCGCGGTGCTGCAACACCTCGCGCTGACCGGTCCGGTGTCGATCGGCGAGGCGGCGCGCCATCTCGAACGGGCGCAGTCGGTGGTGAGCGACATCGTCAGCCAGCTCGAGAGTCACGGACTGCTCGAGCGCGAGCCCGACCCGGACAACCGTCGCCGCACCCTCGTGTGGCTGACCGCCACCGGATTCGAGCGGCTCCGGGCGGACGCCGACGTCCTCGACCGTCGCCGGGTCGCCGAGGCCATGGACCAGTTGGACGAAACCACACAGCGTGCCCTGATCGACGGCCTCCGGGCCCTCGTCGCGGCCGCGGGAAAGGAACCGGGATGACCACCCTGAACTGCGAGAGCTGCGGCATGCCGATCGAATCGGGCCGCTACTGCTCCTACTGCACGGACGCCGACGGCAACCTGCAGGACTTCGACACCCGCTTCGAGAAGATGGTCGCCTGGCAGGCCCGGCGCAAGCCCGATGCCTCCCGCGAGCAGCTCGAGGCCGAGACCCGGGCCCACATGGCGACCCTGCCGGCCTGGCGGAACCACCCGAAGGTCGTCGCGCCGCCGTCCCGGGCCTGACGCGGGTCGGCGCTACCAGCGCTCGCGCAGCCACTCCAGGGTCGCCACGCCCTGGTCCCGCTGGAAGGTGCGGAGCGTCGGCAGGCCGGGTGGCGCTGGCAGCCCACGGCCAGTCCACGACCGCGACCGTCCCGTCCGGCCGGATCAGCAGGTTGTCCGCGCGGACGTCGAGGTGCACGAGCCGGTCGCCGGCGACGAGGTGCAGTCCCTCGGCGGCCAGCCGGCGCAGGTCGTCCAGCCGCTCCGCGCACCACGCCGCCAGGTGGGCCGGCAGGGGTTCCAGGTCGGTGGACGTCACCGTCGTCCAGCCCGAGAAGAGGCTCGCGATCGCGTGCGGCAGTGGTGCCAGCACGCCGGCCAGCTCAGGCGGCACGGAGGCCGCGCCGATCGCCTGCAGGGCATCCAGCACGGCGTGCAGGTCGTCGTCCCGCCACGGCACGGCCGGGTGCCGGCCGTCGACGTCCTCGAGCACGAGCGCGATCCAGCCGTCCTCCTCCACCACCCCGAGCAGCCGGGCGACCGGCAATCGGCCGGGGAGCAGCGGCAGGACGAGGGACTCCCGCAGGTAGATGGACGGGGCGTCGGCGTTCACCGTCCGCGACACGGCCTTCACGAAGGCGCGGCGGCCCTCCGTGGTGGCGATGCGGTCGGCGCTGCCGGGGGAGAACCCGCCCGCCTGTGACACCGCGGCCGCCACGGGCGCGCCGAGGGTGGTCTCGACCGCCTCTCGCAAGCCGTCGGGAAGGTCGGTCCACGGGACCCGGTTACCACCACCCAGCTGGGGCGCGTCGCTCACCGCCCCGGCCCTGATCGCAGGATCGCCAGCACCTTCTCGTCGATCCAGGCGCCGTCGTCGGCGACCCGCATCTCGTGGTTCTCGGTGCCCACCCAGGACGCCAGGTCCGGATGGCCGAGGGCGGTGACGAGCCCATCGATCTCCGTGGCGAGTTCCGGCGTGATCCGGACCTTCTCCGCCTCGGTGGAGGCGGTCAGGTAGAGGTCGTTCAGGTCGAGCAGCCGACGCAGTTCCGTGACCGGCTCGGGGTGGTCATCGACCCTCAGGTCGACGGCGATGTCGTCCCGTCCGCCGTAGCCGGCGCCTTCCCGGACCACCAGGAGTGCCGCGGACTGGCGTCCCCTCCGGTCGCCGCCGGCGGCGTCGCCGGCCGCCAGCGCGGTCAGGAGCCGGTCGGCCAGCGGGATGGTGGAGTCGCCGACCAGCCAGGCGTCCTCGACGGCGGTGACGACCTGCTCGCCCGCGAGGATGTTGCCCTGGATCGCATAGCCCTCCCCGACGCGTCCGCCCGCCCAGTCGAAGCAGGCCTGGCCGGTGTGGGAGGCGGCCCGGCCGGCGGCGTCCACGATCCCGACCTGGCGCTGGTCGCGGCCCTCGTCGCCGGCGAGCAGTTCGCCCAGCGCCTCGGCCGCGGTCAGTCCCGCGTCGAGCAGGGCCAGACCCAGCGGCTTGTAGGCGACGTTGGCGTCCGCCTGGGTGGCGATGGCGCCGATCCCGGCCACCGCTGCGGGCACGGCGGAGCCCACCGCGAGGAACTTCGAGGCGACGGCCACGCCCCACGACTCGCCGTCTGAAGCCACGATCGAGAACGTCATGACCGGCAGCGTAATCAGGGTCTCTGGCGGTGGCACCGCGAAATTGCGCTCTCGATGGCCGGAACGCCTCGATCTGGCCACCTGTGGAACGTCTGGCGCGCAATTCCGCAGCGGCAGTGCACTTCAGGCCGGCGGACGCAGCGAGCCCCAGTCGCCCAGGGCACCCTGCAGGGCGCCGAGCGCCGCCTCGACGAGGGGTCCGCGGTCGGCGTCGGGGCAGCCGTCGTCCACCCACTGCTGGGCGGCGGCGCCCAGGTAGCCGAGGAACCCGACGATCGCCAGCCGGGCGCGCCGGTGGCCGGGGTTCTGCAGCTGGTCGGTGAGGCTGGCGACGAAGCCCTGCCGGTACTGGCGGCGCAGGTCCTGTACGGCCTCGGGCTCGTACGCACCGGTGAAGAACGGGGACGCCCATGCCGCCTGCACCGCCCGCACGTGGTCGAGCACGGCCTCGATGGTCAGTCGCACCTGGTCACGGGCGGACGTCCCGGGATGCAGCCCCGACACCGCCTCCCGCTGCCGGGCCGCGAGCCGGTCGAGCTGGTCGCGAACCACCGCGGTGTACAGCCCGGACTTGTTCTCGAAGTACCGGTAGACGAGGGCCTCCGACGCGCCCGCGGCAGCCGCCACACCGCTCACGGACACCTGGTCGTAGGTGGTGGACGTGAACGCGCCCGCCGCGGCGGCGAGGATCGCGTCGGTGCGCTCCTGCGGGCTGAGCCGCTGCCGCGCACGGCGATCCGCACTTCTCATGATGGACATCCTAGCCGTTAATGAGCTAGTCTCAATAACGTATTGAGGAACACTCATTTGGGAGGAACGCCATGGGCTGGCCGGACAGCGTGATCTGGTGGCACTGCTATCCGCTGCGCTTCGTCGACGCCGAGCGGGAGGCGATCGACCACGTCGAGCACCGGCTGTGGCGGCTGACCAACTGGCTGGACTACCTGCTCGAGCTGGGTGCGAACGGGCTCCTCCTGGCGCCGGTGTTCGCGTCCCGGACGCACGGCTACGACACCCTCGACCACTACCGCATCGATCCGCGCCTGGGCGACGACGCCGACGTCGACGACCTGATCTGGAAGGCGAAGGAGCGGGGGATCCGGGTGCTGCTGGACGGGGTGTTCAACCACGTCTCCGACCGGCACGAGATCGTCCGCCGGGCCCTCGCCGACGGGCCCGACTCCGAGGCCGGCCGCTGGATCCGCTGGGTGGACGGCTACCCGCGCGGGTTCGAGGGCAACCTCGACCTCGTCGAGCTCGACCTCGCCCATCCACCCGTCCAGGACTACGTGGTCGGCGTGATGACCCACTGGCTCGACCGGGGCGTGGACGGGTGGCGCCTCGACGCCGCCTACGCCGCCGGGCCGGAGGCGTGGCGTCCGATCGTCGAGCGGGTGAAGCAGTCGCACCCGGACGCGTGGGTCCTCGCCGAGGTGATCCACGGCGACTACGTCGACTTCGTGGATCGTTCGGGCGTCGACTCGGTGACCGAGTACGAGCTGTGGAAGGCGATCTGGAGTTCGCTGA
>DAINOM010000128.1:0-10194 GCA_036735445.1 Propionicimonas sp.
ACCTCCTCTGGTCTCGAGCGGCCATGGGCGCTTCCCATGGCAGGAGGGCGTAGCAACGGTCGCCGTATGGACGACCGTCGGGAAAGACTACCGTCCGCGGTCGGTCAGCGGCGAATCGGGTGCCGGGCGGTCACTGCTACGCGATCGTCGTTATGAGGCTGCTGGGCACCCACCCGTGCCGTTGGCGCTACCGGAGTGTTGTTATGGCCGCATTCCACGCAGGCGATAACGACGATCTCGTAGCACGGGGTATCGGCACCGCCGCTCCCGGTCCTGGGAACGACACTCGCGTAGCAGGGGGTTTAGGGCGGGCTGCCTGCGTCGGCCAACGGCGGCTTTCCGCCGGGTCAGGGTGGCGGGACGGCTGTCCGACGGGCCGCAACTGGGCTAACCTGCCCCATCCCCTCCACAAGGAGTGCGCCATGTGCGGACGACTGGTCAGCACCGTCGCGACGATCGTCGCCGTCGCCCTGCTCTGGGCGGCGCCCGCTCCCGCCACGGGGGCCAAGACCCCGCCACCGCCGGCGTCCCTGGCGGGCAACACCATCGACGCGCACCTGGGCTACATGCCGCAGCGGACGTGCTCGCCGTCCGCCAAGCCGGGCACGACGGCACTGCTGAAGCTGCTGATCGCCACCTGGGGCGGCTCGTCCTCCGGCATCTCCCGTAGCTGCGGCGTCGGCACCACGTCCGAGCACAAGGAGGGCAGGGCCCTCGACTGGCGAAGGGACGTCAAGTACGCCTCGCACCGCAAGAGCGTGGACAAGGCGCTGGCCTGGCTGACCGCCAACAACGGCGAGGTCGCCTACCGGCTGGGCGTGATGTACATCATCTGGAACCAGCGCATCTGGTCGCTGTACTACCCCGAGCTGGGCTGGCGGAAGATGCCCAGCCGCGGCTCCTACACCGCCAATCACAAGAACCACGTGCACATCTCGCTGTCCTGGGACGGCGCGATGAAGCAGACCTCCTGGTGGACCGGAGTGCCGGTCAGCGAGCCGCTCAACTCGAAGTGCGGGACGGGTGGCGCGCACGCCTGCCTGCCCACCATCGCGAGGGACGGGAAGCTCGCCTGGCCCTACCAGCACACCGAGGTGCCGGCCAGCTTCCTGCCGGCGCCGTGGACGGTGCCCGGCATCGGCGGCAGTCCACAGGTGGGCCGGACGCTGACCGCCGTCGCCGGCACCTGGGTCCCGGACGGGGCCGAGATCGGCTACCAGTGGATCGCCGGCTCCACCGACATCCCCGGCGCGACCGCCGCCACCTTCGACGTGACCGCTGCCCAGGTCGGCAAGCCGATCCGGGTGCGGGTGACCGCGACCACCGCCGCCGGCGCCGCCGTGCGGGTGTCCGCAGAGTCCAACGACGTCGTCAAGGCCCGGTTCGCCACGATCCCCAGGCCGAAGCTCACCGGGACGGTCGCCACCGGCCAGCCGGTCACGGTCGACCCCGGCGAGTGGGCCGCCACCCCGGACACCCTCACCATCACCTGGAAGCGCAACGGCAAGGCCATCAAGGGCGCGAGCGGGGTCGGACTGACCAGCTACACGCCGACGTCCGCCGACACCGCCAAGAAGCTCACCGCGACCGTGACCGGGCGCCGCGCCGGCTTCTACACGGCTTCGGCCACGTCCGCGTCCGCCAAGGTGGCGCGGGGGACGTTCGCCACGGCGCCGGTGCCCACGATCACCGGAGACGCGGTCGTCGGTGGCACCCTCACCGCCGACCCCGGCACCTGGGAGCCGGCGGCGATCCTCCGCTACCAGTGGTACGCCGCCGGGCGCGCGGTCAAGGGTGCGACGAAGCCGGCTTTCGTCGTGCCGAAGTCCCTGGCCGGCGTGGACGTGGTGGTCCGGGTGACCGCCACCCGCGCCGGCTACACGACAGTGAAGATCAGCTCTGAGCCGGTGGCGATCGCCGCCGGCTGAGAGCGCCTTCGCGGCCTTCTTCGTCCGGCCTTCGTCGTCATCCCGGGCTTCGACCCGGGATCCCCGACGGGGGAGTCGCCAGACCGGTGCGGGGATCCCGGCGTTCGCCGGGATGACGATGAGGGCGGGGACGACCATGACGGCCGGGACGACCACAAGAGCCGGGGACGACGATGAGGGCCGGGGACGACGACAAAGGGCCGGGGACGAAGAGGGGTCGGACGGCAGCGGGCACTCAGCGGACGAGCAGTGCGATCGTGAGGGCTACCACGACGAGGGCGAGCAGGGCGGTGGCCAGGCGCCAGGCGAGCAGCTGCCGCCGGCGGGCGCGGACGACGGCGCACTCGCGGGCGAAGTGGGCCTCGGCGGCGGCGACGAACTCGCGCTCCGCGTCGGTCAGCAGCCGCTTGCGGGTGGCCCGCTCCAGCCACGGGCCGAAGATGCCCAGCCGCCGGACGGGGATCAGCGCCTCCGGGTCCCGCTCCGACACCAGCCACACCTCGGCGGCGCTGCGCAGCTTGTCCATCACCGCGAGGTCGTCCCGGTGCTCGGCGAGCCAGTCGTTGAGCCGCGCCCAGTGGCTGAGCAGGGCCTGGTGGCTGATCCGCACCTCGTCGTCGACGGTGGTCAGCATCCGCGCCGCGACGAACGCGTCCATCGCCGGACGGGTGGTCGCGTCGACGTCGGCCAGCGGCAGGGTCTCGCGCACCAACTCGTCCCCCGCCACCCGGACCAGGCGCAGGAACATCCGCTCGGCCGCAGCCTTCTGGGCCGGGTCGAGGGACAGGTATACCTGCTCGGCCAGCCGTTCGACCGCGCTCGCGATGCCGCCGGCCGCCTGGTAGTCGGTCAGGGTGAGTCGGCGGCCGTTGCCCACGGCCCAGATCAGCAGCAGCGCGTTCGACAGCAGCGACAGGGCACCGGGGGCGATCCGGTCACCGGACGCGGGCGCGAGCTCCTCCAGCAGCACCCGCACCAGGTCCTCGTCCACGGTCATTCCGACCGACTCCGCCGGCCGGACGATCACCTCGCGGAACTCCTCCAGCGTCATCGACGACAGCAGGATCGGCTGCGACATCGCCGGCTCGAGCACGGCCTCCGAACTCGCGGCACCGAAGGCGTCCGAGCGGAGGCCGACGACCACGACGGCCTGCTCGGCCAGTCCGGCGAGTGCATCGAGGAACTGCTGGCGGGGTCGGGGCGGCAGCGCGAGGGCGTCCTCCAGCTGGTCCACGACGACCAGTCGCCGACCGGGTTCGCCGGCGGGCTCGAAGTCCGGGGTGGCCAGCAACCGGATCACCGGCAGCTCGGTGCCCGTCCAGTCGATCAGTGCGCCGGACGTCACCTCCCGGCCGAGCAGGCCGGCGGCGAGCAGCGACGACTTCCCGCTGCCCGAGGACCCCACCAGTGCCAGGATGCCGTGGCCCTCGCGTTCGGCGAGGGCGCACACCGCGTCCGCGAGCCGGGCACTCTGGCTGGAGCGGCCGAAGAACAGCTCGTGGTCCGCCACCCGGAAGGGCCGCAGGCCGAGGTACGGCGAGTGGCCGCTGCGCAGTGCGGGCTCGAGCGCGTCCCAGCTCTCGTCCCACAGGTCGCGGGGGACGGCGTGGACGAGATCGAGGTGCTCGACCAGCTTCAGGTAGTTGCCCCGCAACGCCGGCGTGGGGAAGTGCTTGCCGTTCAGCCATCCCTGGGCGGTCGTCGCCGGCACGTCCGCGATCTTCGCGACCGCGCGGATCGAGAGGTGTTCGCGGCGCCTGGCATCGTTCAGCAGGGCCGCGAATTCCTGGCGACTCGCGGGGACGGGCATGGCTGGATTGTGTCAGCGCTGGGCCCCGCGCACACGGCTATTCGGGAATCCGGGACGGCGGCAGGTCGTCCAGCCACAGCGCCGGATGCAGCAGGTGGTTGAGCTCGAACGCCTCGACGAGCAGCAGGAACTTCGGCCGCAACGCAGGCGTGGGGAAGTGCCGGCCGGCCAGCCAGCCCTGGACGGTGGCCGGTGGCACACCGGCGATCCGCGCCGCCGAGCGGATCGACACGTGCCGGTCCAGCCGTGCCTGGTTGATCAACTGGACGAGCTCGGAACGGGTCGGCCGGTATCGCACAGAGCTCCTGTCGAGGGTGTGGCCGGTCCCTCTCCAGGCCGACGCGGACAGTCGTAGGCGCAGGCACGCCCCGGACGGAAGCGTTCGCCGCCCGGGCGCTGATGACTTGCGATCACCGCCATGATCGCGAGTCCCCTCCATCGCCCGGCGGTCAGAACCAGCGCCCCCCTAGCCCTGGTGTCGTGCCTGCTGCCCCCTAGTCAACCGTCCCACTACGGCAAAAGCAGGTGTGGACCACCGAGTTCGTACAGTCCCATACACCTTCGGCTGTCAACGTGGGTTCAGATCCGGGCCCAAGTGCGGTACCCGCCGTCCAGGTTCCGCACCCTGTGCCCGGCCTGTGTGAGCGTGCGAGCGGCGAGATAGCCCCGCAGACCCACCTGGCAGTGGACGATCACGTCGTCAGCCACTTCCGCCAGCCGGTCGCGCAGTTCGTCGACCGGGATGTTGACCGCTCCGTCCACCGTGCCGCGCGCGTACTCGCCGGGGGTACGGACGTCGATCAGCTGGACGCCCTTCGCGACCTCCGCGGCGACCTCGTGCCACTGGATGGTATCGGTGAGCCCGTCGCGGAGGTTCTCCGCGATGTACCCCAGCATGTTCACCGCGTCCTTGGCCGAGCCGAACTGGGGTGCGTAGCTCAGTTCGAGGTCGTTCAGGTCGGACGCCGTCAGGCCGCCTCGCATCGCGGTGGCGATCACGTCGATGCGCTTGTCGACGCCGGAGCCGCCGACGGCCTGGGCACCGAGGATGGCATCGGTCTCCGCGTCGATGACGAGCTTCAGGCTCATCCCCTCCGCGCCCGGGTAGTAGCCCGCGTGGTTGGCCGGGTGGGTGTGGATGATCCGGACCTTCCGGCCCGCGGCCGCCGCGCGCTTCTCCGTCCAGCCGGTGGCCGCGGCCACCAGGCCGAAGGCGCCGACGATCGCGGTGCCGAGCACCGGCCTGGACGCCACCGGGCGTCCGGCGATCACGTCGGCGACCAGCCGGCCGTGCCGGTTCGCCGGGCCGGCCAGTGGCACGAGTGCCTGGCCGCCGGTGATCACGTCGCGCTTCACCACGGCGTCGCCGACGGCGAAGATGGACGGGTCGGACGTGCGCTGGTGCTCGTCCACCAGGATGCCGCCGCGCTCGCCCAGCTCCAGCCCGGCGGACTCGGCCAGCCCGGTCTCCGGACGGACGCCGATCGCGGCGATGACGAGGTGCGCGGGCAGCGTCCGGCCGTCGGAGAGGGTGACGGCGTCGGCCTCCACCGCTGCGACGGAGGCGCCGGTGATCACCATGACGCCCTGCGCGACCAGGTGCTTCTCGACCAGCGCGGCCATCTCTACGTCCAGCGGGGCGAGGATCTGGTCGGCGAGTTCCACGATCGTGACCTTCATGCCCCGCTCGGACAGGTTCTCGGCCAGCTCGATGCCGATGAAGCCGCCGCCCATGATCACGGCTGCCGGCTCCAGCGGGGACTCGGCCTCGTCGCGAGCCGCGGCGGAGCGCTCCCCCTCGACCCGGCTTAGTACCTCGTCGACGGCGGCGGCCATCCGGTCGGTGTCGGCGATGTTGCGCAGCGCCAGCGCCCGTTCGACCCCGGGGATCGGCGGCACGAACGGTGCGGCGCCCGGCGCCAGCACCAGGTTGTCGTAGCTCTCGGTGTACCACTCGTCGGTGGCGAGGTTGTGCACGAAGACCGTCCTGGCGACCGGGTCGATGGAGGCGGCCTCGGTGTCCACCCGGACGTCGATGCCGAACCGGGCCTTGAGGCTCGCCGGCGTCTGCAGGAGCAGCGCGTTGCGGTTGGAGATCACCCCGCCCACGTAGTACGGCAGCCCGCAGTTCGCGAACGAGACGTGGCTCGACCGTTCCAGCACCACGATCTCCGCGCCCTCGTCCAGCCGCCGCAGCCTCGTAGCCGCCGACATGCCCCCTGCAACTCCACCCACGATCACCGTCTTCATGGGTGAGAGAATACCCCCAGGGGTATACAGTGCCGCAACTCCGGCCCGTTCGTCATCCCGGGCTCCCGCGCCATCCCGGACTCCCGCGCCATCCCGGGCACCCTTGTCATCCCGGGCTCCTCATCATCCCGGGCTCCCTCGTCATCCCGGGCTTGACCCGGGATCCCCGTCGGCCACGTAGCCGAGCGGGTGCAGGGATCCCGGCGTTCGCCGGGATGACAAGGAGGGAGCCCGGGATGACGAGGCGTGAACCAGGGATGACGAGGTGAACCGGGGATGGCGAACGGGGCGGGGCCGGAACCACCGGCGTCAGTCGCGGAGGCGGCCGGCGCGGGCGTACATGTCCTCGACGAGTTGGGCGAACCGGCGCTCCACCTCCTTGCGCTTCACCTTCAGCGTCGGGGTGAGCAGGCCGTTCTCCTGGGTGAACTCCTCGACCAGCAGGCGCAGGTCGCGGATCTGCTCGTGCCGGGCGAGCTTCCCGGTGAGTTCGCCGGCCCGGCGGCGCAGCTCATCCAGGATCGCCGGGTGGGCGAGCAGTTCTTCGCGGTGGGCCCAGGTCAGCTGGAGCTGGCGGCCGATGTCCTCGAGGTGGGGCAGTGACGGCGCCACCAGCAGGGTCAGGTACGGACGGTTGTCGCCGAGCAGCAGCGTGTACTCGAACAGCGGGTCGGCGGCAAGCATGCCCTCGATCGGGGCCGGGGCGACGTTCTTGCCGGTGCTGGTGACGATCAGGTCCTTGATCCGGTCGGTGATCCGCAGGTAGCCGTCCGCGTCCAGTTCGCCGACGTCGCCGGTGTGCAACCACCCGTCGACGAGGACGGCCGCGGTCGCGTCCGGCATGCCCCAATAGCCCCGCATCACGTTCGGCCCGCGGTAGCAGATCTCACCCTCGTCGCCGATCCGGACCTCACCGGGGTCGATCACCCGTCCGACCGTGCCGAACCGGTAGCCGGCCGGGGAGGGGAAACTGACCAGCGGGGACGCCTCGGTCAGGCCGTAGCCCTGCAGCACCAGCAGCCCGCAGGCGAAGAAGAACTCCTCGATCTCCTTGCGCAGCGGCGCGCCGCCGCACGCCAGCACCTTCTTCGGTCCGCCCATCGCGTCCCGGATGCTGTGCAGCACCAGCCGGTCGGCGAGCTTGAACCGGACGATCAGGCCCTTGCCGCGCGGGAGCCCGTCCCGGACGCGGCCGTGGAACTCCGCGCCCACCCGCAGCGCCCATGCCATCAGCCGCTGCTTGACCGGGGAGTCGGCGACCTTGTCCTTCGCGGCGAGGAACACCTTCTCGTACAGCCGCGGGACGCTGACCAGCAGGTTGGGCTGGGCTCGCACCATCATCTCCGCGACCGTGCGCGGGTCGGGGACGTAGGTGTTCAGGGCGCCCGCGCAGAGGACGACGTAGGTCCAGGCCCGTTCGAGGGCGTGGCTGAGCGGCAGGAAGCACAGGGACGCATCGGTGTCGGTGAGGTCGAAGTACTGGTTGAGCACGTCCACCTGGGCGGTGAAGCCGCGATGGGTGAGCATGACCCCCTTCGGCTCGCCGGTGGTGCCGGAGGTGTAGATGATCGTGGCGAGGTCGTCCGCCTGGGCCGAGGCCAGCCGGACGTCCACCGGCGCGGGGTCGGAGTCCGCGGCCAGTTCGTCCGCCAGCGTCGCGTCCGCGCCGTCCGGTGAGCCGGAGAACGCGACCACCCGTTCGAGGGCGGGCAACTCCGCCCGGACGCCGATCAGCTTGGCCGCCTCGTCCGGGCCGACGAAGGCCATCCGGCAGCCGGAGTCGGCCAGGATGTGCCGGGCCTGGTCGGGGGTGCTGGTGGTGTACAGCGGCACGGACACCAGTCCCGCGGTGGCGCAGGCGAGGTCGACGAGGCTCCACTCGGGGGTGTTGGGCGAGAAGATCGCGACCCGGTCGCCCGGGGCGAGGCCGAGTTCGATCAGCCGCGCGGCCAGCCGGCGGACGTCCGCGGCGAGGTCGGCGTAGCTGCGGACGGTCCAGCCGTCCCCGTCCGCGATCCGCGTGGCCGGACGGTTCGCGTGCGCGGACGCCGCCTCCGCGAACCTGACCGCAAGGTGTCCGGCGTCCATCGTGCTCCTTCGCATCTCCCTGCAGCCAAACCTACTCCAGCGTAGGTTGCTCCCACATCACCTCGTCCATGCCTTTTCGCCGAGAACGTCGGCCGTGCTCCGGGAAGGGTGGCGGAAAAGGGGTCTGTCCCCATTCTCGACCAGGGTGGCGGAAAAGGGGTCTGTCCCCATTCTCGACCGGGGCGGTGGGGGTGGGGCTGCCTAGACTGCCTCCATGGTGTTGATGGGTGGACATGTCGACCAGCAGGACCCGATCGCGGAGGCGACGGCGCGCGGAGCGGGGCTCAGCCAGTTCTTCCTCGGCGACCCGCAGGCCTGGCGGGGTCCGAAGGTGGCCTACCCGGGTGGGGCGGTCGCGCTGCGGGCGGACGCGGAGGCTGCCGGCGTGGCGCTGTACGTGCACGCGCCGTACGTGCTGAACCTCGCCTCGACCAACAACCGGATCCGGATCCCCAGCCGGCAGCACCTGCAGAAGCAGCTCACCGCCGCGGCCGAGATCGGCGCGGCGGGGCTGATCGTGCACGGCGGCCACGTGCTGGCGTCCGACGACCCGGCCGTGGGGTTCGACAACTGGCGCAAGGCCATCGACGGGCTCACGATCGACGTGCCGTTGCTGATCGAGAACACCGCCGGTGGCGCGAACGCGATGGCGCGCCAACTCGACCGTCTCGCCCAGCTGTGGGACGCGATCTCCGCCTCGCCGAACGCCGACAAGGTCGGCTTCTGCCTGGACACCTGCCACGCCCACGCCGGCGGCAACGAGCTGCTCGGACTGGTCGACCGGGTGCTGGCGATCACCGGACGGATCGACCTCGTCCACGCCAACGACTCCAGGGACGCCTTCGACTCCGGCGCCGACCGGCACACCAACTTCGGCACCGGTAACTGCAACCCCGAAGGCGTCGCCGAAGTGGTCTCCACCGCCGGCGCCCCGATCGTGGTCGAGACCCCCGGCGGCGTCGAGGGCCAGCGCGGCGACATGGACTGGCTCGCGTCCGTGATGCGCTGAGATCGCGTTCCGTACCCACTCCCACGTCATCCCGGCGAACGCTCCCACGTCATCCCGGCGAACGCCGGGATCCCCGCACCAACCCAGCCACCCGACCAACAGGGATCCCGGGTCAAGCCCGGGATGACCGGATGCCGAGTCGCGCTTTGGGCCGCGGCGGGGCACACCCGGCGGGCGGCGATAGCCTGACCTCGTGAGCAACAGCATCTACGTCGCCGCGCCGGAGGGGCTGACGGGCAAGTCGATGGTCGCCGTCGGCATGATCGAGGCGCTGACCCGCACCGTCCGTTCGGTCGGCGTCTTCCGTCCGGTCGTGCGCAGCGGCCCGGAGGACGCAATCCTGCACACGCTGCTCGGGCAGCTGGGCGTGGAGCAGACCTACGCCGAGGCGGTCGGCGTCACCTACGAGGACGTCCACCACGACGCCGACGCCGCACTGCACGTGCTGGTGGAGAAGTACGCGGAGATCAAGTCCCGCTACGAGTCGGTGGTGATCCTGGGCTCCGACTACACCGAGACCACGTCCCCCACCGAGCTGACGTTCAACGCCCGGGTCGCCGCGAACCTGAACGCGCCCGTGGTGCTGGTGGTGTCGGGCCGGAACCGGACGCCGGAGGAGATCCGGTCGGCCGCCGAGGGCGGGGTGGCGGAGTTCGAGGCCCACCACGCGAAGGTGATCGCCGTGGTCGCCAACCGGGTGTCCTCGGTGGAGCGCGGCACCAGCGAGGACGTGGACCCGGCCGAGCTGGCCGCCGTCCGCGCCGAGCTGGCCAAGCTGCCCGGGGTCGTCACCGCCGCGCTGCCGGCTGACCGGCTGCTGGCGGCGCCCACCGTCCGGGCCCAGTTCGAGGCGGTCGAGGCGAACCTGGTGCTCGGCAACCCCGAACTGCTGGATCGGGAGTCCCAGGACATCCTGGTGGCGGCGATGACACTGCCGAACGTGCTGCGCCGGCTCACCCCGGAGTCGACGGTGATCATGCCAGGCGACCGGTCCGACATGCTGCCCGGCCTGCTGCTGGCGCACGCGTCGGGCTCGTTCCCGCAGCTGTCCGGGATCATCCTGCTGGGCGGCTACGAGATCCCCGACACGATCGTGAAGCTGGTCGACA
>DAINOM010000129.1:0-10184 GCA_036735445.1 Propionicimonas sp.
GGCTTCCGGTTCGTCAGCCTCGACCTGGCCGGCATCCAGTCCGGTGCGTTCACGCTGCCGCTGGTCACGCGCTCGCCCGAACCGGCGGCAGAGCCCTCACCCGAACCGACGGTCGAGCCTGTCGAGACCAGCCGCGACCGGCCCGGTGAGTGATGGCTGATCCCTGGCAGCCACCCGAGGAACTGCTCCGCGTCGCCGACCTCGACTTCGACCGGCAGGCTCGCCGCGGGTACCCGGAGGCGGTCTACTGCGAGTCCAAGACGCCGGAGCAGGTGCGGGTGATCGCCGCGGCGGTGGGCGCCCGCGGCGTCCGGACGCTGTTCACCAGGGCGTCGGCCGAGCACGCCACGGCCGTCCGGGAGGAGCTGCCGGACGCCGTCCACGACCCCGAGTCGAAGCTGCTGTGGTGGCCGGCCGCCGCGCCGGAACCGTCGGGTGGCCTGGTGGTGGTGGCCGCGGCCGGTACGTCCGACCTGCCGGTGGCCCGGGAGGCGCAGCAGGTGGCCGCCTATCTCGGCCGTCCGACCGAGCTGGTGACCGACGTCGGCGTCGCGGGCCTGCACCGGATCCTGCGCCGCCTCGACCTGCTCCGCAGCGCCGCCGTGGTCGTGGTCGTCGCGGGCATGGACGGCGCCCTGCCGAGCGTGGTCGCCGGCCTGGTCAGCGCACCCGTCGTGGCGGTTCCCACCTCGGTCGGCTACGGCGCAGCCTTCGACGGCCTGGCCGCCCTGCTCACGATGCTGAACGCCTGCGCCCCCGGCGTCGCCGTGGTGAACATCGACAACGGCTACGGCGCCGGGCACCTCGCCGCCCAGATCGCGGCCCCCTGAACGGAAAAGGGACCTGTCCCCAAGTCCGCCGGTTCCGTTCAGTCAGGCAGCATTCCCGACTGGCGGTACACCTCGCGCAGCACGCGCAGCGGCGCGATGCCGGCGGCCAGGTCGATCCAGAACGGCTCGGGGTGGGCCAGGCGGGCGTGGAAGTCGGCGATCAGTAGTTGGTGGCCACGTCCCCAGTACGACCGCTGACCCGATGCCTGCGTGTCGGTGGCCAGAAGCCGGACGCCGTCGGCTGTCGCCAGCTCGGCCCGGCCGTGGACCAGCGACAGGCTGCCCAGCTCGCCGTCGATGCGCAGTTCGACGTCGTCATTGGTGTGGTGGGTGTTGGTCGCGAAGAGCGTCGAGCGGACACCCGTCGCGTGGTCGATCACGATCGTCGCGGTGTCCTCGACGTCGACGACGCCCGCGAGGGCGAGGGTGCTCGCCGAGCCCCGCACCGTCGCCGCGTCACCGAGCAGCCACAGCAGCAGGTCGAGGGTGTGGATGGCCTGGTTGATCAGGACGCCGCCGCCCGCCTCGGCCATCCGTCCACGCCAGGGAGCGGAGGCGTAGTAGGCGGCGTCCCGGCGCCACCACACGGCGGCCCTCGCGCCGACCGGACGTCCGATCGCGCCCGAGGCCAGCGCGTCCCGCAACGCCATGGACGTGGGGTTGTACCGGTTCTGCAGCACCACGCCCACCGTGCCGGCAGCGGACGTGGCCGCCTCGGCCAGGCGCTCCGCCTCGGCCACCGAGTGGGCCACCGGCTTCTCGGTCAGCACGGACGCGCCCGCGGTGAGCGCCGCCAACGCCACCGGAACGTGCTGGTCGTGCGGTGTGGTGACGTGGACGACGTCCGGCCTCACCGAAGCGAGGAGCGCCTCGGCCGAGCGGAACCCCGGCACTCCCCAGCGAGCGGACGCCGCGGCCGCCCGGTGGCTGTCGACATCGGCCACCGCAACCAGGGTGATACCGGGTGTCGCGTCGATCGCTGCGAGGTGCAGCTCGGAGATGTCGCCGAGGCCGACGACGGCTGCGGTCGTCATCGTCCCCCGTTTCGTACCGTGTTCGGTACACAGCGGGGGTCGTCGGGCTCAGTCATGGGCGATGCCCTCCTCGTCGAGGATCCGGACGAACGCGGCGTGCGCCCGGCGCCAGTTCTCGGGGCCGGAGAAGCCACCCAGCGAGTGGCCGAAGCCCAGGTGGGGTTCCAGCGACACGAAGCCGTCGAAGCCGTCGGCGTGGAACGCCCGGACGGTCTCGCGGAACTCTCCGTCCCCCTCACCCGCCGGCACGACCGTGCCGTCGGCGAACCGGGCGTCCTTCACCTGCAGGTACGCCACGTGCGGCGCGAGCAGCGCGTAGCCGTCGGTGAACGGCCGGACACCGCACTGCACGAAGTTGGCGTTGTCCCAGGTCAGTGCCAGCGCGGGCGAAGCCACCGACTCGACGATGTCCAGGCACCGCCGCGGGATGTCGCCGAAGATCTCCTTCTCGTTCTCGTGGATCAGGGTCACCCCGCTGTCCTCGGCGATCGTGGCGAGCGCCCGCATCCGGGAGATCACCTCGTAGCGATAGTCGTCGGGGGAGTCGCCGGCGGGCATGAAGTAGGAGAACACCCGGATGAACGGGGCGTCGAAGAACTGGGCGACGTCCAGGGCGTGGCGCATCCGCTCGAGGTGGGGTTCGTTGTCGTCGGTGATCGGGACCTTGCCGATCGGGGAGCCGATGCTCGACACCCGCACGCCCGCGGTGGCCAGCTCGCGGCGCACCCGCTGCAGCTGGGCGGCGTCCAGGTCGAGCAGGTTGGTGTCCCAGACCGAGCGCAGCTCCACGGACGGCAGGCCGAGGGCCTTGACGAGGTCCAGTTGCTCACCGAGGTCACTGGAGATCTCGTCGATGAATCCCGACAGCTGCCACACGTCATCACCCTTCGTCGCGGTCCTCCCATTCAGCCCCCGTCGGCCCGAGTCTGGCAACTCGCGCTGGCAATCTCTGGCAACAGGTCGCCCGACGCAAGGATGATCAGCGAAGTTGGATGCGAACCAACGGAGGAATCACATGGCTGACAGGCTTCGACTGGGCATCATCGGACTCGGCGCGCAGGGCGGCTACTACGCCGGCTTCCTCGCCGCCGGCCGGGTGCCGAACACCACGCTGACCGCGATCTGCGACACCGACGAGACCAGGCGCGCGGCTGCCGAGCAGCACGGCGTCCCGTTCTTCACCGACTACCGCGACCTGCTCGCCAGTGGCCTGGTGGACGCGGTGGTCACCACCATCCCGCACTACCTGCACCCCGAGGTGGCGATCGCCGCCCTGGACGCGGGCCTGCACGTGCTCGTGGAGAAGCCGGCCGGCGTCTACACCCGGCAGGTTCAGCGGATGCTGGACGCCGCCGCCGCGCACCCCGAGCTGACCACGGCGATCATGTTCAACCAGCGCACCAACCCGCTCTACCAGCGGCTGCACGAGCTCGTCGGCAGCGGCGAGCTGGGCAGGCTCCGGCACACCAACTGGATCATCACCACCTGGTGGCGTCCGCAGGGCTACTACGACCAGAGCGCCTGGCGGGCGACGTGGGGCGGCGAAGGCGGCGGGGTCCTGGTCAACCAGGCGCCGCACCAGCTCGACCTGTGGCAGTGGATCTGCGGCGTGCCGACGTCGGTGTTCGCCAAGCTCGCGTTCGGGTTCCGCCGCGACATCGCCGTCGAGGACGAGGTGACCGCGGTCGTCGACTTCGGCGAGGGCGCGACCGGGACGTTCATCACGTGCACCCACGACCTGCCCGGCACCGACCGCCTGGAGATCCTGCTGGACGCCGGGAAGATCGTCGTCGAGAACTCGAAGACCGTCACCGTCACGAGGCTGAAGGCCCCCGAGCAGGAACTCAGCAAGGGCATGGACATGGCCGACGTGATGCGCATCTTCACCGGCGGCGCCGACACATCCGAACTGATGAGCACCGAGACCGAGGTGATCGAGTCGAACTGGGCCGACCAGCACCCGGCCGTGATCGAGAACTTCGCCGCCAACATCCTGGACGGCACCCCGCTGATCGCCCCGGTCGCGGACGGCATGCACGGCGTCCGGCTGGCCAACGCCATCCACCTGTCCGGGTGGACGGGACGCGAGGTGTCGCTGCAGCCCTTCGACGAGGACGCCTACCTCACCGAACTGAACCGCCGGATCGCGGCCGAGGGCGCGTTCGGCGTCCGTGAGGAGGCTTGAGATGGCGACCATCGGCGTGCAGTTGATGATGGTGCGTGACAAGGTCGCCGCCGACGGCATGCCCGCCGTCCTCGGCCGGATCGCGGAGCTGGGCTACACCTCGGTCGAGGTCTCCCAGGTGCCCACCGACGAGGCGAACATCGCCGCGCTGGCGCGAGGCCGGGACGAACTCGGCGTGCAGGTGGCGGCGATGTCGGTCGGCCTGCAGTCCGGGCCGACGAACACCGGGGACGCGCTGGACGTCGACTTCGAGCGCGTGGTCGACAACTGCCGCCGGCTGTCCTGCCGGCACCTGCGGATCGGGATGATGCCGTTCCCCGCGATGACCAGCAAGGACGCGGTGGTCAAGTTCGCCGAACATGCGGAGGAGGCGGCCCTGCGGCTCGCGGACGAGGGGATCACGCTCAGCTACCACAACCACCACGTCGACTTCGCCACGCACGACGGCGAGACCCTGTTCGACATCGTGCGGCGGGTGTCGCCCACTCTTCACTTCGAGATCGACGTGCACTGGGTGCAGCGCGGCGGACGGGACCCGGTCACGGTGCTCCGCGAGTACGCCGGCCGTACCGAACTGGTGCACCTGAAGGACTACCGGGTCGGCCTGCTGCCTGAGTCCGCGCTGGGCCTGCTGGCGTCCGGTGACTTCCCGGGCTTCATGCAGGCGTTCGCCGGGCTCGTCCAGTTCGCCGAGGTCGGCGCCGGCACGCTCGACTTCGCGGCGATCGTCCCCCAGGCCCTCGCCAGCGGCGCCGAACACCTGCTCGTCGAGCAGGACGACCTCTACGGCCGTGACGCCTGGGACTGCCTCGCCGACTCCCGGGCCCACCTGCGCTCCCTCGGCTTCTGAACTGCGGGGACGGTTCTCAACTCGGTTCAGGCTGCCGCTGAACCGAGTTAAGAACCGTCCCCGCAGTTCAGGGCGGCAGCGATGGCTTCGGCCATCACCTCGCGCTCGGGACGGCCGGAGGCTCGCGCGGCGGCCGCCACGTCCTCGAACTCGGGGGTGGCGGTGACCACCCGTCCGCCGAGGTGACCCAGCTTGATCCGCACTGGCTGGCCGGCGATCGTCGCCGTCTCCCAGGCGCGATCGAGCACCCACTTCGTGGTCGGCGTCTCCCGCACCCCGAGCGTCGGCACCAGCTCGAACACCAGTGACCGCAGGGCCGACACCAGCCCGGGCGCGCAGAGCACCTGAAGGGTGTGCGCCGGTCGTCCCTTCTTCATCAGGATCGGGGTCAGCCAGGCGTCGTCGGCTCCGGCGTCCAGCAGTCTGGCGAGCACGTCCGGCCAGAGCCTCGGGTCGAGGTCGTCCACGTTGGCGGCCAGCAGCACGGCGTCCTGCCGCTCGGGCTCGCCGGTCGGAGTGGACCCCAGCCCCTCGAAGCGTCCGACCAGCACCCGCACCACATTGGGACGGTCGGGGTCGTCGCGCGTCCCCGCACCCACGCCGACCGCCTCGATCACCCCGGACGGCAGTTCCGGCTGCGGCCGGGCGAGCGTGACCACCAGAGCCATCCCGGTGGGCGTGGCGAGCTCACCGCGACCACCGGCCGCGACGGGCCAGCCCTTCGCCAGCTCGACGACCGCCGGCACGGGGACGGGCACCTCGCCGTGCGCGACGCGGACGGTGCCGGAGCCCAGTCCGACCACGCCGCAGCCGAGTCCGTCCAGCCCCAGGTCGTGGACGGCGGCGCAGACGCCCACGATGTCCGCGATCGAGTCCCAGGCGCCCACCTCGTGGAAGTGCACCTGCTCGGGGTCGACCCCGTGCGCGCGGGCCTCCGCGTCCGCCAGCGCCTGGAACACGGCCGTCGCCGCCGCCCGCACCGCTTCGGGGACGGCCGCCGCGGCCAGCATCGCCCGGATCGTCGTCCAGTCCCGGTGGTGGGAGTCCTCGACGAGCTTCACCACGTCCAGCTTCAGCGCCCGCAGGCCGGCCCGGCGCACCTCGTGCACCTCCAGCCGGACGGTGCCGGGCAGGACGGCCTCGACCGCGTCGACCACGGCGTCGAGCGATGCGCCGGCGTCGAGCAGGGCGGCCAGCAGCATGTCCCCCGCCACGCCGTTGCGGGCGTCCACCCAGGCTGTCACGCTGGATCCGGGCTGGCTGAGCGGGCTGGTCACACGATGATCGTAGGGCGTGACCCGCTGGGACAGTGCGGTGTGGAAACAGATGGCAACGTGTTCCAGGCGCGTTGCAGCGCTCCTTACAGTTCAGGTCAAGCGCACACCCCGTGCCTGACCAGAAGGATCTTCAATGACGACGACCGCTCTTCCCACCCAGCACCTGGGTGCACTGGAGAAGCAACCGGCGACTGCCGTGATCGGCTACGGCCTGGGTGACTTCGCCATGAACCTGGCGTTCTCCATGGGCACCTCGTTCCTCCTCTACTACTTCACCGACGTCGCCGGCCTCACCGCTGCCGCCGTCGGCACCATGTTCCTGGTCGTCCGGCTCTGGGACGCCTTCACCGACCTCTTCGCCGGCCGCATGGTCGACAAGACGATGACCCGGTGGGGCAAGTTCCGTCCGTTCATCCTGTGGTTCGCGGTTCCGGTGCTGTTCCTCAGCTTCCTGAACTTCAACGTCCCGACGCCCGGCATCAAGTGGCTCGGCCTGTTCGAGTGGAACCTGGACAGCTCCGGCCGGCTGCTCTACGCCTACCTGGCCTACGCGATCCTCGGCCTGGTCTACTCGCTGATCAACATCCCGTACGGCTCACTGGCCTCCGCCATGACCCAGTCGGTGAACGAGCGCGCCAAGCTGGTCGCCGCCCGCGCCTTCGGTGCCGCGATCGGCGGCGTGGCGCTCACCTACGTGGTCGCGCCGCAGATCTCCGCGATCCAGAAGACCGCGCCGAAGCTGGCCGAGAACGCGGACGCCGCGGCGAAGGCCGCCCACGAGGTCGCCGCCCTGGCCTACCGGCAGAGCGTGCAGGGCGTGTTCACCACGACCACCCTCTGGTTCATCCTGATCGGCAGCGTCGCCTACCTGCTCACCTTCTTCTGGTGCCGCGAGTCCGTCGTCCGGACCACCCCGAAGGTGTCGGTCAAGGAGACCTTCGAGACCCTCAAGCAGAACAAGCCGCTGGCCTACCTCTGCGCGGCGAGCCTGTTCTACCTGATCGGCCTGTTCGCGGTCGGCGGCTCCACGGCCTACTACGCCAAGTACGTGATGGGCGACATCTCCCAGACCGCCAACATGACCCTGGTGAACTCCGGCATCGCGCTGCTGATCACCCCGATCATCCCGTGGATCATCAAGAAGCTGGGCAAGAAGACCGTCTTCCAGTGGTGCGGCATGTTCACCATCGTCGGCGGCGTGGCCCTGGCCTTCGTCCCCACCGGCGCCCTGGCGATGGCCCTGATCTTCCTGGCGGTCAAGGGCATCGGCGCCTCGCTGATCAACACCGTGATGTTCGGTCTTGAGGCGGACACCGTGGAGTACGGCGAGTGGAAGTCCGGCAAGCGCTCCGAGGGCGCGACCTACGCGATCTTCTCCTTCACCCGCAAGGTCACCCAGTCGATCGGTGGCGCGGTGGGCGCCTGGGCGCTGGCCATCGGCGGCTACCTGTCGGCCTCCGCGACCAACCCCAACCCGGTGCAGCCGGAGTCGGCGATCTTCGCGATCAAGTTCACCATCGGCCTGCTCCCGGCGATCTGCGCCGCGATCGCGATGCTGATCTTCTGGAAGTACCCGCTCACCGACAAGCTGTTCCGCTCGATCCGGGACGAGAACGAGGCCCGCAAGATCGCCCTCGCCGCCGAGTCGATCCAGAACGACTGACCACACCCAACCCGCCGGGCGGCCGTCGCCGCCCGGCGGACCCATTCCCGCAGCAAGGAAGGCAGCGATGAACGCAACCAGCATCGTCTCCACCGGACCGGTGGTCACCCTGTTCGAGTCCTACGGCTCCGGTGCGGAGTACGTGGGCGCCAGGGTCGCCGAGGCACTCGGCGTCGAGTTCCTCACCCAGTTGTACAGCTCGTCCCGGCTCGAGGAGGTGGCCGCCCTGGGCCCCGAGGACGGCGACAGCGGCTTCATGCGGTTCCTGAAGCTGTTCGGCCACGAGAACACCGACCACCTCGACAACCTGCTGATCCCCAGCGACCAGGCCAGCGACAACGACCTAGTGATCGAGAACAACCGCAGCCTGATCAGCGCGACGGCCGCCGGCGGCGTCGTGCTCGGCCGCAACGCCACCGTCGTGCTCGCGGACAACCCCCGGGCGCTCCACGTGAAGCTGGACGGGCCGGTCGAGGCCAGGGTGGCCCGCGCCGCCGAGCAGGCGGGCATCGATCTCGAGCGGGCTTCCCGCCGGCAGTTGCACGAGGACGAGGTGCGCGCGGCGATGTCGCAGCGCCTGTACAACTGGGACCCCCGCGAAAACGACCACTACGACCTCGTGATCAACACCGGACGGGTCGACCTCGACACCGCGGCGGAGATCATCGTCGCCGCCAGCCGGATCAGGGTCCGGCGCGTCGGCTGATCCGCTCCGCGTGGCCGGCCGGGCCGCAACGCCGGGACGCTCCCGCGCGTGGTGCTGGCATGAGGCGCCTGATCGTCCCCGCGGTGTTCCTTCTCGCCGGCTGCGCGACCGTGACTCCGGCCCGGCCGGCCGCATCCCCGCCGCCACCCACGCTGGTGGCCAGCCGCCAGGCGGAGGGCGGGTTGTGCGTGAGCGGACAGGAGTGCCGCTCGCTGATCACCGTCCGCAGTGACGGCACCTGGGTGCTGGAGGGCGCCGAGGGCCGGACGGGCACGCTCGAACCCGGGCAGCTCACCCGACTGCAGGACGCAGCCGCCCGGACCGCGCTGGCGTCCGCGCCGCCGTTCACCGGCACCTGCCCGATCGCCTGGGACGGACAGGAGTACACCTACACCTGGACGAACGGCGACCAGCGGCACACGGTGGCCTCCTGCGACCGCGAGGTCGATCCCGCCGACCCGCTGGTGGTGGCGTTCGAGGAGCTGGACCTGTCGTGATCTGGCCGCTGGACTCCGCAGCTGTGACAGCAGAGGCGCGTGGGACTCCACAAGTGGCCAGATAGCGACATCGGAAAACGCGCTCTCTGGCCGCCTGCGGCCCCCGGACGCATATCCGACCTTGCGTCAGCCCCCGCCAGGGCCTGCGGAACGCCAATTCGGGCCGCGCGGGCCCACATGCCGGGCGTCGAGGCCGGGAATTCCGGGACGATCGGCTAGAATGGGTTCGTTCTGGAGCGTGCCGCCGCTGGCGGCTTTCTACGTGAGGATTCCGCGATTGACTGACGAGGCCAACCTCGCCCTGTCCGCTGCGCAGGCTGCCCATGTGGCCGAAGGCAGTTACGACGCCTCCGCGATCACCGTTCTCGAGGGACTCGAGGCCGTTCGCAAGCGTCCCGGCATGTACATCGGCTCCACCGGGGAGCGCGGTCTGCACCACCTGGTCTACGAGGTGGTCGACAACGCGGTGGACGAGGCGCTGGCCGGCTACTGCGACGCCATCCTGGTCGAACTGCTGGACGAGGGCGGCATCCGGGTCACCGACAACGGCCGGGGCATCCCGGTCAAGGAGCACCCCAAGGAGAAGATCTCCGCGCTCACGGTGGCGCTGACCATGCTGCACGCCGGCGGCAAGTTCGGCGACGGCGGCTACAAGGTGTCCGGAGGCCTGCACGGCGTGGGCGTCTCCGTGGTGAACGCGCTGAGCGACTCGCTCACGGTCGACGTCCGCCGCGACGGCCACCACTGGCGGCAGTCCTTCACGCTCGGCGACCCGAACGAACCGCTGCAGCAGCTGGAGAAGAGCACCGAGACCGGCACGATCGTCACCTTCTACGCCAGTCCGACGATCTTCGAGACCACCACGTACTCGTACGAGACCCTGGCCACGCGGTTCCGCGAGATGGCGTTCCTGAACAAGGGACTGAAGATCACGATCGCCGATCGCCGCGCGTCCACCGCGACGGACGAGGACGAGGAGGACGCGCTCGACGCGCAGCCCCGCGTCCGCGAGCAGACCTTCCAGTACACGGACGGGCTGATCGACTACGTGAAGTACCTCACGGGCAGCAAGGAGACCATCCATCCGAGCGTGATCGCGATCGACGCGGTCTCCGACGAGCAGCGGATGAGCCTCGAGGTCG
>DAINOM010000130.1:0-10179 GCA_036735445.1 Propionicimonas sp.
TGGCCACCGTCCTGGTGCACCGCGGCACGCTGCACACCGGCGACTCGATCGTCGCGGGTTCGGCCTACGGCCGCGTCCGTGCGCTGATCAACGACCAGGGCGAGACGGTGGACGAGGCTCCGCCGTCGATGCCCGTGCAGGTGCTCGGCCTGACCTCCGTCCCCGGCGCCGGCGACAACTTCCTGGTCGTCGAGGACGACCGGATGGCTCGCCAGATCGCCGAGAAGCGGGAGTCGAGGCAGCGCGCGGCCATGCTCGCGAAGACCACGCGCCGCAAGACGCTCGATCAGCTGTTCGAGCAGCTCGCGAAGGGCGAGACGCAGGAACTGCGGCTCATCCTCAAGGGCGACTCGGCCGGTGCGGTGGAGGCCCTGGAGGACTCCCTGCTGCAGATCGACGTGGGCGACGAGGTCTCCCTGCGGGTCATCGACCGCGGTGTCGGTGCGATTACAGAGACCAACGTCTCGCTGGCCGCTGCGTCCGATGCCGTCATCATCGGGTTCAACGTCCGGGCCCAGGGCAAGGCTACGCAGCTGGCCGACGCCGAGGGCGTGGACATCCGGTACTACTCGGTGATCTACGCGGCGATCGACGAGGTCGAGGCGGCGCTGAAGGGCCTGCTCAAGCCGATCTTCGAGGAGAAGGTGCGCGGCCAGGCCGAGATCCGGGAGATCTTCCGGTCCTCGAAGTTCGGCATCATCGCCGGCTGCATGGTGCTGGACGGGTTCATCCGCCGCAACGCCAAGGCCCGGTTGCTGCGCGACGGTGTGGTGGTCGCCGAGACCTCCATCGCCTCGCTGCGCCGGGAGAAGGACGATGCGACCGAGGTGCGCGAGGGATTCGAGTGCGGCATGACGCTCGCGAACTTCTCGGACATCCACGTCGGTGACATCATCGAGACCTTCGAGATGGTGGAGAAGCCGCGGGACTGAGACCGCAGATCCTCCGACGCAGGCCCGGGACACCGGGCCTGCGTCGGCGGCAATTGAGAGGAAAGAGAATGAGCAGCCCGCGTTTCGCGAAGGTGGCCGAGCAGATCAAGGTGATCATCGCCCAGATGCTCGAGCGACGGATCAAGGACCCCCGGCTGGGCTTCGTGACCGTCACGGACGTGCGGATCACCGGCGACGGCCGCGAGGCGACCGTGTTCTACACGGTGCTCGGCGATGCGGACGCGCGGGCGGAGAGCGCCGTGGCCCTCGCCTCGGCCACCGGCCTGCTGCGGTCCACCGTCGGCAAGCAACTGGGCCTGAAGTTCACCCCGACGCTGGCGTTCGTGCTGGACGCCGTCGAGGAGGACGCCGCGCACATCGAGGAGGCGCTGGCGAAGGCCCGGGAGCAGGACGCGGCGGTGGCCGCCCAGGCTGCCGGTGCCAGCTACGCCGGCGACGCCGACCCCTACCGTAAGCCGGGCGAGGAGTCGGAAGACGTTGACTGACGCCTCCGGCCTGGTGGTCGTCGACAAGCCGGCCGGCTGGACATCCCACCAGGTCGTCGGCCGCTGTCGCCGGCTGCTCGGTACGAAGAAGGTCGGCCACGCCGGCACGCTCGACCCGATGGCCACCGGCGTGCTGCTGGTCGGCGTGAACCGGGCCACCCGGCTGCTCGGCCACCTGGCCGGGCACGACAAGACCTACACCGCCACGATCCGGCTGGGTCAGTCGACGGTCACCGACGACGCCGAGGGTGAGGTGATCGAGGCCGCGGGCGCCGCGGGCATCTCCGAGGCGGACGTGCGGGCGGCGATCCCTGCCTTCGTCGGCAGGATCAGCCAGGTGCCCTCCTCGGTCTCGGCGATCAAGGTGGCCGGCAAGCGGGCCTACGCCATGGTGCGCGCCGGCGAGGAGGTCGAGCTCAAGCCTCGTGAGGTGACCGTGACCCGCTTCGACGTACGCGAGGTTCGCCCGGCCACGGAACCGCTGATCGAGACCGCGGTCCTCGACGTCGACGTGGAGGTCGACTGCTCGTCCGGCACGTACATCCGGGCGCTGGCACGCGACCTGGGGCGGGCACTGGACTGCGGCGGGCATCTCACCGCGCTGCGGCGCACCCGCGTGGGCGGCTTCGACCTCGCGCTCGTCGGTCTGGACGCGGCCGGCCTCGCCGGTGACGCGTGCCCGGAACTGATCGGCCTCGCCGAGGTGGCCCGCCGGGCGTTCCCGGTGGTGGAGGTCACCCCGGCGCAGGCCACGGACGTCGGCTTCGGCCGCTCCCTCGACCTGCCGGTGCCCGCGGACCCCACCGCGCTGCTGGCGGGCGAGCAGTTGCTCGCGCTCTACCGTCCGGCCGGCGCCGGACGGTCGGCGCCGGTCGCCGTGCTCGTCTGAGTACGGGTTCCACCGGGTCGGCTTGGTAAGCTCACCCGCGGTGCGAAAGCGGTTCGGGTGGAAGGCACACGTGAGTTCAGCAACGGTTGTCATCGGCAACTTCGACGGCGTCCATCCCGGGCACCGGGAGGTGCTCGCCGAAGCGCGGCGGCGCCGTCCCGACCTGCCCCTGGTCGTGGTCACCTTCTGGCCGCACCCGGTCTCGGTACTCCGTCCTGAGGTCGGCCCGATGCTGCTCACCTCCCTGGAGGCGCGGATCGAGCTGCTCACCGCCGCCGGTGCCGACCGGGTGGAGGTCATCGAGTTCACGCGGGAGTTCGCGTCGTGGTCGCCGTCCGACTTCGTCGAGAAGGTCCTGGTGCCGCTGCAGCCCGCCGTCGTGGTGGTGGGGGAGAACTTCCGGTTCGGGCACCGGGCCGCCGGCACCGTGGCGACGCTGCGGGAGCTGGCCGCGGGCCGGTTCGACGTGGACGCGCTCACGCTGGTCCGGTTCGGGGACGAGGAGACCTGCTCGACCCGGATCCGGGAGGCGCTGGCCGTCGGGGACGTCGTGCACGCGGCCGAGCACCTCGGCCGTCCGTTCTGCTTCCGCGGAGTGGTCGCGCACGGTGACCGCCGCGGCCGCACGCTGGGCTACCCGACCGCGAACCTGCCGGTGCCGCCGGCCCTCGCCTGTCCGGCCGACGGCGTCTACGCGGGCTGGGTGACCAGGCGGGACGGCCTGGACGCGCACGGCGAGGCGCTGCCGTCCGGCGCGGCGGCCGAGCGCTGGCCCGCGGCGATCTCGGTGGGCACGAACCCGACGTTCGACGGGGTCGCGCGACGGGTGGAGTCCTACGTGCTCGACCGGGACGACCTGGAGCTCTACGACGCCCCGATCTCGGTCGAGTTCGTCGCGCGGATCCGCGGCCAGGTGCGGTTCACCGACATCGACGAGTTGATCGACACGATGGCTGACGACGTCGCCCGGTGCCGGGAGCTGCTCGGCACCGCGACCGCCTGATCTCTTCCCCTTGTCGTGCCGGGCAGGCACAATTGGTGCATGTTCGGACGTGGTCGGGTCCGGGGGTGGTTCTCCCGGGACGCCGAGCCGGCCAGAGCAGCGGCGGCCGGTCTGGGCCTCGCTGCGCCCGATATCGCCGAACTCAGCGCGATCGGCGCCCTGGTCGCGGAGGAGTACGGGATCAGTTCGCCGGCGGTCCTCTCGGCCAACCTGACGAGGCTGTTGCGTCGGCGCGTGCCGGTGCGTGCGCTGCGGGCGGCCGGTGTGCGCAGCGTGGGCGGGCTCCAGTTCGCCGACGGCACGGTCGTGCTCGTCCGGGGCAGGCACATCGGCGACCTGGGCCGGTTGGCCGCAGGCCTGCACTACGGTCCCGTCCAGTTGGCCGACTTCCACGCCGACCGCGACCATGTCACGCTCGAACTGAGCTACAACGGGCATCGGGACGAACTGTCGGTGCTCGGCGTCACCCAGCCGAGCTGACCGTCGCCGGGGCGGGCCGCTGCGAGGTCAGCGGGTCAGCAGCGACTTGCGGTAGACGGCCTCGGTCTGCTCGGTGGTACGGGTCACGCCCGCCTCGTCCACCCACTCCGACGCGGTGACGACGTGGTCGCCGGTGGGGGTGTAGTCCAGTCCGATGTACATCGGGATGGCCGCCTCGTTGTCGGGGTCGACCTTGAGGAAGACCTCCACGAAGCCGCGGTCGGCCGCCTGCCGCTCCAGGAAGGTGGTCAGGGCCCGCGCCGCGCCCTGCCGCCGCTGCGCCGGATACACCCACAGGTTCTTCAGCTCCGGGCAGAGGCTGCCCTCGCGGCAGTCGAGCACGCTGGTGCCGAGCGGCTCCTCGCCGCGGAACGCGACGGCGTACAGGTAGTCGCCTTCGGACTGCCGGTCGAAATGCGCCCTCGCGATCTGCGCCGAGGGATCTGACTCCCTGGCATGCAACGCTGGCAGGTCCTCTGCTGTAGACAGGCGCACGACGATCGGCTCTTCAGGCATGCATCCTCCGCAGTGGTGGGCATCAGGACTCCCAGTGTGGCCGGTGGTCCAAATCCGGCGCCAGTCGTCTTGCCTGCCGGATTTGTGCGTAGAGCTAACGACTCGGGAACGATCCGTCGATCCGCCTGCGGCGCGGCGAGCCGAGTGGTATCGATGGGTTCACAGCAACTCCTCAGGGGGGAAAGAGATGAGTACCAGGAGCTTCCTGATCGGCCTGGTTGCCGGGCTCAGCCTGTTCAGCGCGTGCAGCACCGCCGCGCCACCGGCCGCGACCACGCCGGGGGCGTCCGTCCCGGAGGTCACGACTTCCGCGCCCGGGGGTGGCGCCGCGGCGGACGACGTGATCGGACGGATGTCGGCCGCGGGGGCCGGCGTGAAGACGTACTCGATGGACATGGACATGACGACCGCGCTGATGGGCGAGGAGACCACGATCACGATGTCCGGCGTCATCGACCAGACCGACCCGGCGAACGTGAAGCTCTCGTCCAACATGGAGTTCGCCGGCATGAAGATGAAGATGCTGCAGGTCGACGGCGAGATGTACCTGCAGATGGACGCCGCCGGTGACACCTGGATGAAGGTGCCCGCGGACCAGACGTCGCAGTACGAGACCTCGATGAGCTCCATGGACCTGGGCGCGAAGCTGCAGCAGGTCAAGGACTCCGTGAAGAAGGTCGAGAACCTGGGCGAGGAGACCGTTGACGGCGTCCGGGCCACCCATCACCGGCTCACCATCGACGCGTCCGCGCTGGCGAAGATGACCGGGTCGGAGGGCGAGATCGACGCGGACTCCTTCACCTATGACCTGTGGCTCGACGAGGCCGACCTGGTCCGCAAGGTGGCGATGGACCTGAAGGCGAAGATCGAGGGCAAGAGCCTGCCGATCAAGATCGATGGCACGATGAGCCACTACAACGAGCCGGTGACCATCAAGGCACCGCCGAAGGACAAGATCGTCGACATGCCCAGCTGAGCCCGAATCCTCCGCGATCGCCCGTCGAGCCCGTCGAGACGCTTCCAGTTGAAGGAAAGAGGAGACCCCACATGCCCCGAACCCGGCTGTCGACCGTCCTCATCGCCGTAGGCCTGGCCCTGGGCGGGTGCGCGCCGGCCGTGTCGCCCTCAGTCCCGGCGGCGAGCCAGAGCAGCGGTTCGGCCGAGCCGGCGACGCCCAGCCCGTCCACCCCGCTGCCCGGGGAGGAGGTGCCGGTCGCCGACCTGCTCGCGCGGGTGGCTGAAGCGAACACGTCGGTGCGCAGCTTTGCGTCCACGGGCGAGGTCACGGTGGTCAGCCGCGGGAAGAAGCTCGATCCCCTGGAGTTCGCGGCCGTCGTCGACCAGAGCGAGCCCGGCCGGGTCCGCTACCGGGACACCACCGGTGACCGCGGCTTCGGCCTGGTCATGGTCGGCGACGACGTCCGGGTCAGGTTCATCGGCCGGAAGGCCTGGGTGCGCCCGACCAGGGACCAGCTGACCTGGATCCGGAAGCAGACCCTGGCGATGCAGCCCGCAAGGGCGCTGGCCAAGGCCGCGACCCACCTGCGCAGAGCCGTGTACGAAGGGCCTGCGGAGATCGACGGTGCGCCCGCGCAGACGTACCGCCTGACCTTCGCGGGGAAGGCCTACGACATCCTCCAGCCGGAGGCTCGTCTGCTGAAGGGCGACGAGGTCGAAGCCCAGGTGTGGCTCGACGCGGCAGGTCGGCTGCTCCGGCTGTCCTTGGCCGTGGAGGCTCGACCCTTCTCGGAGGAGGCCGACCCCCTGCCCACCACGTTCACCGTGACCCTGTCGGACCTCGACAAGCCGGTGACCATCACCCTGCCCAAGTGATGGGCGGCTAGACCAGGGTCTTCATCTGGGCGATGACGTCCCCGACGGCCTGCTGGGCGCTGCCGTAGAGCATCGAGGTGTTCTCGGCGTAGAACAGGGCGTTCTCGATGCCGGAGTAGCCGGCGCCCTTGCCGCGCTTGATCACGATGCAGGTCTGGGCACGGTCGGCGTCCAGGATGGGCATGCCGTAGATCGGCGAGCTCTTGTCGGTGCGGGCGACGGGGTTGACCACGTCGTTGGCGCCGATCACCAGCGCCACGTCCGCGGTCGGGAACTCGTCGTTGATCTCCTCGAGGTCGAAGATCATGTCGTAGGGGACGCCGGCCTCGGCGAGCAGGACGTTCATGTGGCCGGGCATGCGTCCGGCGACGGGGTGGATGGCGAACTTCACCTCGACGCCGGCCTCCTCGAGGACCTTGGTGAGCTCCCACACCTTGTGCTGGGCGCCGGCGACGGCCATGCCGTAGCCGGGGACGATGATCACCTTCTGCGCGTAGCGCATCATGGCGGCGGCGTCCATCGGGCCGACCTCCTTCATCGAGCCCTCGATGGCGGTGCCGGCCTGCGCCTCGCCGGTGATCGGGGTGAAGATGACGTTGGTGATCGGCCGGTTCATGGCCTTGGCCATCAGCTGGGTGAGCAGCGTGCCGGACGCGCCGACGACGATGCCGGCGATGACCAGGGCGGGGTTGCCGAGGACGTAGCCCTCGAAGCCGACGGCGAGGCCGGTGAAGGCGTTCAGCAGGGAGATCACGACCGGCATGTCGGCGCCGCCGATCGGGCTGGTCAGGATCACGCCGAGGAACAGCGCGAGCAGGAAGAACACCACGAGCAGCACGGGCAGGACCGGGCTCTTCGCCAGCAGCACGATCGCGACGCCGAGGCCGACGGCGACGAGGGCGAGCACGATGTTGACCGTGTTCTGCGCCGGCAGCCGCCACGTCTTCTTCATGATGCCCTGCAGCTTCGCGAAGGCGATGATCGAGCCGGAGAACGCCACCGAGCCGATCAGCGCGCCGAGGACGGCGAGCGTGGCGACGACGGGGGAGAGGGTCTCGGCGTGGCCGTCCGCCTGGGCGACCCGGGCGAACTCGACGGCGGCGATCAGCGCGGCCGCACCGCCGCCCATGCCGTTGTAGACCGCGACCATCTGGGGCATGTCGGTCATCTTCACGACCTTGCCCAGCCACCATGCCACGCCGCCGCCGATGGCGATCGCGACCACGGTGAGGACCAGGTTGATGGTCTTGCCGGGGGCGAAGAACAGCAGCCCCGAGCCGTTGTCGGCCGGGTAGAGGAAGGTGATCAGGGTGGCCAGGACCATGCCGACGCCGGCCCACATGATGCCCTTGCGGGCGGTGACCGGGGACGACATGGCCTTCAGGCCGAGGATGAACAGGATGGCGACCGCGAAGTAGACCGCGTTGACGACGAACAGCATCGGACTCACGCCTCCTTGGCGGCGGTCACCGCGGGCTTCGCCTTGGCGTTGAACATGCCGAGCATCCGTTCGGTCACCACGTAGCCGCCGGCGGCGTTCGCGGCGCCGAGCAGGACGGCCAGGAAGCCGAGGGTCAGCTGGAAGGTGGTCTCCGCGTGGCCGAGGGCGAACATCGCGCCGACCAGCACCACACCGTGGACGAAGTTCGAGCCGGACATCAACGGGGTGTGCAGGATCACCGGCACCCGGGAGATGACCTCATAGCCGGTGAACGCGGCCAGCATGAAGATGTAGACGAACAGCAGGTCTTGCATGGTTGCCTCTCAGCTCTACAGTCCGAGGACTTGCTTGACGACGGGGTGCCGCACCTCACCGGCGTGGGCCAGCGCCGTCCCGGCGACGACCTCGTCGTCCCAGTCCAGCTTGAGCAGGCCCTCGTCCAGCATCGGGGCGAGGAAGTTGTACAGGTTCTTGGCCAGCATCTCCGAGGTGTGCACGGGCATCCGGCTGGGCAGGTTCACCGGGCCGACCACGTGGGCGGGTCCGACCCGGACCTCCTTGCCGGCGACGGTGCCGGCGACGTTGCCGCCGGTCTCTGCGGCCATGTCCACCACGACCGCACCCGGCTTCATCCCGGCCACCATGGCCTCGGTGATGATCAGGGGCGCCTTCTTGCCCGGCACGGCGGCTGTCGTGATCAGCACGTCGCAGTTCGCGACCGCCTTGCCCAGCTTCTCGGCCTGCGCGGCCTTCTCGTCCTCGGTCAGCTCGCGGGCGTAGCCGCCGCTGCCCGCGGCGCTCACGCCGGTGTCGACGAACTTCGCGCCGAGGGACTCGATCTGCTCCCTGGTGTCGGGACGGACGTCGTAGGCCTCCACGATCGCGCCGAGCCGCTTCGCGGTGGCGATCGCCTGCAGGCCCGCCACGCCGGCACCGACCACCAGCACCCGGGACGGACGGATCGTGCCCGCCGCGTAGGTGAGCATCGGGAAGAACTTCGGCGCGCGCGCCGCGGCCATCAGTGCGCACTGGTAGCCGGACGCCGCGCCCTGGGAGCTCAGCACGTCCATGCTCTGCGCGCGGGAGATGCGCGGCAGCAGTTCCATCGCGAACGCCGTGATCTGCCGGTCGCGCAGCAGCTGCACCCGCTCGGCGGAGGCGTACGGCGCCAGCAGGCCCATCAGCACGGTCCCCGGACGCAGCGTGGCCAGCGTCGCGTCGTCCGGCGGGCCGACCACCCAGACCACGTCCGCCGCGGCCAGGACATCGTCGCTGCTGTCCACCCACGAGACCTCACCCAGCGAGCTCTCGTCGAGGAACGCGCCGTCGGTGGCGCCGCGCTGGACCACGACCTCCGCGCCCGCTGCGCGCAGCTTCTTCACCACATCGGGCACGATCGGCGTCCGGCGTTCTGCCGGATCTGCGCTGCTCGGGATGCCGATGACAACCGCCATGGTTCACTCCTTAGTGAACTCGGACTCCTGCAATCGCCGCGGAGGTCTCCCGCGGCCGTGGGCATCCTTTCACCCCGGCGAGCGCAAGTGGGAATTCTCCTCTGTTCTGGACGGTGTCGGCGCTTGTCAGGACGTTAATACTTGGGTCCGGCAAGCCCCCGATTCGCCGCTGGCACAGCCGTCGGCTAGACTCGACGCGCCGTCAAGACGGCCGCGGACGCCCAAGAGCTCCCGACGATCCTCGACACACATCGTGCCATCTGGCAGGGGAGCGCCGCGCAACGGGAAACCGAGAGGAGAGCAGCGAGCGATGGACGCTGACACCAAGAAGAAGATCATCGAAGAGTACGCGATCGCCCCGGGCGACACCGGTTCGCCGGATGTCCAGATCGCGCTGCTCACCAAGCGGATCGCGCACCTGACCGAGCACCTCAAGGAGCACAAGGGCGACCACCACAGCCGCCGTGGCCTGATGCTGCTGGTCGGCCAGCGCCGCCGCCTGCTCAACTACGTGATGAAGAACGATGTTGAGCATTACCGCTCACTGATCGCTCGCCTCGGCCTGCGTCGGTGACACCAGCTCCATGACCAGCCGGTGACGGGATCCCGTCACCGGCTGGTCGTGCATCACAACTCAACAAACAGTCCTCGCCACCAACTGGTTTGGTCCTCGGTAGTGACTTTCGGGCTTCCGCGCAGCGGCTCCCGCGAGTCTCGATCGAAGACCGGGCGAGTGCGGGGCGAGGCGGAACCGAAAGGAACCCCGAATGGAAGGTCCTGACCTTCGCTACACCGAGGCCGTGATCGACAACGGCCCGCTCGGCTCGCACGTCGTGCGGTTCGAGTCCGGCCTGCTCGCGCGGCAGGCCAATGGCAGCGCCGCTGTCTACCTCGACGGCGACACCATGCTGCTGTCGGCGACCACCGCCGCCAAGCACCCGCGTGACGCCATCGACTTCTTCCCGCTGACCGTGGACGTGGAGGAGCGGATGTACGCCGCCGGCCGCATCCCCGGCTCGTTCTTCCGCCGGGAGGGCCGCCCGTCCGAGGGCGCGATCCTCGCCGCCCGGCTCACCGACCGTCCGCTGCGTCCCTGCTTCGTGAAGGGGCTGCGCAACGAGGTCC
>DAINOM010000131.1:0-10145 GCA_036735445.1 Propionicimonas sp.
TTCATCATCGGCTACATCCCGCTGCTGGCGTCCTTCGTCGGACTGATCCTCGCCCAGGAACACGGTGTGGCCAAGGTGGTCGCCGTCTTCCTGTGCATCACCGGCAGCGACACCGGCGGCTACGCGGCCGGCGCCACCCTCGGCCGGCACCCGATGGCGCCGAACATCAGCCCGAAGAAGACCTGGGAGGGCATGGCCGGCTCGGTCGTGCTGGCGAGTGCGGTGAGCATCGCGATGAGCGTGCTGGTGCTGCACCAGCCGTGGTGGTTCGGCCTGCTCCTGGCCGTCGTCGTGGTGATCACCGGGACCGCGGGCGACCTGATCGAGTCGCTGATCAAGCGCGACGTCGGGATCAAGGACATGAGTTCCTTCCTGCCCGGCCACGGCGGGGTGATGGACCGGCTCGACTCCACCCTGGTCGCGGCGCCCGCGGCCTGGGTGGTGTTCACGCTGATGGGAATCACCTGGTGAGCGGGCTCACCCCGGAGGAGGAGGCGAGCTACGCGGCGTCCCTCGCCCAGGCGGAGGCCGGCCGGACGGTGCCGCTCGCGCTCAACGCGCCGCGGCGCGGCAAGCCGCCCGTGCACTGGGCCGACCTGGACGCCGCCGAGCGTGCCGCGGCGATCGCGGAACTCGGCCTGCCGAGGTTCCGCGCGGGCCAGCTGACCAGACACCTGTTCGAGCGGCTGGCGATCGACCCGGAGCACTGGACGGACATCCCGAAGGCCGAGCGCGGCGTGCTCGCCGAGCGCTTCGCCCCGTCCCTGCTGGAGCGGGTGCGCGACCAGCAGGCCGACGGCGGCACGACCGTGAAGACGCTGTGGCGGCTGCACGACGGCTCGCTGGTGGAGAGCGTGCTGATGCGCTACGGCGTGCCCGGGATCCGCTCCAGCGGATCGGGACGCGAACGGGCGACCGTGTGCATCTCCTCGCAGGCCGGCTGCGGCATGGCGTGCCCCTTCTGCGCGACCGGCCAGGGCGGGTTGCGGCGCAACCTCAGCACGGGCGAGATCCTCGCCCAGGTGATGGACGCCGCCCGCCGGCTGCGGGACGGCGAGATCCCCGGCGGCCCGGGCCGGGTGAACAACATCGTGTTCATGGGCATGGGCGAGCCGATGGCCAACTACACGGCCGTGCTGCGGGCGGTCCGGACGATCGTCGCGCCCGCGCCCGACGGCCTGGGCATCTCCGCGCGCGGGGTGACGGTCTCCACCGTCGGCCTGGTGCCGCAGATTCAGCGGCTCGCGGCGGAGGGGTTGCCGGTGACGCTGGCGGTGAGCCTGCACGCGCCCGACGACGAACTGCGCGACGAACTCTGCCCGATCAACACCCGCTGGAACGTGGCGGAGGTCGTCGGTGCGGCGCGCGGCTACTTCGAGGCGACCGGACGGCGGGTGTCGATCGAGTACGCGCTGATCCGGGAGGTCAACGACCAGGGCTGGCGGGCGGACGCACTGGCCGACGTGCTCCGGGCGGCCGGGGGTCTCGGCTGGGTGCACGTGAACCTGATCCCGCTGAACCCCACGCCGGGCTCGCGCTGGACGGCGTCCCGGCGCTCGGACGAGGCGGAGTTCGTCCGGCGGCTGGAGGCCCGGGGAGTGCCGGTGACCGTCCGGGACACCCGCGGCCGCGAGATCGACGGCGCCTGCGGGCAGCTGGCGGCGTCCGGCTAGGGGAGATCAGTCGGCGGCTGCGGCGACCGGTTCGGAATGGGTGGTCACCCAGTAGCGCGAGGTGACCCCGATGCCGAGCACGAGCAGCGCCGAGGTGAGGATGAACGGCCAGGTCCGGTCCATGCCGGACAGCCAGCCGGAGATCCAGCCGAACGGTGCGGTGACGAGCATCACGCAGGTGCGCTGCACGGCCATCACCCGCGAGCGCTCGTCCCGGTCGACGTGCAGGGCGACCAGCGATTCGGACAGCGTGAACAGCACGCCCGCGCCGAAGGCATCGAGCAGCAGGCAGCCGCCGAGCAGCGCGTAGGTGGCCCAGGTCGCCGTCCCCGCCGGTGCGGGGATGAGCACCAGCAGCACCTGGCCGGCCAGGTAGACGACGAAGCCCCACAGCGTGGGCCGCTTGAGGTGCGCGGCGTGGGTGAGCCGCGGGATCAGCGTGAAGAAGAACAGCACCGACAGCAGCGACCGGACCATCGGGAAGAACGGCAGCAGCGGATCCGGCACGCCGAGGTGCTGGCTGATCACGACCTGCCAGAAGGTGCCGTTGACCAGCGCGACGGCGCCGAAGATCGCCGACAGGGTCAGCGAGAAGATCGTCCCCTTCGACCGCAGGATCAGGCCGAGCACCGGACGGTAGCTGGCGAGCAGGTGCCAGATGCTCACCCCGCGGGTCTGCTCGAGGCGCACCCGGCCGGTGGCGGTCTCGGTGGACCAGCGGTAGAGGATCACGATCTTCGCGGTCATGATCACGAACGCGTTGAGGTAGAGGATCCGCACGGCGGGAACCAGACCGAACTGGGCGACGAGCACGGCCGCGATGGGGGCGAACAGCGCCGAGAACTCGGCCGCGACCTTGATCAGCGAGTACGCCTTGGGGATCTCGGACCGGTCGAGGTCCTCGACCAGCAGGCAGTCCCAGGAGTTCTGGGTGACCTGCCAGGCGCCGTTGACCAGCGACGCGACCAGGAAGTACCAGAAGTTCTGCGCGACCGCCCAGATCAGGCACGGGATGGCCCACGCGATGACGTCGAACAGGGCGGTGGTGAGCCGCCGGCCGAGCTTGTCGGTGATCACGCCGCTGAGCAGGCCGAACACGACCTGGGACAGCATGGCGATGGTGGCCAGCAGCCCGATCTGCTGGTCGTGCAGGCCCAGCGCCAGCATGAACACCGACGCGTACGGCAGCACCAGCATCATCGACAGGCCCCACATGGGCTCGGTGTAGACACTGGCGCGGGCGTTGCCACGCAGGTTGAGCAGGCTGTTCACCAGGGGATTGCGACGCACCGGATCAGTAAATCAGGAGTGCTCGCCCTGTGCCGCCCGGGCTGGAGGACAAACCGCTCCCTGAGGAGCCGTCTGGCGAGGAACGAGCCGGACGGCGTCACGAAGGGCAGAACCCACGCCCTGATCAGGGAGGATCCGCACTGTCGATGGGCACAGATCCCGGCGGGCCGCCCACGGGAAGCATCGACAGCGCAGATCCTCCCGGCCGAGGGCCCCGTGACGCGACCACGGCTCGTTCCTCAGGGACCGGTTGTGCCGCCGGACGGGGGCCCTCAGGCCAGCAGGGCGGGGATGTCGGACATGTGGTCGACGAGGTGGATGGCTGCGGCCATCGGACGGGCGTCGGCGAGCGCCGAGAGCAGCGGCCAGGCGGGCTGGACCCGGGTCCAGTAGTCGACGCCGACCAGGACCAGCGGCGGGATCGGCTCGCCGGGTAGCGCGTAGAACCGGGGTGTGACGGCCTGGAACACCTCCTGGACGGTGCCGGCGGCCCCGGGCAGGCAGACCAGGCCGCCGGGAGCGTGGCGCAGCAGGACGTCCTCGCGGATGGCGTTGGAGAACAGCTTGGCGATCCCCGTGCTGAACACGTTCGGCGGTTCGTGCCCGTACAGCCAGGTCGGGACGCCGTAGCTGTGCCCGCCGAGGTCCCAGCGGTCGCGGACGGCGAGCCCGGCGCTCACCCACGAGGCGACGTCGTCGGCGAACCGGGGCCGCTCGGCGAGCAGCGCGAGCGCGGCGTCCAGGTCGGACTGCGAGCCGAGGAGGGCGGCTCCCAGGTTCACCGCCTCCATCGCTCCCGGACCGCCGCCGGTGATCACCGTTCTCCCGGTCGCGGCCAGCGCCCGGCCCAGGCCGGCCGCGTCCACGTATCCCGGTGAGCCGCGCAGCAACTGGTGGCCGCCCATCACGCCGACGGCGCCGTCGAGGCCGACATCGTCCAGTGCTTCGGTGATCGCATGGTCGTGCAGCGTCATCGCCAGCTCGCTGGTCAGGCTGCGGTGCTGGCCGACGTGCTTCCACCAGCGGTAGTTCCGGGCGTCGAGGGTGTACCGGTAGCCCTGGTCGAGCCCGGCGTACAGCTCGTCCGGCGTGTACAGCCCGGACCGGTAGGGGTTGAACGGCAGGTCGGGCAGCGTGGGGAAGACCAGCGCACCCCTGGTCTCCAGCAACGCCTCGACGCCCGGCGCAAACGAGCAGCCGAGGAAGACCGCGCGGGCCACCCCGGTGCCCAGCAGTTCGGCGGTGCGTCCGGTCAGGTCCAGCGACTGCACGTAACACTCGCTGAGGCTCTGGCCGCTCGCCAGGTGCGCGTCGAGGGCCGCCAGGGACTCGAGGTCCGCCCTCGCTCCGGCCTTCACCCTCGCGGCATTGGTCACTCGGCCTCCGGCCTCGCAAAGCGGAGCGTGACCAGCTGGAACGGACGCAGGTCGAGCTGCGTCCCCGCAGCGTCGGGTTGGACGCCGGACGGCGGGTCGAGCGGACGCTCCAGCAGGTCGGTGACCGTGACCGACGCGACGTCGAACCCCGGGGTGACCACGCCGGACGTCCGCCGGCCGTGCGCCTCGTACAGGCGGACGATCACGTCGCCGGAGCCGTCCTCGGCGAGCTTCACCGCCTCCACCACGATGCCCGGGCTGCTCACCGTGACCAGCGGATCGGCCGGCCTCGCACCCCGCAGTGGGCGGACGGGCAGGTTCGTCCGGTAACCCAGCTCGACCGCCTCCGCCGGCCCGGCCGCCGGCTGGACGGCGACGGTGAACTCGTGCCGGCCACGGTCCGCCTCGGGGTCCGGGTAGATCGGCGAGCGCAGCAGTGACAGCCGGACGGTCGTCGTGGTGCCGCCGTCCGTCCGGACGTCGCGGGTGACCTCATGCCCGTAGGTCGCGTCGTTGGCCACGACCACCCCGTACCCCGGCTCGTCGACCAGCAGCCAGCGGTGGGCACAGATCTCGAACCGGGCGGCCTCCCAGCTCGTGTTGGTGTGGGTCGGGCGGCGATAGTGGCCGAAGTGGGTCTCGGCGGCCGAGGTGTCCGCCCGCACGTCGAAGCCGAAGCCGAGCTTGAGCAGCTTCTGGCGCTCCTGCCAGTCCACCTCGGTGCGGATCACCAGGGCCGGAGAGCCGGACGGCAGGCTGATCCACTGGGTGACCGGGGACGCGCCCACCATGGCGGACACCACGACCACCGGCTCACCGTCCACCCCTTCGAGGCGGGCCGTGCCGGGTTCCGTCGCGACCGCTGCCCGGCGGTAGAACTCGTCGATGTCCCAGGCGTCCCACTGGTTGGGGACGTCGCGGAACAGCTCGAGGGTGTTGCCGGGACGGTCGGGCGCGATCGCCTCCCGTCCGCTCGGGTCGACCAGGGAGACCAGCCGGCCGTGCGGGTCGACCACGGCGGTGAGGCGGTCGTTGGCGAGGGTGAAGCCGCGGTCGCCGGGCTCCACCGTCGAATCGTGGGCGACGATCGCTTCGGCGATCCCGAGCGCGGGCGCGCCGTCCCGGGCGTGGGGCGCGGCGTTGGCCACGAGGTCGACCTCACCCTCACCGGCGAGGACGCGCAGAGAGTCGGCGATCACCTCTTCGAGCTCCTCCGCGACCTGCGCGTAGTTGCGTTCGGCATCGGAGTGCACCCAGGCGATCGAGCTGCCCGGAAGGATGTCGTGGAACTGCTGCAGGAGCACCGTCCGCCAGCACCGTTCCAGCTGGGCGGCAGGGTAGGGCAGCCCGGCGCGGACGGTGGCGGTGGTCGCCCACAGCTCGGCCTCGCGCAGCAGGTGCTCGCTGCGCCGGTTGCCGCGCTTGGTGTTGGCCTGCGTGGTCAGCGTGCCGCGATGGAGCTCGAGGTACATCTCGCCCAGCCAGACGGGTGCGTCCGGGTACTCGGCCTGCGCCCTCTCGAAGAACTGCCGCGGCGTGCCCAGCACCACTCTCGGCGAGCCCTCCAGGTCGGCTGCCCGGGCTGCGGAGGCCAGCATCTCGCGGGTGGGGCCGCCACCGCCGTCCCCGAAACCGAAGGGCAGCAGGGACACCGACGCCCGGTCGTGGTCGGAGAAGTTGCGCTCGGCGTGGGCGAGCTCGGCGGGGGAGACCTCGGAGTTGTAGGTGTCCACCGGCGGGAAGTGGGTGAAGATCCGCGACCCGTCGATGCCCTCCCACCAGAAGGTGTGGTGCGGCATCCGGTTGGTCTGGTTCCAGGAGATCTTCTGGGTCAGGAACCACTTCATCCCGGCCGCGACCGCGACCTGCGGCAGGCCCGCGGAGTAGCCGAAGGTGTCCGGGAGCCAGACCTCCTCGCAGTCGACGCCGAACTCGGCGGCGAAGAACCGCTTGCCCTGGACGAACTGCCGGGCCATCGCCTCGCTGCCGGTCATGTTCGTGTCCGCCTCCACCCACATGCCACCCACCGGCACGAACTGCCCGCGCGCGGCGAGCTGCTGCAGCCGGGCGAACAGGTCGGGATAGCCCTCCTTGATCCAGGCGAGCTGCTGGGCCTGGGAGCAGGCGAACACGAAGTCGGGGTGGTCCTCCGCCAGCGCCGCCACCGAGCTGAACGTGCGCGCGCACTTGCGGGTCGTCTCCCGCACGGGCCACAGCCAGGCCGAGTCGATGTGGGCGTGGCCGGTCGCCACCATGGTGTGGGCGGACGCGACCGCCGGCGCGGCGAGGACGGGGGCGAGGACGGCCCGTCCGGCCGCTGCGGTGCCGGGGACGTCGTCCGGATCGACGGCGTCGACCATCGCGTCCAGCGCACGCAGCACCTGGCTGCGCCGCGGCCGGTCCACCGGGAGCTCGCGCATCAGTCCGTTGAGCGCGGCCACGTCGGCGAGGAGCTCGGCCACGTCCGTCCGGCGCTCGGCCAGCACGACTTCGCCGAGCGTGTACAGGGGCTCGCGGCTCGCGGTGGCGAGGCTGCCGTTCGGATCGGCGCGCAGGTCCTCCAGCTGCAGGATGTTCGGGTTGCCCGCCGCCTCGACGAAGAGGGTCAGCCGGCCGCCGGACAGGGCCGAACCGAGGTGGTCGAGCCGCACGTGGCGGTTGCGCGGCGAGATGGCCTTGACCACCGTCGCGTCCGGTCGCCACACGAGCCCTTCGGCCTGAAAACCCGGCTGGGCGTCGGTGAAGCCGAGATCGACGAGCAGCTCGGCCGCCAGCCCCGGTGCGGCACCGAACCCCTCGGGGACCTCCGCGGTCAGCTTCAGCCAGGTGGTCGACCACGGTGGCCCCCACGGCTCGCCGGCGCGGACGGGCCGGTACTCCTGCACCATCGCCCGATAGAACGACACCGGCTCCCCGGGGCAGTCCCAGCGTTCCACGGTGACCGGGAGGCCGGTGGTGTACAACGCGGGTCGCAGCCGCTCACGGACGAAGCGGTCGAGCCTCGCCTCCAGGAGCACACGGTCGTCGTGCATGCCCACCCGTCCTCTCGCAGCGGATCAGCGGTCCGTCCGCCAGCACCTTAGCTGGCCGGTCACGGGGACAGACCCCTTTCGCGCCACCGGAATGGTCGTGGCTGAAAAGGGGTCTGTCCCCATTGTGCGCCACCGGGTAGCGGGAAGAGCCGCGGCTGGCGCGGATAAGCTGCTTCGGTAGTCAGCGGGAGGACGGGTATGCGCTCAGTGGTGATCCTCGGCAGCACGGGGTCGATCGGGACCCAGGCGGTCGACGTGGTCTCCCGCAACCCCGGACGCTTCCGGGTGGCCGGGCTGGCCGCCGGCGGGACGTCGGTGGAGCGACTCGTCGAGCAGGCGCGGGCGCTGCGTCCGGACATCATCGCGGTGAGCGACCCGGAGGCGGCCCGCCTGGTCCAGGCCGAACTCCCGGACACCGAGGTGTGGGACGGCCCGGACGCCGCGACCCGGCTCGCCGCGTACGAGTGCGACGTGGTGCTGAACGGCATCACCGGTGCGGCCGGTCTCGAACCGACCCTCGCCACGCTCGCGGCGGGCACCAGCCTCGCGCTGGCCAACAAGGAGTCGCTGGTGATCGGCGGCCGGCTGGTCACCGACGCCGCCGCTCCCGGCCAGATCATCGCCGTCGACTCCGAGCACTCCGCGTTCGCCCAGGCGCTGCGCGCCGGTCGCGCGGAGGAGGTGCGCAAGCTGATCCTGACCGCGTCCGGCGGTCCGTTCCGGGGCCGCACCCGCGACCAGCTGCGGGGGATCACCCCTGACCAGGCCATGGCCCACCCCACCTGGCACATGGGCCGGGTGATCACGATCAACTCGGCGACGCTGGTGAACAAGGGGCTCGAACTGCTGGAGGCCGGCCTGCTCTACGGCGTCGACCTGAACGCCATCGAGGTCGTGGTGCACCCGCAGTCGGTGGTGCACTCGATGGTCGAGTTCTGGGACGGCTCGACGATCGCCCAGTGCTCACCCCCGGACATGCGGCTGCCGATCGCCCTGGCGCTGGCGTGGCCGGAGCGCGTCCCGGACGCCGCCGCGGCGTGCGACTGGACGAAGGCCGCCAGCTGGACGTTCGAGCCGCTCGACGACGACGTGTTCCCCGCCGTGGCCCTCGCCCGGCGTTGCGGACTGGCCGGCGGTCTCGCCCCCGCGGTCTACAACGCGGCGAACGAGGTGTGTGTCGAGGCGTTCTGCGCCGGGCGGTTGGAGTTTGCTGGCATCGTTGAAGTGGTTGCCGACGTGGTGGACGCCCATCTCGCCCGGCCGGCCGGTGGCACGCTGGACGTGGCCGCCGTGCTGGCGGCGGACGGATGGGCACGCGCGGCCGCCACCGACCGGATCGACCAGGAGCAGTAGATGGAGACCCTCACCGTGATCGGCTTCGCGATCGCGTTCTTCGCCTTGATCATGGTCTCGGTCGCGCTGCACGAGATCGGGCACATGGTGCCGGCCAAGCGGTTCGGCGTCCGGGTGCCCAAGTACTTCGTCGGCTTCGGGCCGACGCTGTGGTCGACGACGCGCGGCGAGACCGAGTACGGCATCAAGGCGTTCCCGCTGGGTGGCTTCGTCCAGTTGCTCGGGATGTACCCGCCACGCCCGGACGGCAAGCGCCGCCGCACGCGGCTGGCGGACTTCGCGGACTCGGCCAGGGACGCCGAGTGGGAGGACATCAGCCCGACCGACGTGGAGCAGGAGCGGTTGTTCTACCAGAAGAAGACCTGGCAGAAGCTCGTGGTGATGGCCGGCGGGCCGGTGATGAACCTGCTGATCGCCTTCGTCCTGCTGTGGGGGATCACCGCGTCCTACGGAGTACTACGCCCGCAGACCACCATCGCGTACGTCCAGGCGTGCATGATCGCCGATCCGAACCGCACGGAGTGCACCGCCGCCGACCCGCTGTCGCCGGCCGCGCAGGCCGGCCTGCGCGTCGGCGACCGGGTGGTGGAGTTCAACGGCACCCCGATCACCTCCTACAGCCAGCTCAGTTCGCTGATCAGGGCGAACCTCGGTGGCGAGGCCCGGATCGTGGTCGAGCGCGGTGGCGCGACGCTCGACCTCGCCCCGGTGCACACCGTGGTGACCTCCGTCGCCGACACCCTCGACCCCGGAGCGAGGGTGCAGGCCGGCTGGCTCGGGGTCGGTCCCCAGCGCGACCTGGTCAGGGGCGGCCCGGTGGACGTGCTCGGCGACATGTGGACGATGACCAGGCAGAGCGCCGTGGCACTCGTCCAGTTCCCGGTGAAGGTGTGGCACGTCGTCTGGGGCATGGCCACCGGGCAGCCGCGCAGTGCCTACGACCCGATCAGCATCGTCGGTGCCAGCACGGTGGCCGGCCAGGTGGTCGCGTCCGCCGAGGTGCAGCCGGCCGAGAAGGTCGTCACCTTCCTCTCGCTGCTGGCCTCGGTGAACCTGTTCCTCGCCCTGTTCAACTTCATCCCGCTGCCCCCATTGGACGGCGGCCACATCGCCGGCGCGCTGTACGAAGGGGCCCGGCGGAAGCTCGCGAAGGTGTTCCGGCGCCGCGACCCCGGCTTCTTCGACACGGCCCGGCTGCTGCCCGTCGCCTACGCCGTCGGCGGCCTGCTGCTGCTCAGCGGCGTCGCCCTGATCCTGGCCGACATCATCAGCCCGATCCAGCTCTTCTGACCGAGTCCCACCCTCCCCACCCGTCCCACCGCCCCGCAGAAGCTGCCGATAGTTGCCCCGGCTGCCGAACCTTCGCCGGTGGGCTCAAGTGGTCGTGGCAACACCTGATGGTGGGAGGTGTTCGATGGCTG
>DAINOM010000132.1:0-3346 GCA_036735445.1 Propionicimonas sp.
GCAGAACATCCGGGCGGTGCCCTGGGTGGCGCCGCGCCAGGGCAGCAGCTGGAAGGTGGACGGGTCGGGGTGGGCCACCATGTCGGACTCGTACACGCGGGCGAAGCCTTGGATCGCGGAGCCGTCGAAGCCGATCCCCTCGTTGAAGGCGCCTTCGAGCTCGGCGGGGGCGATCGCCACGGACTTCAGGAAGCCAAGGACGTCGGTGAACCAGAGCCGCACGAAGCGGACGTCCCGCTCCTCCATTGTGCGGAGCACGAACTCGGTCTGCTTATCCATGGCGTTCAGTCTGCCGCTGGACGTGTTTCAATCTGGTTACACCTTTCTGTCGGACGCGCTGGGTACGGTGATCCCATGGCACCGACCTTCAACGCGATCGGCATCACCGTCGCCGACATGGCCGCCAGCCTGGAGTTCTACCGGCTGCTGGGGCTGACCTTCGACACCTCCGACGACGCGGAGGGACACGTGGAGTGGGAAGGCCCGGGCGGCGTCCGGGTCATGTTCGACACGGTCTCCGTGATCCACAGCTTCGACCCCGACTGGGAGCCGCCGGTCGCCGGACCGGCGATGACCCTCGCCTTCGAGTGCGCCGACGCCGCCGAGGTGGACGCCACCGTCGCACAGGTCGCACAGGCCGGGTTCAGCGTCCACCGCGAGCCCTGGGACGCCTTCTGGGGCCAGCGCTACGCCACCGTCCTCGACCCCGACGGCAACCGCGTGGACGTCTTCGCCTGGCTCTGAGGCGCCCGTCCGTCCTCCCGGCCCCAGCCGTCATCCCGGTCCCAATCGTCATCCCGGGCTTGACCCGGGGTCCCCGTGGACGAGTTGCCAGACCGGTGCAGGGATCCCGGCATTCGCCGGGATGACGGAAAAGTCGCCGGGAGGACGGCTGGGCCGGGATGACGGAAAGCCGCCGGGATGACGGAAGGCCGCCGGGACCTCAGCGGCGGAACGGGCCCCAGCCCTCCTCGCGCTCCCCGTCGTCCTGCTCGTCGTCGTCGTTGAAGCGCGGGTCGTTCTCCCACTGCTCGTTGCGCTGCACGGCGTTCTCGATCGCTTCCGCAGCGGCGGCTGGCGTCGGGAAGGGGCCGAGCCGGGTGGCGCTGCGGCAGCCCTCGTACGGCTCGACGGTGTGGTGGTCGAGGCAGTAGTACCAGTCACCCTGTGCCATGCCGGAGCCCTCCGATCGTCGGTCGGTGTGCCCACTATGATCCGACACGTGACAGCGATCAAGCCCTACCCGGTCTCGCCACAGCGTCCGGTGCCGGCGCACATACCGCGTCCCCACTACGTCGGACGCCCGCGTCCGGACCGCTACGAAGGCCCTCACGTGCAGACGCCGGAGACCATCGCGAAGATGCGGGTCGCCGGCCGGATCGCAGCCCGGGCCATGCACGCCGGCGCCGCAGTGATCGCGCCGGGCGTGACGACGGACGAGATCGACGCCGTCGTCCACGACTTCATCGTCGCCCACGACGCCTACCCGTCCACGCTCGGCTACCGCGGCTTCCCCAAGGCGTGCTGCACGTCGGTCAACGAGGTGATCTGCCACGGCATCCCGGACGCCCGTCCGCTGGCCGACGGCGACCTGGTCAAGATCGACGTGACCGCCTTTTTCGACGGCGTGCACGGGGACAATTGCGCAACCTTCTTCTGCGGCGACGTCGACGATGAGTCCCGGCTGCTGGCCGAACGGACGGAGGAGGCGATGAACCGCGGCATCCGCGCGGTGCGCCCCGGGCGGCAGATCAACGTGGTCGGCCGGGTGATCGAATCGTTCGCCCGGCGGTTCGGTTACGGCGTCGTCCGCGACTACACCGGGCACGGCGTCCACAGCGCCTTCCACTCGGGCCTGGTGGTCCCCCACTACGACGAACCCCTGCTCGACACGGTGATGGAGGTGGGCATGACGTTCACCATCGAGCCGATGCTGGCGCTCGGCGACCAGCGTTCCCACGTGTGGGACGACGGCTGGACGGTCGTCACCGACGACGCCAGCCGGGTCGCCCAGTTCGAGCAGACGATCGTCGTCACCCCCGACGGCGCGGAGGTCCTGACGGCTCCCTGAGGCGTCCGGACGAGGGCCGCCCACGCGCTGAGACGGTTCACTCCGGCGGCCGGACCACGGCGATGCGGTTACTGCTTCCTGATGCCGAGGCGGTACCTTTGTCCGAGCCGTAGAGCTCCATTCCCCCTCAAATCCTGGAGCAGAACGGTCAGGCCCCGCCAGGTCACCAACCCCCCGGTTTGCCTGGTGGGGCCGCTCCCAAAAAGGGGTCCGGCCCGGTGTCAGCCGAGGCAGGCGAGCGCCTTCCGTGCCGCGGTGTCGGACTTCTTCGCCGTGATCGGGAACGTGACCGCCTGGGCCGGTGACTTCACCGACGGCGCGTTGGTGACGAACAGTGCCGTCCGGGGCACGTTCTCGCTGGTGTAGCCCTGGCTGTTGGCGTGCACGGCGGTCGCGACGGCCACCGTCCACCACTTCCCGTTGGCGCGCACCATCTGGCCGCGCGGGTAGGTGATCGCGCCGCCGACCTGGCCGACGTCCTGCATCCGGGCGAGCTGGGAGCCCGAGAGCGCGCGGCAGGTCGCGTGGGCGGCCAGCTTGCCGGTGTAGGTGGCGGGTGAGCCGGGCGCGGGCTTCTCCGCCGGCACCGGGATCCGCTTCAGGCAGGCGAGCGCCTTGGCCGCGGCCGCGTCACCGACGACGGACCCGAGCTGCCAGGTGTAGACGATGGACCACTCCTCCTCGGACGGCAGGTCGGTCACGTAGTACACGTAGGCGGGGACGTTGTCGGTGGTGTAGCCGTCGCTGTTGGCATGCACCCGGGTGGTGACGGCCACCGTCCACCAGTTGTGGTTGGCCTTGACCAGCGCTCCGGTGGGGTAGGTGATCGCGCCGCCCACGCGTCCGGCGACCTCCATCTCCTCAAGCAACCGTTCGGACGCGGTCTGGCAGGTGGCGCCGGCGGCGAGGGTGCCGTCGTAGGGGTGGGTCGTCCGCTTGTCGGGTTCGGCGGTGGTCTGGGCCGGAGTGATGGTCGGAGCCCGGTGCACCGGCTCGTTCCACAGGCTGACGAACCCGCACCCGGACAGCAGCGCCGTCGCCATCGCGGCGCAGAGGATGCGGGCTGCCGTGAGCACCCGTCCAGCCTAAGCGCCGTGCCGGTGGCCGGCACGGGTTCGGCGGAGTTCGTCCAGCCGTGGGTGGGGACGAGCCGGCCTGTAAGCCGGATTCTGTACCTCCTCGCGGAGGCGGCGATCATCCATCTGCGACGGCTGTTGCCAGCCGCCTTCGCCGTTGCCGGCGTGCGACCTACCCGGACGCCTCGCGCGAGCAGCG
>DAINOM010000132.1:3457-10038 GCA_036735445.1 Propionicimonas sp.
CTCTGTGGCACTGTCCCGCGGGTCACCCCGGGTGGGCGTTACCCACCACCCTGCCCTGTGGAGTCCGGACTTTCCTCTGCATGCGCAGCGATCACCCGGCCGACTCGTCCGCGTCCAGCGTAGCGGAGCGCCGAGCCCGCGCCCTCCCCTTGGCTCCCGACGCCCGACGCCTGCCCAACCCCCTCGCCGCCGATCCCCGCCGTCGTCCCACCCGCACCTCCCGTTGCCGAGGGCTGCCGAAGGTTGCCGAAGCTGCCGAAGGTTCGGCAGCTTCGGCAACTTTCAGCAGCTTCGGTAGCGCGGGTCGGTGGAGCGGCCGGGCAACGGGCGATGGGACGGCCGGACGGTCAGTCGGCCAGGATGCGGAACTCCACCTTTCCGGCCAGCAGGTCGGCGGAGACGAGCGTGGCGGAGACCTGCTCGCCGAGGACGAGCTCCGTCCCCTTGATCTTCGCTTCCACGGCCGGGTCGGGGATCTGCAGGACGCCGAGGTCGTCCTCGGGGTCGACCTCGAGCACCGTGCCGGCGAAGGTCTGGCCCAGGTGCGGCGCCAGCACCATCGCCTCGACGAGGTCCACCACGCCACGCTCGTACTTCTTCGCGCGGCGGTCGGCGTTGTCCATCGTCCCGGGGAGATCGGCCAGCGCGGCCGCGACCCAGTCGGGAACCTCGGCCTCCGCGCAGATCGCCACGCAGACCTCGCCGGTGTACCGGTCGACCAGCCGACGCAGCGGAGCCGTCGTGTGGGCGTAGGGCGCGGCGATCGCCGCGTGCAGCGGCTGCTCGGGGATCGCGCCGCGGAATGCCTGGTAGCCGGCCCCGCGGAACAGGGTCGTGCAGGCGTTCAGCATCGCGGCATGGGCAGGCACGGCCGCGTCCAGGCTGCGCACGAAGTCGGGATAGCTCGTCGACTGCGGCCACCTGATGCCGAGGGCCGCCGCCGTCCGGCGCAGCTTGGCCACGGCGCCGTCGCGGGCCGGCGGGAGCGTCCGCAGGATGCCGACGCCCGCCTCCAGCATCAGCGCGGCCGCGCCCATGCCCGTGGCCAGCGACAGCTGGGCGTTCCAGTCCTCGACCGGCAGCGGCGCCCGGAACGCCAGCTCCCAGCGGCTGTCGGTGGGCACGACCTCCTGCTCGGGCACCGACAGGCTCACGCCGCCGCGGGCGGCCTCGATCTCCAGCCGCAGACGGCCCAACGTCCGCAGCAGTTCGAGCTGCTCGCCGCCCGTGCCCGCGTCCAGCGCGGCCTGGGCACCGGTGTAGCTCAGCTTGGCGCGGCTCCGCACCATCGCCCGGGACACCCGGGTCGAGTTGGCCTGCCCGGACTCGTCGAAGTCCAGCTCCCAGACCAGCGCCGGGCGGACCTGGTCGGGCAGCAGGCTCGCCGCCCCCTCGGACAGCACGGCCGGGTGCAGCGGCGTCTTCCGCGTGGGCGCGTACAGCGTCTCGCCGCGGGCGTGCGCCTCCGCGTCCAGGTGCCCGCCCGGACTGACGAACGCCGCGACGTCCGCGATCGCGTAGTGCAACCGGAAGCCGCGGCCGGTGCGGGCGAGGTGGAAGGCCTGGTCGAGGTCGGTCGAGCTCTCCGGGTCGAGCGTGACGAACTCGATGTCGGTGCGATCGGCGGGCGGCAGCGCCGGGGATCCCGCGGCGTGCTCGGCCTCGGCCAGCACGTCGGCCGGGAACTGCCCGGGGACGCCGAGCGTCGCCCGGAGCCGGCGCAGCCCCTCCCGCAGTGCCGGCGGTTCACTCTGCTGCAGCGAGACGTGGCGACTGGGCACGGGTCCTCCTCAGCGGCGGGTTCGGGGGTCGCCGTCGAGCGCGGCGTTCACCAGGGCGTCGGCGGCCTTGTTCTCCGCCCGTGGCACCCAGGTCCAGGTGACCTCCGGTGGACGCAGCGACTGCGCCTGCTGCGCCAGCGGACGCATGCCCGGGTGCTTGACCTTCCACCGTCCGGCCATCTGCTCGATCACGAGCCTGGAGTCCATCCGGACGTCGACGGCCGCCGTCGGGTCGAGCGCGCGGGCCATCTCCAGGCCCGCGATCAGGCCGGAGTACTCGGCGACGTTGTTGGTGGTCACCCCGAGCGTGCGGCCCTCGGAGTCCAGCACCGCGCCGGTCTGTGGATCGCGCACCACCGCGCCGTACGCCGCCGGGCCGGGGTTGCCGCGCGAGCCGCCGTCCGCTTCCACGACGAGCCGGCGGCGGGGGGTCTCGACGGTTTCGACGGTCTCGGCCGGCGGTTGGTCCAGGTCGAAGATGGAGGGACCGCCCTGCGGCAGGCGCGGCGGGCGGGCCATCAGGCCTCCACGGCGGACGTGCGCACCAGCACCCGCTCGCACTCCTCGCAGCGGAGCACCTCGTCGGGCGCGGCGGCGGCGTAGCCCTGCAGTGCGGTCGGCGTCGCTTCCAGCTGGCAGCCGCTGCAGCGGCGGCCCTTGAGGGCAGCGGCGCCCAGCCCGCCGGCCCTCGCGCGGATCCGGTCGTAGAGGGCGAGCAGATCCGCGGGGAGCTGGGCCGCGAGGGTGTCCCGCGCCCCCTGGTGGACGGCGAGTTCCGCGTCGAGCTGGGCGACCTGCTCGTCCCGCGACGCGATCAGGGTCCGCATGGAGTTCTCCAGCTCGGTGAGTTCCGCGGCGATCTGGGCGCGCTCGGCCGTCGCGGTGTCGAGCTGCTCCATGACCTCGAGCTCGACGTCCTCCAGGTCGGAGATCCGGCGGCCCAGGTGGGCGATCTCGTCGATCAGGGCGTTCAGCTGCTTGGGATCGGTGACCGCGCCGGAGTCCACCCGCTGCTGGTCGCGAGCCTGCCGCTCGCGCACCGGGACGAGGTCGGCCTCCGCCTTCTCCACGTCGAGTTGCAGGTCGTCCACCCGGGTCCTGGCCGCGATCAGCGACTCGCCCAGGCCCGCTCGCGCGGTGCGGGCGTCGGCGAGCGCCGCGTGCTCGGGCAGTGACCGCCGGCGATGCTCGATCCGGGCGATCGCCGTGTCCTCCGCCTGCAGGTCGAGCAGGCGTAACTGGGCCGTGGGATCAGCCTTCATCTGGCACCTCCTGGAGTTGTGGGGCTGACTCTAGTGCGTGCTCCCGCTCCCGCGGGCCGCCGGGACCCGGCTCGGCTCCCCACCGAACGGGACAAACCTGACGCCAGATGTCGCGAGACGCCCAAGACCCGCCACCGACGGGATCTGGCGGCAGCTTTGTTCCGTTTCCCTTCGGCACGGGCTCCGGGCGGTGGCGCCGCGGGGGCAGGGATAGCATCGGCAGCATGACCGAGGAGCCCACCGACACCGAACCGCGCGTCCTGCCCAACCGGCAAGTCCCGTTCTCGGAGCCGTTCAAGCAGTTCATTCCGCAGGGCTGGGCGCCCTACCCCGACGAGCTGCCGGCAGAGCTGCCCGCCGCCGGCCCGGCCGCGCTGCGCCGGCGGGCGCTGGCCGAGGCGTTCCCCGGCGAGCGGCTGGTGATCCCGGCCGGCGGGTTGAAGGTCCGGGCCAACGACACCGACTACCGGTTCCGGCCGCATTCGGCGTTCGCGTGGCTGACCGGGCTGGGCAGTGACCGCGAGCCGGAGGCGGTCCTCGTGCTGGAGCCGACCGACACCGGCCACGAGGCCACCCTCTACTTCAAGCCGCGGGCGCCACGCACCGACCCCGAGTTCTACAGCGACGCGCGCTACGGCGAGATGTGGGTGGGCACGCGGGAGTCGCTGGCGGAGATGTCCGCGATGACCGGGCTCTCCTGCGCCCCGATCTCCGAGTTCGAGAACGCGGCGGCGAAGAACCTGTCCGCGACCGGCGTCCGGCTGCTGCGAGAGGCGGACGAGGCGATCACCGCACGGCTGGAGGCGCTGCGGACCGACGCCGGAGTGTCCACGGCCGCAGCAACCGCGGCCGACACCGAGTTCCAGATCGCGCTGAGCGAGGCCCGGCTCGTCAAGGACGGCTTCGAACTCGACGAACTGCGCCAGGCCTGCGCCGACACCGCCGTCGGCTTCGAGGCCGTCGTGGCCGACCTGCCCGAGGCGCTGCGGCGCGGCCGCGGCGAGCGCTGGGTGGAGGGCGTCTTCGGGCTGCATGCCCGGCACCAGGGCAACGCGGTCGGCTACGACACGATCGCTGCCGCCGGCGACCACGCCAACACGCTGCACTGGATCCGCAACGACGGCGACATCCGCGACGGCGACCTGCTGCTGCTGGACGCCGGCGTCGAGGTCGAGTCGCTGTACACCGCCGACATCACCCGCACGCTGCCGGTGTCGGGCACGTTCAGTCCCGCCCAGCGCAAGGTCTACGAGGCCGTGCTGGCTGCCCAGGCGGCAGGGATGGCGGCGGCGAAGCCGGGCAACAGGTTCTCCGACGTGCACGCGGCCGCCGTCCGGGTGATCGCCGAGCACCTGGCGGACTGGGGTCTGCTACCGGTGAGCGCCGAGGAGTCGCTCGACCCTGAGACCGGCGGCCACCATCGCCGCTGGATGGTGCACGGCACGTCCCACCACCTCGGGCTGGACGTGCACGACTGCGCGCAGGCCCGCCAGGAGAACTACCGGGACGCCGAACTGCGTCCCGGCATGGTGATCACGGTCGAGCCCGGCCTCTACTTCAAGAGCACCGACCTGCTCGTCCCCGAGGAGTTGCGCGGCATCGGCGTCCGGATCGAGGACGACGTGGTGATCACCGGGGACGGCTGCCAGATCCTGTCCGACCATCTCCCCCGGGACCCCGACGCCGTCGAGGCCTGGATGGCGTCCATCTGGTCGCGCTGAACGGAAAGGGGACGAGTCCCTTTCCGTTCGGGCGGTGGACCGGGTCAGGAACCGTCCCCGGGAATGAGGCCGCGGCGGACCAGCTTCTCGCGGACCCGGGCGCCCAGGCGCTCCTCGGTGGCGAGCGCCGGAAGCAGGTCGGGATCGGTCGTCAGGGCGCGGAAGGCGTAGCCCACGGTGAGGTCGTGCGGACGGGTCTCGACGACCCGGATCTCGTCGCCGGCGGCCACCGGTCCGGGCTCCAGCACCCGCAGGTAGGCGCCGGGCACGCCGTGCTCGGTGAACCGGCGCACCCACTGCGGCTCGTCCACGAAGCCGGCGAAGGTCGCACACGGGATCCGCACGCCGGTCACCTCGAACAGGCACGCACCGACGCGCCAGCGGTCGCCCAGCCGGGCGCCCTGCACGTCGAGGCCGACGGTGGTGAAGTTCTCCCCGAACGACCCGGCCGGCAGACCGCGACCGAGTTCCGCCTCCCAGTGGACGTAGTCCTCCCTGGCGTAGACGTAGACGGCCTGGTCGGCGCCCCCGTGGTGCCGGGTGTCCCCGATCTCGTCGCCGGCAACGCCCAGCGGGCCGACGAACACCGCCTCGTCGACCGGACGCTTGTCGATCGCCGTCCGGCGCAGGCTGCCGTACGGCGCCGGCCGGATCGTGCCGACGCTCACCGCCTCGAGGTGCGCCACGAGGAGACCCTATGCCTGCCGGGACGAGACCGGAGACCGCGTCCCGGCCGGAATCGACAACCGCGTCCAGCCCCCGGACGGACGTGGCCGTCGGCGCTCGGGATTCGCTCTAGAGTGCTTCCGGCCGGTCAACGTGGACCGGCCACCCGTTCATCCAGGCGAAGGAGTTCGAGTTGTCCGATCCGATGCAGACCAAGGTGGTGCTCGACGAGTCACAGATGCCCACCCACTGGTACAACATCGTCGCCGACCTGCCGACTCCCCCGCCGCCGCCGCTGCACCCCGGCACGCAGCAGCCGCTGGCTCCGGAGGACCTCGCCGCGCTGTTCCCGATGGGCCTGATCGAGCAGGAGGCCTCCGCCGAGCGCTGGATCGAGATCCCCAAGGAGGTGCACGACATCTACCGGCTGTGGCGGCCGTCCCCCTTCTACCGGGCGCGCCGGCTGGAGGAGGCGCTCGGCACCACCGCCCGGATCTACTACAAGTACGAGGGCGCGTCGCCGGTGGGCAGCCACAAGACCAACTCGGCGGTGCCGCAGGCGTACTACAACAAGCTGGCCGGACGGACGCGGCTGACCACCGAGACCGGCGCCGGCCAGTGGGGCTCCGCGCTGGCGTTCGCCTGCCAGGTGTTCGGCCTCCAGTGCGACATCTGGCAGGTGCGCTCCAGCTACGAGGGCAAGCCCTACCGCCATGTGCTGATGGAGACGTTCGGGGCCAGCGTGGTCGCGTCCCCGTCCGAGCTGACCGAGGCGGGACTGGCTCTGCGCGAGCAGTTCCCGGACACCACCGGCTCCCTCGGCATGGCGATCAGCGAGGCGGTGGAGGCTGCCGCCAAGGACGAGAACGCCAGCTACTCGCTCGGGTCGGTGCTGAACCACGTCACGCTGCACCAGACCGTGATCGGACAGGAGGCACTCAAGCAGCTGTCGCTGTTCGGCGAGCGTCCGGCCGACTACCTGTTCGCCTGCGCCGGCGGCGGCTCCAACCTGGCCGGGATCAGCTTCCCGTTCATCCGGGAGAACCTCGAGGGCCGTTCGCAGACGAAGATCGTCGCCTGCGAGCCGAAGGCCGCCCCGTCGCTGACCGAGGGCGAGTACCGCTACGACTTCGGCGACACCGCGCACCTCA
>DAINOM010000133.1:0-10015 GCA_036735445.1 Propionicimonas sp.
CGGGCCACCGTCCAGCCGACGCGCATCACCGAAGTAAGCCGGATCCCTCTGGATCGGCTCAGGACCCCTGAGGAGGACCAGTGAACGTGGTGAGCTACCCCGATCAGCACCTGGTGCAGCTGCAGGACGACGACGGGCGTGTGCCGGAGATCGTCGGGCATCTGAACTACCCGGGCGAGGTGAAGCCGTCTCCGGTGGGCCGCCAGGTCGTCCCGTCGGCCCACGGCCCGGTCGCCGCGGTCGAGTCCCGTTTCGAGCAGGGCGTGACCCGGGTCGGGTACGCCCTGCTGCCGCTGGACGGTGCGCGATGAACACGTGCGTGAACTGCGGCGACACCATCGAGAAGGCGGTTGTGCTCGGCGCGCTGCGCTGGATCCACTCCAACAACGGGAACGTCTCGTGCGAGCTCGCCACTGCCTCCCCTGACCCTGGGATCACCAGGGCGATCTGCGACGTCGCGCTGGAGCGTGCGACCCACGCCGGGCGCGGATGGACCCCGGAACACGACGCCGAGCACGGGCAGGGCCATTTGTTGGAGATGGCTCGCAAGCGCACCTATCCATCGGCCACAGCAGGCCGAGGCGACCTGGTGAAGGCCGCGTCGCTGCTGGTCGCGGCGATCGAACTCATCGATCGATCCAGTACTGCGGAGGAGGACCAGTGAAGTCGTCGATCCCCGAGTTGCTGGGCCTGCCCGTGGGGAAGCCGGAGCCGCCGCGGCTCGTGCCGAACCGGGCTGATCGGCGCCGGTGGCTGCAGCCGGCGAAGCATCCGCGCCGGTCGGCCGCGGGCCGTCGTGTGGCGAGGCCGCGATGCCAGCACGGCACGCCGCTGCCCTACCCGTGGTCGGTCACCACCGCGCACTGCCGGGTGTGTGCCGCCGAGGTGACGGCGCTGCTCGCGAAGCAGGCCGCGGAGGCCGCCGCCCGGGCGGAGCAGGCCGTGCCCCGCCCGCGCCGGATCCGTGCCGCGAGCACCCAGGACGGTGAGCGATGAACCGGGCGCGGTGGTGGGTCGGTAGGCACCCGGAGAACGCCCTGTACCTGCTGATCGTGGCCCTGGTCGCGGTCGGGTTCGTGATCGCCCTCACGAAGGGCGGTGGCTGGTGATGGCCGACTTCCCGCTGTCCGCTGGCGACCTCCGCGCGATCGCCGAAGCTTTGGATCCGCTCGAGTTCCTGCCCGCGCTCGCCCAGAGCGACCTGATCGGCCGGATCGAGGTGTACCGGCCCAGCGGCTCCGACGCCGAGGTGATCGGCTACTTCGACCGTGAGGGCGACGGTCGGGATGCGTGGCTGGGGTTCGTGCCGAATGCGGGCGCCGTCCACGGGCTGTTCGTGGCCCGGCTGCGACTGCACCGGCTAACCCCACCCATTCGAAGGGACTCCAACCCATGAACCACCAGATCGAGTTCGTGCCGGTCGACCTGATCGACCCGCACCCGCACAACCCGCGCCGTGAACTCGGAGACCTCACCGAACTCGCCGACAGCATCCGCACCCAGGGCATCCAGCAGAACCTGCTTGTTGTCCCCACAGAGGTGATCGACGGCGTGTACCGGAAGGACCGCTACACCGTAGTGATCGGCCACCGCCGCCTCGCGGCCGCGAAGCTCGCCGAACTCGAAGACGTGCCGTGCGTGGTCAACCCGACCCTGACTGAGGCGGACCAGATCGAGCTCATGCTCGTCGAGAACCTGCACCGCGAGGGGATCAGCCCGGTCGAGGAGGCCGAGGGCTACCAGCAGCTGCTCGATCTCGGGGTGAAGCCGAAGGACATCGCGAAGATGACCGGCCGGTCAGGCTCCACGATCCATGCCCGGCTCCAGCTGTTGAAGCTGCCTGAGTCTGCGCGCGAGAAGGTCCACGCCGAACAGGCCACGCTGGACGACGCGGCCGAGTTGTTGAAGCTCGCGGACCACCCCGACGAGCAGGAGCGCGTCACGAAGGCGCTCGGCACCACGAACTTCGAGTGGGAGCTGAAGCAGGCGCGGCAGCGGATCGCCCAGGACGAGGCGCTCGCTCCGCTCTACGCGGAGGCGGAGCGTCTCGGTGCGACCCGGGGCGAGTGGAACTACAACACCCACGACAGCTTCGGTGGAGGGAGCACTGTTGAGGCGATCGCGGGGCTGGCTCCGTTCCCTCCGGGCACGGTCTATGGACCGGCGGCCTACAGCCAATACCTGTACCTGTACACACCGAAGTCGGCTGAGAATCTCGCCGCCGCCCAGGCGCGGGACGCCACGGCTAGCGCAGACAGGGACGCGGCGCAGGCATCGAGCCGGGAGGTGGCGGAGCGGCGGGCCGCGATCGAGGCCGAGGCTGAGCAGGCGTCGACCATGCGGGGCGACTGGGTTCGGCAGTTCTGCGGCCGGAAGCGGATCCTCGCGAAGGAGTCGCTCCTGATCGTTCAGGTGATCGCCCCGATGGTGCTGTTCAGCGAGGACCTGTACGTCGACACGGCGGATCTCGCGGAGTGGATCGGGCTGGAGGACGACAGCTGGCAGCAGGTCGCGGACGTCGAGGCGGCGTTCGACGAGTTCGCCCCGTCGTGTGACCGGTCGCTGTGTTTGCTCGTCGTGTTGCACATGGCCACGAGCCGCCAGTCGTCCTACGGCTGGGAGAAGGCATGGAACCAGCCGGAACTGGTCGCGCTGTACGGGCTGTTGGAGCAGCTGGGCTACCCGGTGTCGGACGCTGAGCGGGCCCGGATCACCCCGCCCGCCGACGGCGAGGCCGAGAGCGCGGTGGCGTGATGGCCGTTCTGAACTACACGACCCGCATCGCGGCGTCCAAGACTGCCGGCGAGGTGCAGGACATGCTCGCCCGGCACGGCGCGACCCAGGTGATGCTCGACTACGACCACGGCCGCCCGGTCGGGGTGACGTTCGCGATCGCGACCGAGTTCGGTGCGCGCACGTTCCGGATGCCGGTCGACGTCGACCAGATGCGCCAGCTCCTGGTGCAGCAGGACCGGGCCGGGAAGCTCCGCAACGCGAAGATGAGCCAGCAGGAACGCACGTCGGCCGAGCACGCCGCCCGGGTCGCGTGGCGCGTCGTGAAGGACTGGCTCGAAGCCCAGTTGGCGATCATCGAGACCCGGATGGTGCAGATCGACCAGGTCATGCTGCCGTACTTGGTCGTCGGGCAGGAGTCGCTGTACGCCCGGTACCGGGAGTCGGGTCTGCGTGAGTTGACCGCCGGAGGTGACGACTCGGATGAGTGACCTGGTGGATCCGAAGCTGATCGAGCAGATCGTGGGCCGGGAGCGGCACCCGGACGCGCACTACGCGCGGCTCGTAAGCGCCGAGGACACGATCTACATCCTGCACTCGAAGGCGTGCCTGGCCGAACACCATGACCTGCGGGAGTGCCGCCTGTCGCGGGCGCTGGACAAGGGCACGCACGCGCCGTGGTGGACCGGCCTGGAGGACCGGCCGGTCCCGGTCGTGGTGTGGGCCGGGCTGCTGGCCCCGGCGAGCGTCCCGGAGGCCCACCATGCCTGACGAGAAGTTCGTGCTGCCCGAGGGCTTCACCACAGCCATCGAGGCGACGGCCGGCTACGACTACCGCGACGACCCAGACGACAAGCGAGGCTGCTGTGGTCTCGAGCTGATCTTCATCCTCCGCGCCCCAGATGGCGGCGGAATCACCTGGGAGCTGCTGACCGGATGGATGGCACGACCGGTCCGGGAACCTGGCTGGTCCATCTTCGCGCGCCGCGCGCCGAAGCGCGGCACCAAGCCCGGGCTCGATATCGCGTCGACAGGGATGCCGCAGGCCGACCTGCTGGCTGGCCCGGTCGACCTGCACTACCCCTCAAAGATGCACGACTGGTGGCTCGGCCCCGACGACGGCTGTCGCGTGATCGCCGGCGGTGGCGTCTGCTGGGGAGACCGTGGCTACATGGTCGGCGACCGTGTTCTCGAAGCGCTCGTCACGGATGGTGATGCCGGCGTGTGGCGCGAGCTGCTGGAGATCTACCGGGCGTGGACCGACCCGGAGCGTGGAGGCGATCATGCCTGACCTGTCTGAGTTCGACCCGATCGTCGTGGGTGGCCGAACCTACATTCCGCTGCTCGTCCTGGACGTCGATGGTCGCCGGACCGAGATGCGTGTTCCAGATCCGGCCAGCCCGCCCCGCTACAGCCGCGCCGTGAAGCCGTACGTGTGCCCCGAGTGCGCCGCCCTGGTGATCGACCCGGCCGCGCACAACACCGCCCACGACGGGCCGTCGTGCCGGGTGTGTGGCTGCACCGAGGACAACGCCTGCGTGGTCGACGGCAAGCCGTGCTGGTGGGCCGAGCCCGACCTGTGCTCGGCGTGCGCCGGGATGCAGCCGGCCACCGCGGGGCAGACGGTCGATCTGGTCGCCGCGCTCCGCCCGGTCGAGGCCGCGAAGGCACGCCAAGAGGAGGCCGGCCGATCATGATGTGCCTGACGATTCGCCACCCGTACAGTGCCGCGATCTTCGACCTCGGGAAGCCTTTGGAGAACCGGACCCGGAACATCATCGGCGAGTATCGCGGCCCGCTCGCGATCCACGTCTCCCAGACCGACGACGGCATGCCGGCGATCCGCCGCATCGAGCAGATCCTCGGCCGGCCCCTGAACCCAGGCGAACTGTCCCCGGGCTACCACGGGCACGTGATCGGTGTCGTCGACGTCGTCGACGTGCACGACGGCCGCGCAGAGGTCGTGCCGTGCTCGCCGTGGGCCGACCCGGTCCGTGCGCACATCATGATCCGGAACCCGCGCCGGTTCCGCTACCCGATGTGGGCAGTCGGGAAGCTCGGCCTGTGGTCGATCCGCGACGACAAGATCGCCGACCGCGAACTCGCCGAGGAGGTCGACCATGGCTAGGTCGCTGGACTGGATGGACCGGATCGCGTGCGGAGGCATCCCCGGCTTCACCAGGCTGCCGTGGCCCGAACAACTCAAGCTGTGCAACGTGTGCGAGGTCCGCGCCGAATGCCTCGAGTTCGGGCTCGAAACGTGCGAGCTGGGCATGGTGAAGCGTCAGGGCACCGTGTATGGCGGGGTCGCGCCCCACGACCTGCACCAGATGCTGAAGCAGCGCGCGAGGAGTACCGCGGCGGCGTGCCCGGCGCCGGCGCGGCTGCAGGTGACCGCGCAGCTGCCGCACGTCCAGGCGCGCCGCGAGGACCTGGTGGAGACCGTGACGGAGCTGCTCGCGGACCGGCAGACGCCGGAGGCGATCGCAGCCCGGCTCGGCCGGACCACGGAGGCGATCGCGCGGGCGCTCCACCGCGCCGGCGTCGACACGCTGGCACCCATGTTCGAGGCCGCGGCCCGAAGGAAACTCGTCGTGTGCGACACCGACGCACGCAGGGTGGTGGCCAGCTGATGCCCGGGGTCAAGGTCGTTGGCGCCCCGCACACGAAGGGGTCGCTGCAGTGTGTCGGGCCGCGGAAGTGCCCGGGCTGTGGCGGGGCGGTGTTCCACCAGCTGGTCGAGGACGACCCGACGGGCGGCGGGAAGCTGTGGCGCAAGCAGCTGGAGTCGGGCGGTCGGGCGTTGCGGGCGAGTATCGGCTACACGTTCGAGGGCCCCGTGTCGGTGGATGCCACGTTCGTGTTCGAGCGGCCCGCGGCGGCGTCGAGGCGCCTGTTCCCGCACACCCGGTCGTCGGGTGACCTGGACAAGTTGACCCGGATGCTGCTCGACGCATTGACGTCCGCGCAGGTGCTTCGGGACGACTCGCTGGTGTGCGAGTTGAACGTCCGCAAGCAGTACCCCGGCATGATCCCCGAGCTGTCGGGGCCCGGGGTTGTGGTTCGGCTCGATCTGATGGTCGACCCGGACGCCCTACCCATCGAAGGAGGCATGTGATGGCCGAGGACCAGTACGACGGCGAGTGGCAGCCGCGTGATGCTGTCGCGGAGGCGATGTCTCGGCTCATCGATCCGTCGGGGATCAGCAAGGATCCGGGACTGACTGCGGCTACCGAGGCTGTTGCGTGGGCGATCTTGGCCGCGGTTCGGCGGCTCCATGTGATCGCGTACCGGGAGACGTTCGAGGAAGCAGCGGCCAGGAGCGGCATGACCGTCCGTGAGGTCGCGGACGATCCTCAGGCCGCTACCCACGCGATGACCGCGGCCCGTCTCGCACGCGAGGACGAGATCGCGGGGCTGCGGCAGCGGGCGCAGACGGCGATCGACATGCTCGTCGAGCTGCGCGATGGCGCGGGCAACGCGTTCATGGTCGACCGGCTCGGCCTGGTCCTGACGGCGCTCGGCTATGAGGAGACGGCGGCCGCCTGTGCGCACGAGAACCAGAAGAACGTCGGGACGCTGATCAGCCCGCTGATGGTGTGCGCGGACTGCGGCGTGCAGGTGACCGGCTCGTGGGGACCCGGCAAGGGACGCGACGATGGCTGATCTCGATGCGGTTCGGGCCCATCGTGTATGCGGCTCGGCGTCATGGACCCCGGAGGCCATCGCAGAGGCCTGCCAGCTGATCTCGGAGGTCACGGACGTCGCGATCAAGTACATGGAGCGCGGCCGCTCGTCGATGCCGATGCGGCTTGACGATGCCGCTGCCTTGCTGGCGATCGCTACCTATCACCTCAATTGCCAGGCATCGCAGGCGGGTGAGCCCCGCGCCCACCAGGAGGCTGCGGCGGAGGTGGTCGCGACAGGTGAGCGCACGGTGAACGACTGCCCGCACGCGACGCCGTTCCGCTACTGCGACGGCTGCAAGGTCAGCCCATGCCCTGTCGGTCTGGACGGTAGAGGTGGTGAGTCTCGTGGGTGATTGGGTGTCGTGTCCGGACAACAACCCGTGGACCCTGCCGGACGGTGCCCGGATCCGGACCATGGTCGAGGGCGTCCGCCACACCGTCAGGGTGCCGCAGAACCCGTGGCTTCCGTCCGGCTTCACGGGCGCCCACATCGACCTGGAGAACCTCAACGGGTGCGTGTGGGAGTACTGGTCGGAGGAGGCTGTGGAGCCGCCGTCGGAGTTCGTGGCCGGGTTCGAGGCGGCCGCGGCCGAGAGCCGCTGGCAGATCCGCCGCGCCCAGCTGCTCGGCTGGCTACGCGTGTTCGCACTGGCCGGGATCGCGCTCGGGGTGTCGAGTCTGGCGGGGTGGTGGCTGGGCCTGCTCGTCCTGGCCGTGACCGGGCTCCTGGCGCTCGCGGCCGCAGTGGTCGCTGTCGTGCTCGCGGTGCGGATCACGCGGATGGATCGGGAGGCGCTGCGTGGCTAGGGCTGAACAGCAGGTGCCGTGCGTGCTGTGCGGCGCCACGGTGACGTCGACGACCGGGACGGACGTGTGCCGCGCTCACCGCACCTGGACAACCGTGGTGCAGGTCGCGACCGGCCGCGGCCGCGACGGCCAGCTGCTGGAGGTGTTCGAGCTCACCCACACCCTGGTCACGCCGGACGGGTGCCGGGTCTGGGCCGGGACCGGTGAGGACCGGCGCCGCGTCGTCTGGGAAGAGAGAGCAGCATGACCGACGAGGACCGCAGGAACTTTCAGACCGACTACACGCCCGACGGCACGACCCTCGCCCAGGACGCCGCCGAGGCCAGCCTGCAGCTGGCCGAGGGCATGCTCGAAGCGGCCTCAACGATCCTCGACGACGACAGCCGGTCCAGCGAACTCCCCGCCACGGACGCGTGGCGCGCCGCCTACCTTGAGGTCGGAGCGGCGATCGCCTACGCGCTGATCGATGTCGCGGCCGCGATCCGGGAGGCCGACCATGGCTGATCTGTGCCTGTCCTGTGACCTCGACGAGTACGAGTGCGTCGAGCTCGGCGGCTGCTGCGATCGCTGTGACCATCGCCCCGCCGACCCGGGCCTGCCGGACGACGTCGCTCTGCCCGGCCTCGAACACGACGAACCCCGCCGCTGGTCCAAGACCGCACGCGGCTACCTCGCCCACCTCGCCCGGATCGAGTACCCGGACGGCTGGACGTTCTGGTCAGTCTGCCTCCCGATCCCCGCGTTCACCGCGGCGCGCGGCGAGCACTCCGCGGACGAGGTCGAGACCTGCTTCCTGGTCCGCGGCGACCGGATCCGGCGCGCCCTGGTCGTGATCGCGACCGGCGAGATCCTCGCCCACCACGACGAGAACGAGGCCCGCGAATGATCGCCGGGTACCGCTCCAAGAACCACCCGCGCCAGGTCGCGCGGCGCGGCGCGCTCGACGCCGTCGACGACCGCCAGACCCCCCGTGAGGTGGTCGACGCCGCAGCAGGCCTGACCGGGGGCGCGTTCACCCTCGACGCGGCCGCGTCGGCCAGCAACACGCAGTGCCCGGCGTTCTACTCGATCGCCGACGACGGCCTGCGGCAGCCGTGGTCAGGCCGGGTCTGGTGCAACCCGCCCTACTCCAACTGCGCTAGCTGGGTGCGGAAGGCGTGGGCCGAGTGGGACGCCGGGAACGTCACCGCGATCGCGATGCTCCTGCCCAGCAACCGCACCGAACAGGGCTGGTGGCAGACGCTCATCGAGCCACGCCGAGACACCACCGGGAGCCCGCTCCGCGTCATCTTCCTACCAGGACGGATCCGGTTCGCCCGCCCTCAAGGCTGGCGGGCGCCGAAGGGTGACCGCCCCACGTTCGGGGCGTGCCTGCTCACCTGGACCCGCGAGCCCCTCACCTACCCTGCGCCCGCGCCCGGCCTGTTCGAGGAGCCAGCATGACCGACCAGACCGGTTCTACCGGCTCCTATGTGCCCGACCCAGCCGAATCCCTCACCCGGCCATTCGAGCTCGAGCAGCTCGGCCTCCGCGTCCATCTCGTCCCAACCCTCACCGACCCGACCGGGCTCGGCGTGTGGATCAGCGAACAGCCCCCCGACGTCCAGGCCGCCATCCTGACCGGCTGGATCGTCGAACCCGAACCAGCCCCCGCCGACCTCATGCTCACCGTCAAACGCATCGCCGGCCACCTCCTACACACCACCGACCCGGCACAGGTCACGCCGGCACTCGAGCACCTCCTCCACGCACTCCGAACCCGGAAAGGCACCGACGATGCACAGCCAGAATGACCGGCCTCTGATCACGTGGGTGCGTCTCGTGGACGGGCGGCTGTGGCACCTCGGCGAGGTCAGCGACGACTCGTTCCCGGACTGGACGCTGTGCGATCGCCGCGTCCACCTGACCGACGCCCCGGACCTGCTGCCCGAGCTCGCCGACAACGCCCCACCCACCAACGGCTGGGTGTGCGACCGGTGCGTGAGGCGCCTGGCGGAACAGGCCGCGGCTGCCCGGCAGGCGTGGCTCCAGGACCCCCGCAGACGTCCGGGCGACCAGTTGCCCGCCCCCGACCCGGACAGCCCGCCAGAAGGCGAAATTCGCGCGAAAACCATTCAGCCGGATGTCACCCCGGCCACCGAACCCACGACCGAGGAGACCGAGCACTGATGGCTGAACGTCCAGCTGACGTGCCTGAGTTCGAGTCCGCGCCCACGGTCCGGATCGACCAGGCGATGCCTGAGAAGGACTCGGTGATCGCCCTGTCCGATTCCGCGTTCCGGCTGTTGGTCGAGTGCATCTGCTACTGCGGCCGCAACGAGACCGACGGTGCGATCCCGACCGCATGGCTGAAGAAGAACGGGAAGCCGGCCGCGATCAAGCAGCTCGTCGAGCACGGCCATCTCGCGGTCGCCTCGCCGAGCCAGCACGACCTGGTCGACTACCTGCGGTGGAACCGCGCAGCTGCCGAGATCGACGTCTACCGGGCGTCGAAGGGTGAGGCTGGCGCGAAGGGCGCACACATGCGCTGGCACGTCGCCGCCAGGAAGAAGGTCAAGGACTGCGCGTTCTGCTACCCCCCGAAGGAAGGTGACAAGAGCAATGGCTGAACCAATGGCACAGGCATGGCAGAGCGATAGCAGAAGCTATGGCAAATCGATGGCGATGCGATGGCATAGTCAGACTCAGACCCAGACTCAGACCCAGACTCATGTATCTCACCTCTGCTTGTTGGTGAAGGCTGCCGCGGAAATCGCAAGCGATTTCCTTGCCTTCGGAACCCGTAC
>DAINOM010000134.1:0-9912 GCA_036735445.1 Propionicimonas sp.
CACCCACGACCTGCCGCTGCTGATCGAGATCAGCGACCGGATCGCGATCATGCGCGACGGCCGGATCGTCGAGGAGGCGACCGCCGAGCAGGTCTACCGCACCCCGCAGCACTCCTACACCCGGCAGCTGCTGTCCAGCTTCCCCAGCCTCACCGGTGAGCGCGGCGGCTTCGTCCGGGGAGGTGCGGCATGACCCTCGACGTCCGCAACCTGACCAAGGACTTCCGGCTGCGCAACGGCCTGAAGTTCTCCACGCTGCACGCGGTGGCCGACGTCTCGTTCACGCTCGAGCCGCGGCGCACGATCGCGCTGGTCGGCGAGAGCGGCTCGGGCAAGTCGACGATCGCGCGGATCATCGCCAAGCTGGAGACCCCGACGTCCGGGGAGGTGCTGCTGGACGGCCGTCCGGTCCCGCGGCGGGCCACCGCCGACTACCGCCGGCAGGTGCAGATGGTCTTCCAGGACCCGTTCGCGTCGCTGAACCCGTTCCACTCGATCCGGCACCACATCGAGCGGCCGCTGCGGATCCACCACCCCGAGCTCTCCGCCGGGCAGGCCCGTGAGCAGGTGGTCGAACTGCTGGAGAAGGTGCACCTCAACGCGGGCTATCTGGAACGGCGTCCGCACGAGCTGTCCGGCGGGCAGCGGCAGCGGGTGGCGATCGCCCGGGCGCTGGCTCCGGGTGCCCGGTTCATCGTCGCGGACGAACCGGTGTCGATGCTGGACGTGTCGATCCGCGTCGGCGTCCTGAACCTGCTCGCCGACCTGCAGCGGTCGGAGGAGATCGGCGTGCTGTACATCACGCACGACCTGGCCACCGCCCGGCACTTCTCCGACGAGATCCTGGTGATGTACCGCGGCCGCATCGTCGAGCGCGGTGCCGCGGACGAGGTGATCCTCAATCCGCAGCACGAGTACACGCGTAAGCTGCGCGAAGCCGCGGCGGACCCGGACCGGCTCGGACAACTGCGGGACGATGTGCGCCGGGAGATCGCGGAGGGCGGTGCGGCATGAGCAACGGCGCAGGAACTCCGGCGTGGCTGGCCACCCGGAACGACCGCACGGCGTTCCGGCTGCTGCTGGCCCACGGCCCGCTCAGCCGCTCGCGGCTCGGCGAACTGTCCGGCATGTCCAAGCCCACCGCGGGCCAGATGATCGCCCGGCTGGAGCGCGCCGGGCTGATCGCGCCCGCCGGCGAGGTCAGCGGCGCCCGCGGGCCGAACGCGATCGCGTACGGCGTGCGCACCGACAGCCTCACCGGGGTCGCGATCAGCATCCTGGCGGACCGGATCGAGGCCGTGCTGGTCGACCCCACGGACGCCGACCACCCGGTGGCCGTGCTGCCGACGGCCGGTGCCGTCCGCTCCCCTGCCACTGACGTGGTGCGCGCGGTGAAGGCCGCGGCCAAGGCGGCGAAGGTCGATCGCGGCTCGGTGAGCGTGGTCACGATCGGCGTCCAGGCCGCGGTGGACGCGGCGGCCGACCGGCTCTCCTTCACCGACACGCTGCCGGGTTGGCCGGGGACGGGCTCCCGCGCCCTGATCGAGCAGGGCACCGGACTGAGCGTGGCGCTGGAGAACGACGTCAACCTCGCCACGATGGCCGAAGCCGCGGCCACCGGCCTGAGCGACTTCGCGTACCTGTGGCTGGGCGTCGGCCTGGGCGCCGGGCTGGACGTCGGTGGGGTCGTCCAGCGCGGCGCGTCCGGGTCGGCGGGCGAGATCGGCTACCTGGGCGTGCCCCGGTCGGCCGTCGCGCTCGACCCGGACGCCAACGACTTCACCGACCTGCTCGGCGGACCGGCGGTGGCGGCGCTGCTCGGCGGCGGCGACCTCGCGTCCGCGCTGGCCCTGCTGCCCGGGAACGAGCCGGCGCTTGCCGCCCTCGCCGACCGGATCGCCCTGCTGGTGGAGATCCTCGCCGCCGTGGCCGATCCGGCGCTCGTGGTGCTCGGCGGACCGACCGGGGCCGCCGGCGGCGACGCGCTGGCCGCGAAGGTCGCGGCGCGGCTCGCGCCCCGCCGCGACCTTCCCGTGCAGGCGCCGCGGAGCGGTGGTGAGCCGGTGCTGCAGGGGGCGCGCCGGCTCCTGGTGGCCGGCATCCGCGAACGACTCGAGGACGCCATCACCGCGTCCGCTACCAAGGAGGACTGATGAAGCTCACCATCGTGGGCGGCGGCTCGACCTACACCCCCGAGCTGATCGACGGGTTCACGCGCACGGACCTGCCCCTCACCGAGGTGCACCTGGTCGACCCCAACCTCGACCGGCTCACCCCGGTGGCGGCCATGGCCCAGCGGATGCTCGCGCGCGCCGGCCATCCCGCCAGGGTGGTGCCGACCACCGACCTGACCGCCGGCGTCGACGGCGCGGACGCGGTGCTGCTGCAGCTGCGCGTGGGCGGCCAGGACATCCGCCAGGCGGACGAGACCTGGCCGCACGAGGTGCACTGCATCGGCCAGGAGACGACCGGCCCCGGTGGTTTCGCCAAGGCGCTGCGGACGGTGCCGGTGGTGCTGCGGATCGCCGAGGTGGTGCGGCAGCGCGCCCATCCCGACGCCTGGATCGTCGACTTCACCAACCCGGTCGGCATCGTCACCCGTGCGCTGCTGCAGGACGGGCATCGCGCGGTCGGGCTGTGCAACGTGGCGATCGGGTTCCAGCGGCGGTTCGCGGCGGCCCTGGGGGTGCAGCCGGACGAGGTCAGCCTCGGTCACGTCGGCCTCAACCACCTCACCTGGGAGCGCAGCGTCGTGGTCGGCGGCGAGGACAAGCTGCCCGGCATGCTGGCCGGGCACCTCGGCGAGATCGCCGAGGACCTCGAGCTGGCGCCGGCCCTGCTCGCCCAGCTGGGCATGATCCCGTCCTACTACCTGCGCTACTACTACGCCCACGACGAGGTGCTGGCCGAGCAGCTGCGCGAGCCGACCAGGGCCGCTGCCGTGAAGGCGATCGAGGACGAGTTGCTGGCGCTCTACGCCGACCCGTCCGTGGACACCAAGCCGGCGGTGCTGGAGCGGCGTGGCGGGGCCTTCTACTCCGAGGCGGCGGTCGAGTTGCTGGCCGCGATCCGCGGTGCCGGCGGCCCGGCCCGCGTGGTGAACCTGCGCAACGACGGCCTGCTGCCGAACCTGCCCGACGACCACGTGGTCGAGGTGCCGGCCCGGTTCACCGGCGGGCGCTTCGTCGCCGAGCCGGTCGCACCGCTGCCGGACGACGTCGCGGCCCTGGTCGCCGCCGTCGCCGGCTACGAGCGGCTGGCGCTGGAGGCGGCCGTCCATGGCGGACGCGACCGCGTGCTGCGGGCGATGCGCGCCCACCCGCTGGTGCTGCAGCACGACCGCGCCGAGAAGCTGACCGACCTGCTGCTGGCCGCGAACCGGACGTTCCTGCCATGGGCATGAGCGACCACCCGCGTCCCGGGCCCGGATCCGGATCCGCCGAGCAAGGGCGTCTCGACAAGCTCGACGAGCGGTTCCGGAGGGTCGCGGCCGAACGAGCCCTTCCCCAACCGCTCCCTGAGGAGGCCGGCGAGAAACGAACCGACCACCAACAGCTCCCTGAGGAGGCCGGCGAGGAACGAGCCCTCCCCCAACCGCTCCCTGAGGAGGCCGGCGAGGAACGAGCCGGCCGTCACGAAGGGCCCCAGCCCGTGATCGTCGCCGTCGACGGCGGCGGCTCCAAGACGGACGCGGTGGCCGTCACGCTGGCCGGCGAGGTCGTCCGCACCGCACGCGGGCCCGGGAGCAGCCCGCAGGCCGAGGGCCTGGCCGCGTCCGTCCAGCTCGTCGACCGCCTGGTCCGCGAGGTGGCCGGCGACGCGCGGGTGGCCCGGGTGGGCCTGTACCTCTCCGGGCTGGACCTGCCCCGCGAGATCGCCGACTACCGCGCGGCGGTGGCCGGCCTCCCCTGGGCGAGCGGCGGGCTCGACGTCGACAACGACCTGTTCGCGCTGCTGCGGGCCGGCACGGACGAGCGGGACGCCGTCGCGGTCGTCTGCGGCACCGGCATGAACGCCGTCGGCGTGCGGGCGGACGGCGAGACCGTCCGGTTCCTCGCGGTGGGCGCCATCTCCGGCGACTGGGGCGGCGGCTACGGACTGGGTCTCGAAGCGCTGTGGCACGCCGCGCGGGACGTCGACGGACGGGGTCCGCACACGCTGCTCACCGCAGCCGTCGAGACGGAGTTCGGCCTGCCGGTGGCAGAACTGAGCGAGCAGCTGCACGTCGGGGACGACTCCCACGCCGACCTCGCCCGGCTCGCCCCCGTCGTGTTCGCCGCCGCCGAGGCCGGTGACGACGTCGCCCGGGCGCTGGTCGACCGGCAGGCGGACGAGGCCGTCGCCTTCGTCCGGGCGTGCGTCACCCGCCTCGACCTGGCGGCCGCCCCCGTCCCGATCGTGCTGGGCGGCAGCATCTTCCAGGCGGGCCACGCCGCCATGGACGCCCGGATCGCCGCCGGCGTCGCCGGGGTCGCCCCCGCCGCCAGACTGGTCACGCTCACCCGTCCGCCCGTCGAGGGCGCCGTCCTGCTTACCCTGGAGCGAGCGCGAGTGGCCGAAAACGGGGACAGACCCCTTTTCCGCCACCCCGCGTGAACCAGCGATGCCCACTCAGAACCTGAGGGAGTAGAGCCAGGCCATCAGGTAGGTGCGGCTCAGGCCGTCGTCCAGGTTGCCGTCCGTGAGCTTCCGGGCGGCCTCGACGGCGCGGTCGCGGTCGTCCGGACCGGCCAGCGCGGCATAGGCGAGGATGTAGTCGCCGAACTTCTGGTCGAACCGCGTCCCGACCGCCTCCGCGACGTTCGCGCGGATCGCCTCGGGGTCACCGCGCAGGTACGTCGACGTCGGGCTCATCGGCAGCAGCACGATGCCGAGCTTGGCGGCCGGCTCCGGCGAGAACCAAGTGGCGTAGTCGCGCTTGCCGCCCCAGTTCAGCACCGTGATCCGGTGCTGGTAGCCGGCAAAGGCGGACAGGTCGGGCTGCAGCCAGTAGGCCGCGGACGAGTGCGCCTCCAGCGACAGCATCCAGTCCGCTTCCGTGGTCAGCGCCTGGTCGCCGGTCGCCCGCGCCCACAGCGACAGGCCCGCGTAGGCGTTGACCGCCTCCGATACCGACTCCTGGTTGTTGCCGTCCGCGAACGGGGCGGTGCCGGACGCCCAAGAGTGCCCGGCGTAGGCGTCGAAGGCCCGCCGGTCAGGGAAGAACCGGTTGCCGCTGCTCGCGATGTCGGCAGCCACCAGGTTCAGCACCGGCGCATGGCGCTCGACCACGGACGGATCGTGGCCGGCCAGCACCCCCGCGGCATACAGGAAGTAGCCGTAGTGGAAGTGGTGGTCGTTGTACTCGTCGCTGCCGAAGGACGGGGTCAACCCGACCAGCCCCTTCCCCTTCGCGTCGTAGACGAAGCAGAACGCCTCGCGCTTCTCGCAGCCCTTCGGGTCGGTCCACAGCGCGAGCTGCTCGTCGAGGACGGACGCGAGCCGGTCGGCCCGGTCGGCCAGCTCCAGCTGGTCGGCGACCATCAGCAGCATCGCGGTGCGCTGCAGCGCCTTGCCCCCGAAGTAGGTGTCCGCCGGGAAGTCGGGCAGCTCCGCGATGTCGGCGTCCAGCTGCCGGGTGAGGTCCTCGCGCTGGTCGCCGCTCACCCGGCCGAGGTCCAGCGCCCCGACCGCAGGGGTGCGGGGCGTCGTCCACGTCACGGCGGAGCCTGCGCACAGCGGCATCGTCCCGTACACGGACGGATAGCTGCCGAGGTCGCAGTCGCCGTCCGTGCCCTGGTGGGGCAGCCGGGCGATCGCGGCCTCGCCATCGGTCGCGTAGGTCAGGGTCGTGGTCACCGCGTCGTCGGCCACCTGGTAGCCGACCGTCGACCCGGTCGGGACGTGGCCGGCCGCGGTCGCGAGTTCCGCCGGCTCGCGTCCCTCGGGCACCGGCCAGAACACCAGCCGTCCGCCGGCCTCGACCCGGACGGACGTGTCGGACACCTCCGCCTTCGTCGTGGCCAGCGCGTACCGGGTACCGCCGAACGTGGCCACCCGCAGCCCGTCCCCGGCAGGAGCGAAGCCCTCCGGGACGGTCACGGTGGTCGCCTTCGCCGCCACCCACGACACGAACGGCGAGCCCTGCGCGAGGGTCGTCCGGCCGATCGCGCGGCCGTCGGCGTCCCGGTTCTCCAGCACCACGACGGACGGGTCGTCGCTGGTCACCACGGCGCGCTTCGCACCCAGTCCGACGCTCACGGCGGGCGTGAAGCCGCCCGCGATCGTGTCCGCGGTGGCGGTCACCTGCGGCAGGCCGAGGGCGAAGCCGTCCGCGGTCAGGCCGAAGCCCAGCGGCAACGGGAACACCGGCTGGGGCTGGTCACCGAAGACGAGCCCGGAGTACCAGCGGTTGGTCGGCGCGGTCAGTCCCTCGGCCAGCCGCGGGGCGGACAGCTGTTTCGGCGTGCGTTGCGGCAGCGCGGCCACCAGGTCGGCCACCTGTGCGTCCGCCAGGACGGCGGGTGCCCCGACGGCCGGCGTGGGCGGCGTGCCCACCGGCCCTGCCGGCGCGGCCGAGCAGCCCGCGAGACCGGCCAGGGCGGCCAGCAACCCGGTCAGCCACCTCATCGCAGCCCCACCTGGAGGAGCAGGTCGTTGACCGCGTCCGTGACCGGCGCGAACCAGCTGGTGTCGGCCAGCTGCACGGTGACCGTGACCGGCGTGCCGGGCTCGGCGAGGGTCTTCTGGTCCAGGCCCTGCAGCACCGGGGCCGCGATCCGCAGGGTGCTCACCGCACCCTCGACATCACTGGAGACCGAGACCTGGTCGACGCTGCCGGTGACCACCTGGTCGTTGGGCAGCACGATCCGGGCCTGCGCGCCGACCGCGACCCGCGCGTAGTCCCGCGGCACCAGCCGGAAGGACGCGTTGATGTAGCGGTCGCCGCCGGTGATCTCCGCGAGCGGCCCTCCGCCGGGCACCGAGTTGCCCTGCAGCGCCTCGAGCTTGTCCACCCGGCCGTCGATCACCGAGTAGTAGGTGATCGTGCCGGTCCGCTCGCTCACGCGGTAGGCCTCGGTGTCGGCCACCTCCAGGCCGTTGGCCAGGTCCTGCTTGAGCTGCAGGCTCTGCACGGCGAACAGCTGCTGGCCCCGCCGCACGGTGTCACCGGCCTGGACGCGCTGGGCGACCACGGTGCCGGCGTGGTCGGCGCCCACGGTGTAGGAGTCGGCGGCCACCGCCGCGCGGTAGCTGGTGATCTGGTTCTGCCGGTGGTTGAACACCAGCGTCAGGCCGAGCACGAGGGCGACCACCGCGGTGATGCCGCCGAGCAGCCGGAATCGGTTCTCCCAGGTCATGACAGTCCTTTCGCCTCGATCCAGCGGTCCCGCGTGGCGGCGACGGGCTCCGGGATGGTGGTGGGGACGGGCGCGGGCCGCGCGGCCCCCGTCCGCTCCGCGACCCGCTGCGGGCGGTCGCGGGTGACGTGCTCGGCGAACGCGACGCCGATGAACACGCCCAGCGCCGCGGTGTTGGTCACGTTCCACGCCGTGGCGAGCGACAGCTGGGCGTTGTTCAGGTCACGCCAGATCGCGACCACCGAGGTCAGCGCCAGGAATACGAACAGGTACACCTGCGGCCGGATGAAGGTGAACGGCGAGCTGCGTCGGCCGGCCGAGCCGGTGACGTGCCACTTCTGCTCCCTGCCGGAGAAGGCGTTCACCAGCGCCTGGTGGTAGATCGGGAAGCTCGCCGTCGACAGCAGCAGCACCTCCCAGCGGAACGAGCCGAGGGTGTAGGACGCGAGCAGGATCTGCATCACGTAGAAGCCGGCGTAGGCCAGCGCCCACGCGGTCACGCTGGTGCCGAGCGTCACCGGCCGGAGGTCGAAGAAGACCTCCAGCGCCGGCACCAGCAGCAGCACGCCCGGTGCGATGCCCGTCAGGTAGTGGGTGGCCGTGACGAAGTACATCAGCCGCTGGTCGAGGGTCAGCCGGCGGCGAGGGTTCAGCGGGTTGTGGGTGAACAGGATCTCGAACCCGCCCGTGGCCCAGCGCAGCTGCTGCCTGGTGTAGTCCTCGATGGTCTCCGGGGCGTCGCCGACCGCGAGGACGTCGGGGATGTAGACGCTGCGCCAGCCGCGCTCGTGCAGCATCATCGAGGTCCACACGTCCTCGGACTTCGAGTCGGTGTACAGCCCGCCGACATCGTCGATCGCCGCGCGCCGGAAGACCACGTTGGTGCCCACGCAGAACGCCGCGTTGAAGTGGTTCCGGCCGGGCTGGACGAACCGGTAGAACACGGTCTGCATGTAGCCGGCGCCGCGGGAGACGAAATTCCTCAGATTTCCGTAGCTCTGCGGGGTCTGCACGAAGCCGACATTCGCGTCGGTGAAGAACGGCATCGTCTCGACCAGGAATTCGGGCGAAGGGACGAAGTCGGCGTCGAAGATGCAGAAGTAGTCGGTCTTCACCTGGCTGAGCGCATGGTTCACGTTGCCGGCCTTGGCGCCACCGCCGCTCAGCCGGCGAAGGTAGCCCACGCCCAGGTCCGCCGCGAGCCCGCGGACGTCGTCGCTGCGGCCGTCGTCGAGGATCCAGGTGCTGTGCCGGCCGCGGACGTCCCGCGCGGCGCGCGCCGTCCGTCCGATCACCTCGAGCGGCTCGCCGTAGCAGGTGACGAACACCGCCACCGAGACCTCGCGGCCGTGCAGCAGCAGCGGGGCGTCCCGCTCCGGACGGTCATCGAGCAGCGCCTGCTGTGCGGCGTAGTACGCGTGGTCGCGGGGGCTCTTCGAGCCGGCGAGGATCGTCCACATGGCCAGCAGGGCGTGGGTGACCAGCACCGCCTCGGCGCCGATCACCAGCGCGTAGGGCAGCGCGTCGCCGCGGTTGCCGGGGTTGAGCAGGAAGATCGCGTAGGCGAGCACCCCGCCCGTGGCGATCAGGGTGACCAGGATCATCACCGGCGAGTAGGGGTTGCGGGTCGATTCGCGCCGCATGGCGACGTCGGGGCCTGCGACGGGGCGCAGGTCGTGGTTCGGCATGGCTGTCCCCCGATGTGGTCGGGATGCGCGAGCGAGCCGTCGAGCTCCACTCGCGGCATCGCTGGGAAATGCAAAACCGGACCAGGGAATCCCCGGATCCGGCGTCGGTGTGGGCGGACTTCTCAACCGCTCACGACATCCACGGTGGCATGCATCGGCGTCGATCTCAAATCTCCGGCGGGGTGTTCATGCGTTTGTAACCGGTGATTTCTGCGGCTGCTGAGCGGGGACCCTTACGCGAAATTGCCCATGAACGGATAGATCACGATGCTGAACAGCACGAAGGTGCCGAGGATCGCCCACCAGCGCCAGGAGACCCGCCCCGTGCGGACGTCCATACCGGTGGCGACGACCGCGGCGATCGTCGTGCCGAGGTTCAGCGCGAGCATGAACAGCCCGAACCAGGACAGCCGCCCGTCCACGTGGATCCAGGAGATGTAGGCGACCGTGAGGAAGCACGCCGTCAGGCCGAGGAAGCTCAGCAGGATCGGCACCCACCACGGCGTCGGGGTGGGCAGTCTCTTGCGTGTCACCGGGTCACCTCGCGGGGGCGTCAGAGCAGGTCGTGCAGCATGACCACCTGTTCCCGGGACGGGCCGACGCCGATCCCCGAGATGCGGCAGCGGACCAGTTCCTCGAGGCGGCGGACGTAGGCCTGGGTGTTCTTCGGCAGCTCGTCGAAGCTGCGGCAGCCGGAGATGTCCTCGGCCCAGCCGTCCAGGTACTCGTAGACCGGGACGGCATGGTGGAAGTCGGTCTGGGTCATCGGCAACGTGTCCGTGCGCTCGCCGTTGACCTCGTAGGCCACGCACACCGGGATCTTCTCCCAGCCGGTGAGGATGTCGAGCTTGGTCAGGAACATGTCGGTGAAGGCGTTCGCGGTC